>JBGTBV010000288.1:0-7054 GCA_041749185.1 Daejeonella sp. | reverse complement strand
ACAAGGTTACCAATCCATGCTTGAATATTACCTGAAAGTTTCCCCATCAGTTATCGAACCGCCGTATACGAGACCCGTACGTACGGTGGTGTGAGAGGCGCACCTCATCGCTTACAAGCGGTGAGGCCGTCTACTCGATTAGCGGGTCGTTGTTTTTTAAAACTGTTCGAGAAACTCATCCATTATGTCTTTGTCTTCTAATTCCATAATTGCCTTTCCAAGTTTATGTCGACCTGAACAAGTAGCAAGAGTCGCCAAGGAAAGAGTGTAAACCGAGTCATCTAATTGTTTGCTAATTTTGGTCAGGACGAGGGCTTTCAAGTCTAGAAGTCCCTTAAAATAATATTCACTGAATTCATCGGGTAAAGTGGGATTATCACCCAAATTTCTCTGTTGTTCAATGACGCAGCAAAGTCCTAGTAAATTGAAGTCAAATATTTCCTTTGCTTTACAAATTCGCACAAGCTGAGGCAGGGTCAGGTAAGAGGCAATACCAACATCTCCTTGATGGTGAAGTTCATTCCAGAGCTCGTCAAATATATCTTGAAGTTTTTCGGGATTTGTTGCTTGTTCCAATTGTCTCAACCCAACAGATGCATCATACAATGTTCTGTATCCTCCTTTATGACTTTTCCAAGTTTCGTCTGTAAGCTCCATTGATGCAGGTCGTGTTTGCGTTTGCTAGGATTTTTACAATGCCCGCTAACTTGTTTATATATGTGTATCGTTTCTACTTTTGTGTTTCTAAGTACCCCAAATTGGCAGGATACCTGCACATATAAACGGATATTGTACGCACAATAGTTTTCTAAATGTATTGGAAACCAATTACAAGTCCAAGTCATCAAGCAGATCAATAACGGTGCTCTGCTGACTCTCTTTATGCGTGAAGTACGATCTTGAGGCTTGTGTTGGCCGGAAGCCCGGTGCCGTAAACGGCTTAAAACCTTTGTTGCATGCCGGCGCTAATGGTAAACTGGTTGCCGAAGGTGCTGGTTCTGAATTCTTCGTTAATGTAGCTTCCGCTGGCAGAAAGCGTTAGTCGTTTGGATACGTTGCGGGAATATTCAACGGCGGTTTTAAAGCTTTTGAGGTTGCTGGTGTAGAGTCCGCGGGTGGCGTCATCCGGCGAAAAGCCGGTTCCGGCGCTGATGCCCAAATAATCGTTGCGGTCATCACTAAAGAAAAACCGGGAGTACAGGCTGAAAGATTTTGACAGTGCGTTTTCGTCGGGCCCCAAATAAGACCGCAAACCGATAAAGCTGCTGCCCACATATCGGCCTAAGCCAACCACATACAACGTAGTGGCCGAACTAAATTTTAAATAGCGTATGCCGCCTTCTGCCTCAAAACTGTAGGGTAAACTTTTGTAAAGGGATAAGCCCAACCTGTTTTTTGAAAAGATAGAACTCCCGGAAACGGCGGCTCCAACATAGGCGTAAAGGCCTTTGGCAATACCAGGGTAGGCAGCCGTTTCAAATTCTAAACCGTTGGTATTAAAGCGGTTCGCGTAATTTATCTGAAAATTTAGCGAGCCCAAAGCCGTCTCTCGTCCGTAAGAAATATTGGCCAGGTGCCAGGGTTGCTCAAACCGTTTATCAAATGATGAGAAAGTATAGCCATACGTAAAATCGTTTTTGAGGTTGTCTTCTTTTAAAGATTGAAGCTGTGCGGCAACATCGGCACTCTGCGGATTTTGTTTCAAAAAGTTAGCGGTTAAACGTAAGGCCTCGGGTAACCGGTCAAGCGCATTCAGGGCACGGGCTTTTCTCACCACCAGCTCTTGTGCGTTCGGATGGATTTTTAACCCTGCTTCGGCTACTTCTAATGATTTGGGAATATGATCATTCCAATATTCCAGGTCAAAACTGGCGCTGTACGCTTCTAAATTGCCTGCATCTTTACTGAGTACAGTTTTAAACTGCGCCCGGGCGCTGTCGGGAAAATCATTCCAGGTATACACCCGACCGAGAAATATCCGAACATCCGCATAATCCGGGCTTTGCTCCAACGCTTGTTTTAATAAACTAATCGCTTTCGGATAGTTTTTTTCCTGCCGAACGGCGGCTTGTGATGCCTGCAGCAATTCATCAGACGAGAGCGTTTGCGAACTGGCTGTGAGTGCTGTTCCGCTTAAAATGAAAACGGTTAAGAATGCTTTGAAGTTCATAGAAATTGAGCGTGGGTATTAAGCCGCCGGCGACATTTTTTGTGCGCCGAGATTAGTTTTAGGGTTACTTTTTACGGTTTGGGCTTGGGCCGGCAGTTCGGCATCTATCTCCATGCGGCCCATGTCTCCCCATTTATGCTGTCTGTTAAAAAGTAAGTCCAGATTGCCTTTTAAAGCGGCCAGAATAATGATGGGATGATAGAAAAACGGTTCTAAAAAAATGGTGAGCATGAGTTGGAAAATCTCTTTTTTGGTTTTGTAAACCTGGTTGGTGTATTCTTCCCAAATAATACTGATGGTGGTAATCATTACCGCGTACGAGAACACAAACACCAATAGCACAATTGAAAATTCAAAATCAATCAGGCTGTTTGCAATCAGATAGATGTAAGTAAGTATCCCAAAAAACTCAATAATTGGAGCCAGCCATTCGTACAATATCCAATAGGGGAAACTCAGGCAGCCCATACGCCCATATTTGGAGTTGAACCACATCTTTTTGTGGTCTAAAAGCGTTTGCACCAGCCCTTTTGTCCACCTAACCCGCTGTTTAATAAAGATGCTGAGGTTGGGAGGTACTTCTGTCCAGCATAAGGATTCGGGGATGTATTTAACCATGTATTTAATGCCCAGATTGTTCATGTGCTTGCGCATCCGAACCGTCATTTCCATGTCTTCGCCAAAGCTGTTGGTATCATAGCCGCCCACCGCTACCGCGATTTTCTTTTCGAAAATCCCAATACCGCCAGATACGATGATGAGTCCGTTAATCCGGCTCCAGGCCATGCGCCCCAACAGAAAAGAGCGCAGGTATTCCACTTCCTGTATGCGGGTTAAAAAGTTTTTAGGAGCTTTCACATTTACCAGAAATCCCTGATCTACTTCGCAGCCGTTGGCAATACGTATTACCGCACCGCTCGCAATAACCTGCTTCTCTTCATCAATAATGGGTTTTATTAATTTCAGCAGCGCTTTGTTGTCAATAATGCAATCCACATCACAACAAACATAATAGGGGTGCGAGGCGATGTTGATGCCGGTGTTTAGCGCATCGGCTTTATTTTTTCGGTTTTCTTTGTCGAGAACGATAAGCTTGCCGTACGCCGGATTGGCTGATTTGTAAATCCCCCTGATCGGCCCGGTTTTGATGTGCGTGTGGTAGGCAAAATCTACCAGTTGTAATTTAAATTCTTTGATGAGTTTTAGAAGCGTGCTATCAGAACTTCCATCATTTACAATAATTACTTCAAAAACCGGGTATTGCAGAGACAGGAGTGAGTGCACATTGCTGATAATGGTTTTACCTTCATTAAACGCCGGGGCGATAATAGAAATGGGGGGGGTGTAAGGCGAGTTTAAAAGTTTTTTAAAGTCAATGAATGAATTCTTGCGCTTATACAACATTATTTCACGAATGGAAATGAGTGAAATAACCAGATACCACAACATGATAGATGCGGCGAAGATGAAAATGAAATGATTGTAATGCAGTATTACAGAGTTGATCAGGTTTTCCATCAGGCAGATAATTTTGAATCAAGCACGTGAAGCACCACATCGCGGTTCTCCACGGACAGGTTTTCTAATAAATCGAACAAAATCATTTCACCCTTTTCGCCATGTTTCCGAATGGCTTTTGCCGCTTCAAACCTGATCTGAAATTCGGGATCAAGCAGTAAGTTTTTCAGAAAGTTCAGCTCATCATTTGAGGCAATTTTGCCAATCGTTTTAATAATCTCTATTTTACAGGGAAGGGTTTCATTTCTGAAATGGATGGTTAAATGCAGCTCGTAATCCACCAGGCTCATATCGCCAAAAGCGGCAATCATTTCCTTTCGCACTTCTTCATTTTCATGATGCGCCAACTTGATGAGATCTTTTACACAATCTGTCTGGTTGAATTTCACCATCAGCCGGATGCAAAAAATAACCACCGAATTATTTTTGGAGGTGAACCATTTACTGAAAGCAGGTATTTCGATGTCTTTTTTCCGGTTGAGGATTTCCATCAGATTGATCTGATGCCAGAGAATTAAATTCTGATTGGCGTAATCGAGAAAGATAAAGGGATCTGTCTTACTTGCCTGCAGGTAGCCGCTTTGTGCCTGCATACTCAGCGTAATATTTTTGCTGTTTACGTACTTTAAAAAATGCGGAGCTATTTCATGGATACCAAATTCAGAAAGTTCTTCAATCGCTTCGGCCTTGATGTACCAGCGCCAACTTTTTAATTTTCGTCTGGAATGTTTATCCAAACCAATCAACAAATAAACGCTGCTGATCAGGATATTCACTTTTCCCGAAAAATTTTTGTGGAGAAACATCAGCTCATTAACCACAATCTGCCGTACGATGTATTTATGCATCGGAAGTTTCCGCAGGTTTTCGGCTATTTCAGTGATATCCTCCTGCTGATAGTCCTCGCTGTTAAATTGAATAACAGAGCCGGTAAGGATATTTTCGATCTCAGCTTTCCATTTATCTGTTTTAGAACCGATGTAGGCCTGGTTAACCCGCCGAAAATACACCAATAAATAGCATAAGCTGGTTACGGTAAACGATATAAAAATACCGGCGTAGGCAATTTTAACGATCTGCGGATAGGCCTGAAAGCGGTTCTCGTAGAAATCGGTCAAAAATCCGGAAAGGAAAAAGTAAAGTTTCTCCATTCGGTTTACTTAGTTGGATAGCAATAAGCGGCGTATGCGGATGGAAAATTCAGAAAGGATGAATGGCTTGGTGATAAAATCATTGGCGCCCAGCTTAAACCCCTCAAGCACGGTGTCTTCCAAACCGGTTGCCGACACAATAATTACGGGGATATTTTTCTTGGCCGGATTCTGTTTTATTTTGGCCAAAATCTCCAGACCGTTTAAATAGGGGAGCATGATATCCAGAATGATCAGGTCGTACTGGTTGGCTTCAATTTTGGAAACGCCGGTTTTTCCTTCAAATGCCGTGTCGACTTCATGACCGTCTTTTTTTAGCTGAAATTCCATTGTACGGTTCATCAGACTTTCGTCTTCAATAACCAGGATCTTACTTTTTTTCATCTGATAGCGTTATTTCGATTTTTATACACAACAATTTCGCTTGTATACGGAAGGCGCTCTAAAAAAGGTTTAACATTATTTTTGCGAATCAAACAATTAGATACAATGCTTAACCTGACCTCACCGCCTAATTTGAAAGAAGATCAGTAAGTCCTACATAAGTGTAGAATGTACATTTGATCGCATCAAAGTGCATTATTGCCGGGTTTGTGTTTTTTTGCTTTTAACATTTAGCTTACCTTGCTGCCATGAACTTAGAGTTTAACAGAAACGAAGACATCAACAAGCAGGACCTTTATGCGGTTAAAAACCGCCTGAAGAAAATATATGCCGGCGGCGGCGAAAAGGCCGCTGCAAAGCAGAGAGATAAAGGCAAAATGCTGGCCCGCGAGCGGGTGGCCTACCTATTAGACACTGACCGCGAATGGCTTGAAATAGGGGCATTTGCCGCCGAAGATATGTATCAGGATGTGGGCGGTTGTCCGTCGGCGGGAGTTGTAACAGGAATTGGTTACGTATCTGGCCGTCAGTGTATGGTTGTGGCCAATGACGCTACCGTTAAAGCGGGAGCCTGGTTCCCGATGACGGCAAAGAAAAATCTTCGTGCCCAGGAAATTGCCATGGAAAACCGGCTGCCCGTAATTTATCTGGTCGATTCGGCGGGCGTATTTTTGCCTTTTCAGGACGAGATTTTTCCTGATAAAGAGCATTTCGGCCGCATTTTCCGCAACAACGCCATCATGAGCAGCAGCGGTATCGTTCAAATTTCGGCTATTATGGGCTCCTGCGTAGCGGGTGGTGCTTATCTCCCTATCATGAGTGATGAGGCGATGATCGTTGATGGAACCGGCTCGGTTTTCCTTGCGGGAAGCTACCTTGTAAAATCAGCCATAGGCGAAGACATTGATAACGAAACGCTGGGCGGTGCTACTACCCATTGCGAAATTTCGGGAGTTACAGATTATAAACATGCCAACGACCAGGTTTGTCTTGATTCTATTAAAAATATCATGAGCATGCTCGGCGCTCCGCAAAACGCCGGTTTCGATAGAGTAAAACCAAAAATGCCGGCAAAAAGCCCCGAAGAAATTTACGGTTTGTTGCCGGAGAGCAGGGAGAAACCATACGATATGCTGGAGATCATCCACCGGTTGGTAGATAACTCTGAATTTGAAGAGTACAAAAAGCTGTACGGCCAAAGCATTATTTGCGGCCTTGGCCGAATAGACGGTTGGGCGGTTGGCATTGTGGCAAACCAGCGTAAAGTGGTGAAAAGCAAAACCGGCGAAATGCAGTTCGGCGGTGTAATCTATTCAGATTCTGCCGATAAGGCCACTCGCTTTATTATGAACTGCAATCAGAAGAAAATACCGCTTGTTTTTTTGCAGGATGTAACCGGCTTTATGGTTGGCAGCCGGTCTGAACAGAGCGGAATTATTAAAGACGGTGCTAAAATGGTGAATGCGGTTGCTAATTCTGTGGTTCCTAAATTTACCATCGTTATTGGAAATTCCTACGGTGCGGGCAATTACGCCATGTGCGGCAAAGCGTATGATCCGCGTTTAATATTTGCCTGGCCCTCAGCAAAAATTGCGGTGATGGGCGGCTCGCAGGCAGCAAAAGTTATATTGCAAATCAAAGAAGCATCCCTAAAATCAAAGGGCGAAGTAATCACTCAGGAGAAAGAAGATGCTTTGCTGAAAGAAATTACCGACAGTTATAACAGTCAGACCACCCCATATTACGCGGCTTCCCGTTTATGGGTTGACGGCATTATTGATCCGCTGGAAACCCGGAAAGTTATTTCAATGGGAATCGAGGCGGCTAATCA
>JBGTBV010000287.1:0-7966 GCA_041749185.1 Daejeonella sp. | reverse complement strand
TAATTTGCTGATGATTTTATCCCAGGTTTCTGTGTACGAGTTGCGGGTGCTGTTCGGAAACTGAGTAGAATTGATCTCGAACTCAATTTTCGAAATATAATCCTCCAGGGTTGTGATGAAAGGCTCATCTTTCAGCGCCGGGATATTGGTGCCCACGTATCTTTCTACGGCAGAATTACATTTAACCGCAATTTGTTCTGTTTTAAACGATTCGGTGGTAATTGAGGCAGAGAAATTTTGCGGTATTTCCTTTTGTTCCACCATAGTAACCGGTGCAAAACCGCGAAGCAGCTTTTTATAATTGAAATACTCTGGAATGGTAACGGTAAAATCGCTTAGCAACGTTGGAATCGAACCCTGGAATTTCCAGTCTCTCAGGTTAAAAATAAAATCAGATTTGATTTCGTAGCGATATTCAATGATAGACCCTTCTTTAATATTTGCCAGGGTAAATTTTTTAATAGTGGTGTTTTTGTCAAACTTGTCGGCAAACTTGGCGTCTTTCCCAAGTTTATATGTGGCTATTTCACCTTTTTCCTTATTGTAGGTGGCGGCGGTAAAATTGGTGAGCACCTCTTCGTTCTGCTGGTCACTTTTATAAAGTCCAATTTCAATATTGGCCAGGTCATAAGCATCTTTTTTTAGCAGCAGAATGCGGGTATGTTTAGAAAAAACGTACCTGAAACCACCGGTTTTGTTGTTGATCTCAAACCGCAGGTCGCCTTTGTCAAATAGTTTGATGGCTGATGCAGCTGAGTCTTTTCCACCGGGCCTGGTTTCAAATTCAGCAAGTTCAACTTTTCCGAACTTTACCGGAGTTTCCACAAACGACTTTCCAGATTGCTGTGCAATTGATGAAAACGAAGCGGTGGAGCAAAATACTAGCAGGAGTAAATGTTTAATCATAAAGGAGAAGGTAGGTTAATGAAAAAATTAAAGTTTCGCTAATATATAATTTATTGGTATTGTTCTTTATTTCCTAAAAAAAAGTTTCGTTTTTATTACCGCAGCAAATCAGTCGATTACCGTTTAATATCTACAAAAGCCATCAATTTTTTTATCTTTGCCCGGCAAGTAATAAACCCTCAATTATTTGCCATGCAACTTGATCCCGAAAAATTCGTCGCCGAAGGTCTCACGTACGACGATGTTCTGCTAATACCTGCCTACTCAGAAGTTTTGCCCCGCGATGTAGATACGTCCACCTTTTTTACCAAAAAAATCCGCTTAAATGTTCCTGTGGTATCTGCAGCTATGGATACCGTTACAGAATCGGGTTTGGCAATTGCCATAGCGCAGGCCGGAGGCATTGGCATGCTTCATAAAAACATGTCGGTTAAAGAACAGGCAGAGGAGGTACGTAAAGTAAAGCGGTCTGAAAGCGGAATGATTCAGGACCCGGTTACCCTACCCGCAACAGCGCTGGTTTCTGATGCGTTTATCATTATGAAAGAGCATAAAATTGGAGGCATCCCAGTTATCAGCCCCGACGGGAAGTTGGTAGGTATAATAACCAACCGCGATCTGCGCTTTCAAAAAGATATGAAACGCGTTATCGCGGAGGTAATGACCCGAGAAAACCTCATTACCGCACCCCTGGGCACCACACTTCTGCAGGCCGAAGAAATTTTGCAGGATTACAAAATAGAAAAGCTCCCAATCATAGATCAGCAAGGCCGCTTGAGCGGATTGATTACGTTTAAAGACATCCAAAAATTCAAAAACTTCCCCATGGCCTGTAAAGATGAGCATGGCAGATTGCGGGTTGGTGCCGCAGTAGGGGTAACCGCCGACACAATGGAACGTGTAGCTGCCCTGGTAAAAGCGGGCGTGGATGTAATTACCATTGATACTGCCCACGGTCACTCTAAAGGGGTTATTGATAAACTAAAAGAAGTAAAAGCTAAATTTCCGGAGCTACAGGTGGTAGTTGGCAACATTGCCACTGCCGATGCTGCCCGGGCGTTGGCCGATGCAGGTGCCGATGCGGTGAAAGTAGGCATCGGGCCCGGCTCAATTTGTACCACCCGCGTTATTGCCGGTGTGGGCGTTCCGCAGTTATACGCCGTTTACGAATGTGCCAAGGCCTTACACGGTCGCGGAATACCCGTAATTGCCGATGGCGGGATTAAGCAAACCGGCGATATTGCCAAAGCCATTGCCGCGGGTGCCAGTACCATTATGGCCGGCTCTTTATTTGCCGGGGTAGAAGAGTCGCCCGGTGAAACGATTATTTACGAAGGCCGGAAATTCAAATCATACCGAGGTATGGGCTCAATAGAAGCGATGGAGCAGGGCTCTAAAGACCGTTACTTTCAGGATGTGGAAGACGATATTAAAAAACTGGTTCCCGAAGGAATTGTCGGCCGCGTATCGTCTAAAGGCCCGCTTGCCGAAGTAATGTATCAACTTGTCGGGGGCCTGAAAGCCAGCATGGGCTATTGCGGAGCAGCGACCATAAAAGATTTGCAGAATGCCCGCTTTGTCAGGATTACCGCAGCCGGGATGCGTGAAAGCCATCCCCACGATATAACCATTACCAAAGAAGCGCCGAATTATAGCAGGTAGTTAGCAATTAAGAATTTAGATTTAAGAATTACGAATTTCCAACCGACTGCCAATTCCCAATCGATAACTGATTATTTAAAGAATGCGATCAATCTGTGTGTTTTGCGGAGCCAACTTTAACGGCGATCCTTTATTATTACAGGCCGTCAATGATCTGGCGGATGTGCTTGTCAACAGAAACATTACGCTAATATTCGGCGGTGGCCGGGTAGGGGTTATGGGCCTGATTGCCGATGCCGTTTTAACTCGTGGCGGTAAAGCCGTTGGCGTGATTCCACAATTTTTAATGGATAAGGAAGTGGCTCATACCGGCCTCACTGAGCTCATCGTTACCGAAAATATGCATCAGCGCAAGCAAAAAATGGCTGATCTTTCTGACGGGGTAATTACGTTGCCAGGCGGGTTCGGCACCCTCGAAGAATTTTTTGAAGTGCTTACCTGGCTGCAACTGGGCCTGCACAAAAGCCCCATCGGTTTGTTAAACGTAGATGGATTTTATGATCATCTTTTGCTGCAAATGGATTTGATGGTGGAACGGAAATTTTTGAAGCCCATTAACCGCCGGTTGGTGCTGTCAGATCAGCAACCTGACAAGCTGGTGGAAATAATGACAAATTTCCAGGCCAAACCTGATGAAGTTTGGTTTAAAGACAGAAACCTGACATGAGTTTTATGTTAAATCCGCCCAAACTTCGTTTAATTGAAAACACAAATTATTTTTTTGCATTTCGGGAGAGCTCTAAAGTCTGATGAATGTTAAAACCGCTTTTTCCGGCGGTTCGGGCACTATTTTTGTACTTAATTTTTTTCGTATTTTAAAAATTTCTTTTAATAAACTCACCAAACTTATTCTCAAAAATTCGGTAGGAATATTAATTTCTTAACTTTGCAAACTTTTAAAGGGGTATTAATCAATAAATGAGACAACTCAAAATAACACAATCAATTACCAATCGTGAATCGCAGTCGTTAGATAAGTATTTACATGAGATTGGTAAGGTAGATTTAATTACAGCCGAAGAAGAAGTAATTCTTGCTCAAAAAATCCGCGAAGGCGACCAGGCGGCCTTAGAAAGACTCACCAAAACCAATCTTCGTTTTGTGGTGTCAGTCGCAAAGCAATATCAAAATCAGGGTTTAACATTAGGCGATTTAATTAACGAGGGAAACCTCGGCTTGATTAAGGCTGCCAAACGATTTGACGAAACCAAAGGTTTTAAATTCATTTCGTACGCTGTTTGGTGGATTCGCCAGTCGATATTACAAGCTATCGCCGAGCAGTCGCGGATTGTGCGTTTGCCTTTAAATCAGGTTGGTTCTCTAAGCAAAATCAGCAAAGCGTTTTCGCGGTTAGAACAGGAGTTTGAACGCGAGCCATCGCCCGAAGAACTGGCAGATACTTTAGAAACCACCGTTGATAAAATAACCGATACACTTAGTAATTCGGGACGGCATGTTTCTATGGACGCTCCTTTTGTACAGGGCGAGGAAAATACGCTGCTTGATGTTTTAGAGAACGACGATCCGAATACAGACAGCAGCCTGATTGATGAATCTTTGTCCGAAGAGATCAGGCGCTCTTTAGCCACGCTGACAGAACGCGAGCGTGAAATTATCGTGTTGTTTTTCGGCCTGAGTACAAACCATCCGCTTTCGCTGGAAGAGATTGGCGAAAAATTTAATCTTACCCGCGAACGGGTTCGTCAGATCAAAGATAAAGCCCTCCAAAGGCTCCGCCACACCTCGCGAAGCAAAATTTTAAAATCTTATTTGGGATAAACCCCTTTTTACAATATAATTAGAAAAGATTGGGCTGTAGTCCGATCTTTTTTACTTTTGAGCTTTTACTAATATTTACCCCCGAGATGCTAAAAAAATACGAAAGCGAGTTTAACAACTGGATTGAAAAAGAGAAGAAAGCAATTGAGCTGATCAATATTGTTGGCACCCTTTGGTTTGACCGTTCTATAGAACTTGTTCTGTTTCGTAAACCGCTTTTTGATATTGGCAACAGCAAGGTTTTGGCGCACCACCAGTACGCCCGGCAAATAATCAACAAAGAAATTTCCATCTACGAAACCGTTGAACTCGCCCGGGCTATTGCCAAGTCCAATCTGGCACCGTCAAGGATCGATATCGGGAGGCTCGCCTCCGAATGGCTTGATGACGAGGGCACCTTAACATCGGCAACTGATTTTGTGATCAAAAAGCTGGGAAAACATATCGGAAAAGATAAAATTACCATGCAGCCTAAAGATGTGGTTTTATATGGCTTTGGCCGGATAGGCCGTATAGCCGCACGGGAATTAGTTACCCAGGCGGGCAAAGGTGAGCAATTACGTCTACGGGCTATAGTTACCAGAACGTACAGCGATGAAGATTTAACCAAGCGGGCCGACCTGCTGCGCAATGATTCTGTACACGGTCCGTTTGCCGGAACTATTACTGAAGATTTCGAGCACCGTGCACTGATCATTAATGGTCAGATGGTTTACATGATAGCCGCAAAAAACCCGGAGGACATTGATTATTCTGAATATGGAATTGATAATGCGCTTGTAATTGATAATACTGGAGTGTTTCGAGATCGCGAAGGTTTGTCAAACCATTTAAAAGCTAAAGGTGTCGGCAAAGTTCTGTTAACTGCGCCCGGCAAGGGCGATGTGCCCAATATCGTTTTCGGATTAAACCATACCGAATTTAACGGAACCGAAACGATTTTTTCTGCCGCTTCCTGTACAACCAACGCCATTGTGCCGGTACTGAAAATCGTTGAAGAAACTTTCGGCATCGAAAAAGGCCATATTGAAACGGTTCACTCCTACACCAATGATCAAAACCTGCTTGATAACTATCATAAAAAATACCGACGCGGCCGGTCTGCAGCTTTAAATATGGTAATAACAGAAACCGGTGCTGATAAAGCGGTGGCCAAAGTATTGCCCTTGCTTGCAGGTAAACTTACCGGAAACGCAGTACGGGTGCCCACGCCTGATGTATCCCTGGCTATCTTAAATCTTACCTTAAATCGCCAAACCAGCAAAGAGGAACTGGAGAACGTACTAAAATCAGCGTCTCTTTTTGGGAATTTGGTAGAGCAGGTTGAATATTCCATTTCAAACGAGCTGGTGTCAAGTGATGTGATTGGAAACTCGCATGCCTGTATAATTGATGGCCCGGCTACCATCCTGTCTGCCGATGGAAAATCTGCCGTGCTGTACGTTTGGTATGATAACGAATACGGTTATACCCGCCAGGTGGTGCGGCTGGCAAAATCGCTGGCCGGGGTTATCCGGTTAACGTATTATTAAATCACAAAAGTGCGTTTGCCAGGAATTAGTGAAATCATTTGGAAATGAACGGTGCAGCTTTTGGCCGCCTCAGTCCCGTTTTCCGCTGCAAGCCCTCCCGCCTCCGCCGGGAGGGGCTATCCGCTTCAACCGGGTTTAGGGTACGTTATCCTGTTTCGCTTGGTTTGATTTTCTGATTTGCAAACATCCATTAATCCAGAGGATTAATTCTTTTAAAGGCTTCTTTGGGTTCTTTAATTTGCTCTTTTGATGGAGTCCGGTACCTATCAAAATGTTTTTAGTACTTTTCAATTTAAGGTGTCAGAAAATACCACGAGCTGCAATGAAGGATTCCTTTACTTACTTAAACTTTATCACCGGTGTTAACAACTTCCAAAATGAGATTACTAACCTTCGGCTATCTTACGCTAATTTCAGGTTTTTCAACAATTGTAAATGGCCTTTCCTGGTGAGTATTTATTGGAAATTTTTTAGGTTGTACCGTTTATGGATGATACTTTATAATCTGGTGAGTATCGGGATTTTCCTTAAAACCGGAGATATTGGCCTGGTTTTTCTGTTAAAACTTATTGGTTACCCGGCTATCCATTTAATTGTAAGACCCTTTAGTCAACGCTATGATTATTACTTTTATAACCTGCATTATACACCCTCCAGACTATTTTTTATTATTTGTTTGTTAGACTTAACCGCTTTTGCAGTGTTGATAATACCACTTAGCTTTTTCTATTAATGCTCCAAATAGACAGCGTTGCATTGAGTTTTTGGGGACGGCAGATTCTCTCTGGATGTTATCTGCACTGTAAACCAGGGGAAGTGCTTGGCTTGCTTGGCAGAAACGGTTCGGGCAAGTCCAGTTTGTTAAAAATTATTTTCGGCTCGCTAGAAGCGGATTTTAAACATTTACGGGTTCAAGATAAAATTATTGATAGGGGGTATCTGACCGGTCAATTAGCCTATCTTCCTCAACAAAATTTCATGCTGCCATTTTTATCGGTCGGGGAAACATACCAGTCATTTAGCCCGTCCATAAAAAGTAGATTAATTGCGGGGAATTCGGTTCCTGTTGATCTCGAAAAATCAATTCAGGATATTTCAAACGGGCAGCTTCGGTTTTTAGAATGTTTATGGATATTAAGCCAACCGGCTGGCTATATTTTGCTTGATGAACCATTTTCAGCTATTGCGCCGATGCAAATCGAATTTCTCCAACAAATAATCATTGAAACGGGCAAAAGTAAAGCGGTTATATTAACAGACCACATTTATCGTCCGTTGCTGGCGGTAAGCAGCCGGGTGGTATTGTTGCATAACAACGCTGTATATACTATTGATAGCGATGATGATCTCATCCTGTATAATTACATTCCTAATATGTCATGAAAAAAATCCCAATCTACCAGGCTGATGCGTTTACCGACAAGCTGTTTGGTGGCAACCCTGCGGCAATTTGCCCATTAATTCAATGGCTGCCCGCTGCAGAAATGCAGAAAATTGCAGCAGAAAATAATCTGGCCGAAACTGCTTTCTTTGTAGCGAACGCTGATGGCTTTGACCTTCGCTGGTTTACACCCGAGTTGGAAATAGACCTTTGCGGGCATGCAACGCTTGCTAGCGCACACATCATTTTTACAGCGCTCAATTATCGCGGCAGCGAAATTAGTTTTACAACCCAAAGCGCAGGCGTTTTAACGGTAAGCCGGAAAGATGATCTGTACACACTTAATTTTCCGTCAAGGATTCCCCAACCAGCCACTGCGCCGGCCGGATTGATCGAGGCAATAGGGGAAGGGGAGCCGATTGAAGTTTTGCGTTCCCGCGATTATATGCTGGTGTATGAAAGCGAGGCGGTTATCCGGGCACTTAAACCCGACTTTAACGCCCTGGCAAAAATTGATGCGCTTGGAGTTATTGTTACCGCTCCGCGAGAAAATGTTGATTTCGTATCCCGTTTTTTTGCTCCATCGGCGGGTATAAATGAAGATCCGGTAACCGGCTCTGCCCATTGTAATCTGATCCCTTATTGGGCAGAGAAACTCGGTAAAGACGAACTGCATGCTCTCCAGGTTTCATCCCGCTTGGGAGAG
>JBGTBV010000286.1:0-3368 GCA_041749185.1 Daejeonella sp. | reverse complement strand
CGCGATGATTTTGGCGTTCCGCACATTTACGGAAAAACAGATGCCGACGCGGTTTTTGGCTTGCTGTACGCTCAATGCGAAGACGACTTTAAACGGGTAGAACGCAACTACATTTGGGCAGTTGGGCGCCTGGCCGAGGTGGAAGGTCAAAGCGCCTTGTACAGCGATCTGCGGGCGAGACTATTCATGACACAGCCCGAGGCTGTTGCCAATTTTGAGAAAAGTCCGGCGTGGCTTAAAAAACTTTGCGTCGCTTTCGCGGATGGCATTAACTTTTATCTGGCTAAAAATCCCGAAGTAAAACCTGCCCTGTTAACCCGCTTTGAGCCATGGATGGCCATGTATTTTAGCGAAGGCTCTATTGGCGGAGACATTGAACGCATCTCTACCACCGCAATCCGCGATTTTTACGAAAACGCTTCGTCCAGACCTTCACCAGAAATACAAACTGGATTGATCAGACTGAAAGATGACGAGCCGCGGGGCTCCAACGGATTTGCCATATCAGGCAAGTTAACCGAGTCTGGCAATGCCGTGCTCCTAATTAACCCGCACACTTCTTTCTTTTTCAGGGGCGAAGTGCATGTGGTGAGCGAAGAGGGTTTGAATGCTTACGGCGCAGTAACCTGGGGTCAGTTTTTTGTATACCAGGGTTTTAATGAAAAAACCGGCTGGATGCATACTTCATCGGGTACAGATATTATGGACGAGTTTGAAGAAACTGTTATCCGCACTAAAAAAGGCCTGTTTTATAAATATGGTGATGAATTGCGGCCGGTAGATTCTTTCAACGTTGTTTTAAAATACGCCGGCACGAACGCAACCGGCGAAAAGAGGTTTACAACTTACCGAACGCACCACGGCCCCATTACACATGCCGCAGATGGCAAGTGGGTAGCCACGGCCATGATGTGGGAACCGGTAAAAGCACTTGAACAATCGTACACCCGCACAAAACAAACCGGCCAGGCGGGTTTTTACGAGATGATGAAACTGCGCACCAACTCATCAAACAACACGGTGTACGCTGATGCGGATGGCAACATTGCCTATTACCACGGTAATTTCATCCCCAAAAGGGACACCAGCTTTGACTATACGAAACCTGTTAACGGTAGCAACCCCGCTACAGATTGGAAAGGTCTGCACGAGATTGATGAAAATATCTTTTTGCTAAATCCGGCCAACGGATGGATTCAAAATTGCAATTCAACGCCGTTTACAAGTGCCGGTCTGTTTAGCCCTAAACCAGAGAATTACCCGAAATACATGGCTTCGTTTCCAGAAAATTTTAGGGGCATCCATGCCGTTTCTCTCCTGAAAAAGGCTGAAAACCTCACACTCGATAAATTAATTACACTGGCCTACGACCCGTATTTGCCGGGAGCCGAAGTATTGGTAAACGGCTTACTGGAAGCCTATAAAGAAGCACCCGCCGCGGATGAGGACCTAAAAACCGCTATCGGCATTTTAAAAGACTGGGATTTTAAAGTATCCAAATCTTCAGAAGGGATGACACTGGCGCACTATTACCTCAACGCGTACATCAAATCTGGCAAAGCGCCCAGAGGTTTGGATTTCGTGAGTCTGGTAAACTACATGAGCACGCAATCGCCGGCAGCCGAAAGACAGGCCGCATTTGCCGTGGGCTTACGCGATTTGAAGCAAGACTTTGGTTCTGTAACAACCGCCTGGGGCGAATTAAACCGTTTTCAACGGATTAACGGGGCCATTAATGAGGCTTTTAATGACAAGCTGCCGAGTATTCCCGTTGGCATGACCTCAAGCAACTGGGGTGCTTTGGCTGCGTTTGGAACCCGCAAAGGCGAGGATACCCGTAGACAGTACGGTGTGGTGGGTAACAGCTTTGTTGCCGTAGTAGAATTTGGCCCGAAGGTTAAAGCGAAGTCCTTGCTGGCAGGCGGGCAGAGCGGCAACCCCGCCTCCCCGCATTTTGTTGACCAGTTGCAGCGATACGCCGACCGGGAATTTAAAGATGTGGCTTATTACCGCGAAGATGTACTGAAACGGGCCAAAAAAACGTATCATCCGGGGGGAGAAGATTGAAAGGAAACATTCGCTGTGCATACCCCGCCCGGCCGGATTTGCAATCCGGTCGGGAATAACAAAAGACTTTTAGTCTTCCGGGCTCAACCGGAAAATGCCTAATTTCTGGTGCGCAACATTCTTCAAAACCTTCCCGTAAATCTCATTAATTCCCTAAATTGGACGGTATTTAATTATCCGCGAAAAGCGAAATGCAGCTTACCCAGTTAGACATAAAAGGCTTTAAAAGTTTTGGAGATAAGATCAGTATCCATTTTCATGATGGTGTTACGGCTATTGTGGGACCAAACGGTTGCGGAAAATCTAACGTGGTGGATGCCATACGCTGGGTTTTAGGCGAACAAAGCACCCGAATGCTTCGCTCGGAGAAAATGGAGAATATCATTTTTAACGGAACCAAAAACAGAAAGGCATCGCATTTAGCGGAAGTATCGTTAACATTTGACAATACCCGGAACATTTTACCTACCGAGTTTTCGCAGGTTACCGTTACGCGGAAGTTGTACCGAACCGGCGAAAGCGAATACCGCCTGAACGATGTGCAGTGCCGTTTAAAAGATATTACCGATCTCTTTTTAGATACCGGGATCGGGTCTGACTCGTATTCAATCATTGAGCTGAAAATGATTGACGAGATTATTGCCAACAAAGAAAACTCCCGCCGGGCTCTGTTTGAAGAAGCATCGGGCATCGCAAAATATAAACTTCGCAAAAAGCAAACCTTTAACAAGTTAAAAGATACTGAGGGTGATTTGAGCCGGGTAAAAGATTTGTTGTATGAAATAGAAAAAAACCTGAAAACGCTGGAAAACCAAGCTAAAAAAGCAGAACGTTATTATCGCTTAAAGGATCAATATAAAGAGCAAAGTCTGGCGCTGGCTTCTTTTAAGATTGCCGGCTTCCGCGATTCATTAACGAAACTGGAAGGACAGGAACAACAGCAGGGTACCGAAAAACTCGGAATTACCACAGCGCTTGATGGTTTGGAAGCCACCCTGCAAAAACAAAAATTAGAAAGCCTGACAAAAGAAAAAAATCTTTCGGCACAACAAAAAGCGGCTAATGAATTTATAGCCGGAATCCGGGCTTACGAAAGTGATAAGAAATTAAAAAATGAGCAGCTCCGCTTTCTGGAGGATAAAAAATCTCGCGTAAGCGAAGAACTGGCACGCGACCAGAATCAATTGAACCATGTTCTCTACAATCAAAAACGGCTCAGTGAAGAACATTCACAAGAAATCTCAGCCCTTGAAGTTTTAGGCACGGATGTGAGCGCACGCAAAAACGAATTAGACCAGCAG
>JBGTBV010000285.1:0-2754 GCA_041749185.1 Daejeonella sp. | reverse complement strand
GTTCCAGTTTATAAAAATCACTTACCTTTTTACCGAATAAATTGAAAAAGTTCTCGAATACGTCGGGCATCCAGTACCAGCTTGGACCCATATCAAAGGTAAATCCGTCCTTCTTCCAAAGCCTGGCTCTACCTCCCGGCTGATCGTTCTTTTCGAAAATGGTTACATCATATCCTTGTTGGGCTAAAATCGCGGCAGCGGCAAGGCCGGCAAACCCGGAGCCTATAATCGCTATTTTGTGCTTATGCATGGCGTTAAAGGTACTAAAGGAATTAAATTACGCGGCATTTTGTAGCTTTGAAAACTTCCGGATCGGTTTGTCTGAATCGTTTGCCTTACTTTTGAACCGCAAACAAAGGACTGCCTTATTGATTAATTCGTATATAAAGGCAAACTAAATAAATTACCACATGAAATTTTTAGTAATTCTGTTGTTGTCAACTCTTAGTGTAAAAGCCGGATACCGGGATGCGCCTGCCGACTATATTGCTGGTATAAAGCAAGCAATGGTGCAGGCGGTTAATAGTGCCGAGCTCACCGATTCCTTGTACCAGGAGTTAACCGAAATAAAAAATCCTTCAGCCCTTATTTTAGGATATATGGGAACTTTGGAAGCACTCAAAGCGAAACATAGCTGGAATCCGTACAATAAGCTATCGTATGTTGCCCGTTCGCAAAAAACGTTACAAAAAGCCATAGCGCTGGAACCACAAAATATAGAAATACGCTTTATGCGATTTTCCATCCAGCATTTTACGCCTTTTTTTTTGGGTTATAGTAAGGATTTATCAACAGACCGTCAGATCATCATCAGCCAGTTTAGGCAAAAAAAATTCGGCAAGATTAACCCCGAATTGGTAAAAGGTATTGCCGAATTTATGATTTCTACAGAGCGTTGTACCCGGCAAGAGGTAGAAGTGCTCAAAAGATTTACCTGAAAGCGCTAATGAAATTCACCTATCTGCTGATCAATTTTCTGACAGTTTTATTTCCCCTGCTGCTTTCTTTTGATAAACGGGTTCGGTTTTTTCGGCAATGGAAACATGTTTTTCCGGCTTTGATCATCAGCGGTCTAATTTTTTTAGGCTGGGATTATCTCTTTACCATCACCAATGTTTGGTCATTTAATCCCAATTACGTTTTAGGTATTTACTTTCTCAATCTTCCTATTGAAGAAATCCTGTTTTTTCTCAGTGTACCTTTCGCCTGCATGTTTATTTACGAATGCCTGAATTTCTATGTGAAAAAAGATCTGCTGAAAGATTTTGAACTCGCGATAAGCGCAACGCTGTTGATTTTCTCCGCCTTGATGCTTGTTCTGTTTTATGAACGGGTTTATACGCTGGTTACCTTTTTTGTACTGTCTGCACTGATAACCTGGCTTGGGTTTATCAGCAAAAAATCATATTTAAGCCGGTTCTATCTGGCTTATTTAGTGTCCGTTATTCCGTTTTTACTGGTAAACGGGATTCTAACATCATTACCGGTGGTGATTTATAATAACGTTGAAAATGCCGCTACGCGAGTTGGTACCATCCCTGTAGAGGATTTTTTTTATTCGATGGCGCTGCTGTTGCTTAACGTTTCGCTGTTTGAGCATTTTCGCAAAAGAGCCCTCAAAAGAAAATGACAGAACGAATTAGCTTTTCCAAATCGCAGCTTGCGTTGCGAAACGGGCAGGATAAACCAGAAATTTGGGTGGCCTACCGTGGGCTGATCTATGATGTATCTGCAAGCCGGCTCTGGACAAATGGCAAACACTACGAGCATTGGGCCGGTCAGGATCTGACAGATGAACTAAAAGACGCTCCTCACACCGAAACCGTGTTTCAGAAATTTAAGATCATTGGCGATCTGAAATAACCCCGGGGAAAGCTGCTTAAGATTAAATTTGGAAACTGCTCAGTTTTACAAACTGCTGTACGCGATCTGTAATCTCGGCTTGTTTCAGGTTTTTGATTCGCTCCGTTCCAAATTGTTCTACACAAAAAGATGCCAGGGCAGAACCGAAAATAACCGCGTTTTTCATGTTATTAAAGTTCACAGTTCCAACCTGCGCCATATAACCGATAAAGCCCCCCGCGAAGGTATCTCCTGCCCCGGTAGGGTCAAAAACCTCGGCAAGCGGTAAGGCGGGTGCCGAGAAGATCTGATCCTGGTGAAAAAGAAGCGCTCCATGTTCGCCTTTTTTGATGATGAGGTATTGCGGTCCCATTTCAAGAATTTTCTGAGCAGCTTTAAGCAAGGAAAACTCGCCCGAAAGGTGCCTCGCCTCGGCATCGTTTATGGTTAATACGTCTACCATCTTAAGCGTTTCCAGCAGCTCGGCCAGCGCAATATCCATCCAGAAATTCATGGTATCAAGTACAATGAGCTTTGGCCTTTTGGTTAATCTGTTAATAGCCGTTTGCTGCGTACCGGGTGCCAGATTAGCCAGCAACAAATACTCGCAATCCTGATAAGAATCCGGAATAACGGGATCAAAATCTTCCAGCACATTTAAACCGGTTTCCAGCGTATCGCGGTTGTTCATGTCGTTATGATATTTGCCCGACCAGTAAAAGTTCTTCCGGTCATTAGCAATCTGCAGACCCTCTATATCTATCCCGTGGCTTTCCCAAACCGCAAGTTCTGATTTTGGGAAATCGCCGCCGATAATACCTACCACCTTTACCTTATCGTAGAAATAGGAAGCAGCCAAACATGAAAACGGCGCAGCGCCGCCAACAATCTTTTCTGCTTTTCCGAAAGGTG
>JBGTBV010000284.1:0-1707 GCA_041749185.1 Daejeonella sp. | reverse complement strand
CTGTGCAGCAATCATCTTCAGATCCTGCAGCCTGATGGTGATCTGCGAAGGCCGAATCCGGGGAATTGACCGCGGTATGATCGTGATGAGCAGCCCCACTACTTTCCTGATGACCGGTAGAAGCATGCTCATGTGATGCTGTTGGGCCATTATCCGGATGATGCGAATTGTTGTAACCCATATTAATTCCCAATGCGCACGCAAAAGTGATCAGGATGTTCAAACAGAACATGATCAATAAACAACTTGCTTTCAGCTTTATGGAATTATAACTACTCATTATACCGGGCAAAACTAAGTAATTTTAAACTTATCTGACAACGAAGTTATGGGTTAACAAGTTTTTATAATTACATAATTAAGTAAAAAAACTATGTAATTACATAGTAACCCGGATTTTGAAACCTTGAATTTATCGGAAAAAATCAGATTGCTTCTCCCCGGCACTTTAAACGAATAAATTTCAGTTATTTGCAAAAACTTCAAACTTGCCATGAAATTAAAAAATAGTTTTCCCCTGCTATCGGCCACATGCATGCTGTTTAGCTTGGTGATTGTTGGATGCACGCAAAATCCCTCGGCTCCTAAAACAGAAAATCCTATTGCCGAAATGAAAACAGAAGATAAAGGGCGGTTGATTACCATTCAGCGAGAACCCGATACCCTAAAAGGGAGTCTAAAGGCCGAAGTAAGCGGAAAGATCGGAAACGCAACCGTTAAAATCAACTACCATTCACCGGCCGTTCGGGGGCGAGGTGTTTGGGGAGGATTAGTGCCTTACAACCAGGTTTGGGTAACCGGGGCGCACAAAGCCACCAGTCTGAGCACAGACCAGGAACTAAATTTCGGAGGGAAGAAGATTGCAGCCGGCACGTACGCACTCTTTACCATTCCCGGTAAAACTGAGTGGACCATTATCTTAAATACCAACTGGCAGCAACATCTGGCAGATGACTATAATGATAAAGAAGATTTGCTGCGGATAAGTGTAAAACCCGAAATCCAGCAGGAGAATCAGGAACGTTTGCGTTACGAAGTGGTATCAGGTGCCGCAAATACAGGCCAAATTGTTATTACCTGGGAAAAGTTAAAGTTGGTTGTGCCGGTAAGTTCAGAATAGCTCTTCTTTTTATTTTTTACTGTACGAGAGGCGCTTTCTCAGGTTTTTAACCGACCGGGAACTCACATAATACAAAACAAAGCCAGACAGAATGGTAACCAATCCGAAAAGAGAAAAAGCTTTTAACAAGATGTTGCCAAAATTATCACGTCCGTTGTAGTCCATGGTGTGCATCATCCACAAAAAATCAAACAGACGCCACTTTTCGTTTCTGAATTTTTGAACTGTGCCCAATTCAGTGGAAACATAAACCGTGGTATTGGTGGGATGTTCAAAAGTGATGGCATAAGCCGGCAACGGGCTTTCGCGATATTCATGGTTTGGTGAAGTTTCATCTAAAAGCCCAACAGACTTAACTTTGGCGGGAGCGTTGAACCTTGATTTAGCAATTGCTACGGCCTCCGTTTGACTAAGCGGGCTTCGCAAATCGCCCGTTACCGCATCAGCCAACTGGATACTCAATTTCCCCGGCTGATGCTGAACCTTGTGAACTAAGCCGGTTTCGGCCCTGCCCATATAGTGAATCTGGTAATATGGCTTACCTAATATTTCAATCAGTTTCAGGTCAGTGATAGAGTCAACCGGTT
>JBGTBV010000283.1:0-2190 GCA_041749185.1 Daejeonella sp. | reverse complement strand
ACCAAAGCACCAACAACTATTCCGCCCAGCAGCAACAATATATTACTCCATGAAAATACGGAGTCTTCGTGCGGAACCTCGGCAACCGCAAATTCCTTGCCCACCTCCACATTTTCCATCACCATCAGGTCGGGGCCGTTTGATGAGTTTATGGAAATATTCAATGAATATGCCTTGTTAGCCGGAAATTTTCCTCTAACGTCATAAATTCCGTCTTCCAGATGCGTAACTGTAAATTTGAGCTGATCATCTTCTGCCGCCGAAATTTCCAGTTTGGCATCTTCTATAGCTTTATTGCTATAAAAATCACTCACATAAAGGCGCATCACCGCATCTTCACCGCCTTTTAAAGGCTCATATTTCAACAGTAACTCATACTTTTCTGAATTGGCCACCGATGTAAAATAAGTTGAAGCCATTGGCGTGGCGGCTTTGGCTTCATCACCATGATCTTCGCCGCCATGGGCCAGGGCCAGAACGGGGAATAACAGACCTAAATAAAAAATTAATCGTTTCATTGCTTTCCTGTTAAATAATTGATGGTTATTATATTTTGATTCCAATTCTTCAAGGCTCCCAAATACCTTAATTTGATCGCATAGGCATCATTGATACTTCGCAGGAAACTGACGTAATCACTTTCACCGCTATTTAAAAACCTTTGAGAAGCCGATATAATGTCATTGGATTTCTTTAATCCGGTAGTTTGATAGTAGTCCAAAGCCTGGTAGTTAATGGCTAAATCGCTCTGTGCTTGTAAAAGCTGAACGTTAAGTTGCTGTTGCAATCCGGCGGTTTTTTGTTGCGAAACAGATAATTGAGTTTGAGCTGCATTGATATTCCCTTTATACTGCCAAAACCACAAGGGTACGGTTACGCCAAACTGGAAACGCAGATTTGTAGGTGTATTGCGGTCTGACTGGTTCATATATCCGAATGCCAAACCCGGAAGGGCCCTGTTTCGCTGCAACTCCAGGTTTTTTTGGCTGATGGCTTCTGTTTGTTTAGAGATAAGCAGTTCGGCATTCCTATTTAAGAGGGTAGAATCTTTGCCGTACATCGCCGTGCTTAAATCTAAAGAATAAGCTTGCAGGGGTTCAATAACTATACTGTCATTCAGCCCTGTTATGTATTTCAGTTGATTGATGTAAGATGAATAGCTTAATCTGGCTTGTTCAAACTGGTTATGGACTTCCCCATACTGCGTTTCAGCAAAAGTTTTTTGCAAAAAATCTATCTGGCCTGCGTCAAATTGCCGTTGGGCCGAAGAGGCCAGTTTTTTGTAAATCGTATCCTGTATAAAAAGCTGGCTTTTTAATGAATCAGCGTATTGAATATTCAGGTATAAGGACCGCACCTCATAACCGATCTGAACATCAGTAAACACCTTTTGAGTTTCGGCCAGCCCTACCTGCTGCTTTTGCAACTGGTACTGCTTAGCATACACGGTTGGGAAATCCAGGGTTTGCGTAATGCCGCCGACATAAAATAAGCCAGACGGGCTTTGCCAGGTCAGTTCCGGATTGGGGATATTCACGGCGCTTTTTAATAATTGCTTCTGTTCCTGAATGCTTAAAAAAGCTGCAGATGCGTTCCTGCTGTTCTTCACCGCTTTCGCGACCGCATCGTTTTCAGTTAGTTTTACAATTATTTGAGCCTTCAGGCCGGTTGCTGCGAGAATGAATGCAGCAGAAAATAAAATTTTTTTAATCAGCATCGTAATTTCTGCAAATTGAATAATGAATTGCTTCAAAAATTTGAAACAATTAATAGGCAGAATGATCGAAAAGATCAACTGCTTCTATCAACGCGGAAATATCAGATTAAGAAAGATTGGATCGCAATGCGGATTCGGGGTATAGGCGGATGGTGCCCACGAAATAGATATCGGCCTTTCGAAACAAGTTCGAACTGCGAAAAACTCTCAGGGCTGTAAAATGATGAAAAATAGGCGGCTATAAAAGCGGGCTGGATGGTGAAGTCAACAGATTTCGGGGCCATCTTATCCATCCGTGCAAACTGCTCGGCTTCATCAGTACAGCAATCATCTTTAGATTTTTCAGACTGGTGATGATCTGCTATTTCCGCATCATGCGAATGAGCTTCGCTGTGTTTATGTGCAGAGACATCCTTATTTTCCTGATGGGCAGGAGAAGCATGTTCATGGCTTAAAACTGAATCGTTATCGGG
>JBGTBV010000282.1:0-15655 GCA_041749185.1 Daejeonella sp. | reverse complement strand
GTCAATTTTGTTTTGGCTCATGTATCATTTTTTCTTGTCGAAAACTTTTTTTACCAGCACCACCAGTTTCTCTACCACAAACCCTATCGCTAATCCGGCAACAGCACTGGCCAGCACCGTGATCAGCCAGGCAACTGCCGGCATGTGGGCTAAAGCTTTGTCCAGATCATCCAGTAAATGACTGGTAAATGGTATGCCATGGGCGATGATTTCGGCACCTACCCAAAGCATGGCAGCCGTACCCACGTAACTCAGAATACGCAGAAAGTGCGGCATAAATTTGACGATGCCCCGGCCAAACTTTTGAATAACCGGGTTAAATTTATCTTTCGCCAGATGCACGCCGAAGTCGTCTGCTTTAACAATGAGGCCAACAAATCCATACACGGCCACCGTAATAAAAACCGCTACGGCCAGCATCACCGCGATTTGGTTTAGCAGCGGCTGTTCGGTTACCTGGCTGTAGGCAATAGCCGTAATTTCCGCCGACAAAATAATATCCGTTCGCACAGCACCCGTAACCCGTTCCTTTTCCAATTCCTCGGGCGTAATCACTTTTACTTCCTCACTTTCCGGGTCAATAGCACGGTGCTTGCCAAACATAGAATGCACCTTTTCATAACCTTCAAAACATAAATAAGCACCGCCTAACATTAGAATAGGAGTGATAGCCCAGGGGGCAAAATATCCAAGCACCAGCGCCGCCGGGCTTAAAATAAGCAGTTTATTGATGAGCGATTTTTTGGCGATACGGTAAATAATCGAAAGTTCGCGTGTCGGATCGAGGCCCACAACATACTTTGGTGTAACTGCCGTATCGTCTATCACAATGCCCGAAACTTTACCCGTGGTTTTCGCTACCTGGGCAGGCACATCATCCAAACTGGCTGCGCTTGCTTTTACCAAAGCAGAAATATCGTCTAATAAAGCAAAAAATCCTGAAGCCATATTTAATCTTCCTTATTTAATTAAAGTTAAACCGCTCTGCGTTTTTCTTCCCCGGAGCAGGGCAGCAAGTTAAGCAGAGCTTTTTGATTAACAAGTTTGCTAATAGCAAAGAACAATTACGCTAAAACTATTTGCCAGAAAGAGAAACGCTCAGGTTGAAAAGAAAGCCTTTTGAAGATTAGAAAATAGGAAAACAGGTATTTCGGTTAGTGGGAGGCACCCGTAATTCATCTACGGTTTAGCGTAATTTTTAACCGCATCATCTACCACAAGAATCCAATCCTGACCATAACCCAGGGTTGGAGGGTTGAACGTTAACTGGCCTTTATTTGGAAATTTACCAATCTGCTTACTTTCTCCGTTTCTCGGATTATACCAAATGGCATTCATTTCAGTTCCTGATATTTTGCCCATATTTAATTGAACGGGTTTCCCCTGAGAAGTGTACACAAATAAATAATCTTTACCTCTGGTAGCCTGTATATGATCATTTGTGTTCATTACCCCGGCAATTAAAGATTGATCTGGCACCCGGTCCAGCATTGGTCTTGATTCCATTAGTTGCTTAAGATATTTCATTTGCCCGGCAGCCGGTAAATCCAACGCAACATACCAGGGAAAGTGCGGGTTATTAACTGGCTTTCGGTTAGGCGCATACATTTGCCAAATGCCATGGCAGCCGTAGGTATGACCAAAAGCACCGGCAAATACGTTGAAATAGGCATTCTTGCGCACATCGTACGCACTGGAGGTACCTAATTCTTTCTCGTTAAAACAAATGGGATGATCTTCATATAAAGGCTCTCCGTCTAAAACAGGTTTAATTGGATTTCTATTGTATACTTCTGCTATCCGCTCCCATACCTGGTTCTCCCGGCAATGACCTGTTTGAAGCATGTTAAAGTCAAGCCATTTGTCGCTGTGAAAATATTTTGACGAACCACCATCTTCCAAATCATTTGGTTGAGGGTGAAAGGTCATCAGAGCCTGATCACTATGGCCTACACCTTCGGTGATGCCTTCCGCCATACTTCTCCAAATCTCTTTTGCCTTCTCATCCGGGTTACGGTCTCCTCCCAACACCCATATTACATTATTGTAATTTCTGTATCGCTTGCCAATCCATTTTCCATACGATTTTGCGTTATCACGATTAAAGATTTCCGGACCAATTCCCCATCTGTCTTTAAAAATCTTATCTCCCCAGGTTGGCAGAAGTGCGATATACATTCCCAGAGATGCTGCTTTATTAATAACATAATCAACATGCTGAAAATATGCTTCTCTTGGTTTGTTGGGATCATTATTCTCCAGTGGAATTTCTCCGTACGCATTGGGGTCGTTTAAGCCATCTAACTCTGCCAGGACAACCGCCTGTATCACGTTAAAACCCTTATCAGAGCGGTTTTTTAAGTATAAATCTGCTTCTTCCCGGGAAAGCCGATGGAATAATTCCCATGCAGTATCTCCTAACCAAAAAAAGGCTTTATTTTCTTTTGTGATTAAAAACCGGTTATTCCCGCTCACTCTCAATTGAGCAAACGATGCAAGCGGTATCAATAAAAGTAAAGCACTGGTTAAACATTTATTTTTCATAACAAATACTCGTGGAAATAATAATTGGGTAAGCTGTTTAAAGCAAGTTTAAAATGGTTCTCTTCATTTTATACAATCTAAATTAACAGATTTTTCTACGTTTAATGGCTGCGGTCTCTGAGGAAATATGCTGTATGGTTTATAAACTATGTTTGCCAACAGAATTAAAACCATCCGATGCAAAAGGTTCTAAGCAATTAGCTGTCTCAATGGGCAAAGTAAGGATTGTACCTGAATTAAATTTCGCCGCCAAACCCACCAAACCAGATTTTGACCGAAAAGCGAATAAACAGTATCTTACCGCCAAAGTTTAAACACTCAAAGATTTCGTTAAACAGTTAACAAACTCAAATTACAATGCATAAAAATTTTCTTGTACTCGGTTTAACCGGATTGCTCGCTTTCGGCATCACTTCTGTATCGGCAGCAAAAATCCCGGTTTCAAATTTTGTAAATCATGGTGCAGATTCCAGCGCATTAATAGGCAGGTGGGATATCAGCATGGATGAAAACGGCAAAACCGTTCCTTCCTGGCTGGAGGTCAAACTTTCGGGCTTTAGCACATTGGTGGGTTATTTTGTAGGGGTGTCGGGCAGCGCCCGGCCTGTATCCAGGGTCAACTTTGATAATGGAAAATTCAATTTCACTATTCCGCCGCAGTGGGAAGCAGGCAATGGAAATGTTGTAGTAGAAGGCATGGTGGAAAACGACAAAATTAAGGGCACGCTGGTAAGCAGTGAGGGTAAAAAGCATTCATTTAGCGGAGTGAAAGCGCCTTATTTAAACCGAACAGCGAAGCCTGAATGGGGCCAGCCAATTGAGCTTTTTAACGGTAAAGACCTAACGGGATGGAAGGCCATGGGCGAAAACCAGTGGCAGGTAAAAGACGGGATTTTGACAAGTCCGAAGTCGGGAGCCAACCTGGTCTCCACCCAAAAATTTAATGACTTTAAACTGCATGCCGAGTTCAGGTATAACAAAGGGAGCAACAGCGGGCTGTATCTTCGCGGCCGTTACGAGGTGCAGATAGAGGATGCGGCTAAAGATGCACACCCGGCAAGTGTTCTTTTTAGCGGCATTTACGGTTTTTTAACCCCAAGCGAGATTGCCACCATGGGCCCCGATCAATGGCAAACTTATGATATTACGCTCATCGGCCGGATGGTAACGGTGGTGGTGAACGGCAAAACCGTGATCAACAATCAGGAAATTCCCGGCATTACCGGCGGCGCTCTCGACAGTAACGAAGGCGAGCCGGGGCCGATCTTGATTCAGGGAGATCATGGCCCTATTGAGTTTAGGGAAATTGTGGTTACACCGGCCAGGTAAAAGTATACCCGAATTTTTCATGCTGTTCAATACAAAATAAATGGCCCAGGCATCGCAGCGGCTCAGACGCGGAATGCGAATTTTTACATTACTTCTTTGCTCCATAAGTTTTATCATTACCGCATTGCCGGTTTTGGAAGTGGCCTGGTGGTGGGTAAGAATATGGGATTACCCGCGTTTGCAAATTGCGTTCTTGTGTGTGCTATCCATCGCACTGGTTTTTGTTTATCTTAAAGAAAGACGTGTAAAAGTTGCCATGTTGGTACTGGTGGGCGCCGCCCTGATCTATCAGATAATTTACATTATTCCCTATACGCCGTTGTATCCGCTCCAGGCGGAAGCTTACAAGGGTGAAAATACCGGTGCTTCTTTTACTATTCTGGAAGCGAATGTAAAAATGGACAACCGGGAGTTTGATAAATTTATACGCCTGGTTGCGGATAAACACCCCGACATTGTTGTAATTACCGAACCGGACGAGGCATGGGAAATGCAATTGAAAGTTTTGGAAAAGGAATACCCGTTTTTTATTAAGAAGCCGTTGGGCAATACCTATGGGATGCTTCTTTATTCCAGATTGGAACTCAAAAACCGGCAAATAAATTTTTTGGTGGAGGATAATATTCCATCATTTTATACGCGGGTAGCCCTAAGCAATAAGCAGGAGTTTGATCTTTATGCCCTGCATCCTAAACCGCCGAAACCAGGAACGCCTACATACAACCGCGATACAGAAATTCTGATAGTTGGGAAGAAAATACGGAAGGCAAACAGGCCGGCTATTTTAGTCGGCGATATGAACGATGTGGGCTGGTCTAACACCACCAAATTGTTTCAGCGCTATAGCCGTATGGTGGATCCCCGGATTGGGCGGGGCTCATTTAACACGTACAGCGTTAATCTCCCCTTTTTCCGGTATCCGTTAGATCATTTCTTTTACACAAAACACTTTGGCTTTGTGCGGTTAGAAAAACTTGGTTCCATCGGTTCAGACCATTATCCTATTTTCATAGAAGTAGTTTTGGCAAGGGATGGAGAATACATGGATAACCTCCCTCAAGCAGACCGGGAAGACAAAAAAGATGTAAAGGAAACTATCCGCCAGGAAAAGGAATAAAACTGATGAAAGGATTTTGTAAACGGATCAGTTACCTGCTAATTTGTACAGCAGGTTAAAACGCGTCGCGATCCCTTTTTGCAATAAATTTCACACGTTTTTCATGATCGGGGACAGGCTACCGCTTGGCCGGATTTAAAATACGTTCTATCCTTGAAAGGGCATCATCCACGTGAAATTCTGTTAATGGGTCAAGCCGTTTACGTTGCGCCGCTTTCAGCTCTTCCTGAAGTGAAAGCAGTTCGCCCCGGGCAATTGAGCGAATATCACTTTGGTTAACTTCGGGCAACCCGGTGCGGCCGGTGGCAGCCTGGGGCTCTTCGTTTAACAGAAAATTCATGCGTTCCAGATAGGCTTTCTGCAGATTTCTGCGATGAATATCCACACTGTTCCGATTGTAAACCTCACTCCAGATTCCCCGCTGCAACTGTTCTACCATATCCAGAGCAGAATATTCCACTCCGTTTAAAGAGTTCTCGGTAAGCCGATGCAAGCGCTCCGGCGAAAGCAAATTATTTAAATGCCTTTCCTGCAACGAGCGCACCCGTTCAATATAACCGGTGGCGCCAATGTTTCGGCTTATTTCTGCCTGATGAAGCCACGCAGGCGAGCTGAAAGCATTTTGCAGCAACCAATTGAGCGATGCCGATTGTTCTGTAGCAGACACGGGGGTAAAAATAAAACCCTGCTGGTCGGGATTCATGCGTTCTTCGTGCACACCGCCAACATTGGTTACCACATGCCCGATATATCTGCTCCATACGCCGAAAAGTTCGTCGTACAATTCATCCAGGTCCTCATAATCATTGGTTTGCCTGGCCGTCCAGTTAGACAACTGCGGCACTACTTTTTTTAGGTTTTGCATTCCGTAATCACTGGCTTGTATAATATCGCGGCCAACGCCTTCCGTTTGGCTGTCGGGATCATAGCCCTGACCGGCGCCAAACCGGTACATCGGATTATCGGCCTTTTCAATTATCCATTTTTCAAGGGTGGCGGTTTCGGCCTCCGCAGAATTCGCTTCGGGCAGATAGCGGTATCCCCAGTTAATAGAATAGTCATCATACGGGCCCAGTTGCCGGATGAAACGGATATTTTCATCGCCCGGCTGGGCTACATAATTGTAACGGGCATAATCCATAACTGTAGCCGCTATGCCATATTTCTGCGTGAAACTACCAGAGCGTAACGAATCGGTAGGGTAGGCGCTGCTGGCTTTCATGTTATGCGGTAAACCGAGGGCGTGGCCAACCTCGTGGGTAATCACATACTTCATCATCTCCCCCAGATCTTCTATAGGTGTGTTCAGGGTACGGGCGGCCGGGTTTGCGGCTCCGGTTTCCAATAAATAACGGTTGCGGTAGGAGCGTAAGTGGTTGTGATACCAGATGATATCGCTTTCTATTATTTCGCCGCTGCGAGGATCAGACACGCTGGGTCCAACCGCGTTACGGGTAGTGCTGGCCACATATCTGATAACAGAATAGCGAACATCTTCGGGATTAAAATCCGGATCTTCTTTTGCCGTTGGCGGATATCTGGCAAGAATGGCATTCTTAAATCCGGCTTTTTCAAACACCGGTTGCCAGGCTTCAACGCCCGCCTTGATAAAAGGCCTTAGTTTTTCTGGTGTGGCCGGATCTAAATAATAAACAATGGGTTTAACCGGTTCGGTTAATTCTCCACGCTTATAAGCTGCTATATCTTTTGGTACCAATTTCCAGCGGCGGATATACGATTTCTGGTCGGCTTTGTAGGCCTCAGAACCGTAATCAATCTGCCGAATGTTGAAGTAGCCTACGCGGTAATCATTAATTCGTGGCTGCATCGGTTTTACCGGTAATAAAACCACAGACTGGTTCATCAACACGCTGATAGTGCCAGAAGCCGCATTAGAGGGCGGTTCGGCAGCATCGTAAGAAAAGTCCTGGCGAACCTCGATATTTAACGGGAAACTTTTTATGCTGCTGATAAAGCTTCGGGAATCATCCAGCTTGGTCACCTTATAATCCCGGCGCATGGTAGGGGTAATTCCGCTGATCGCTTTAATGTCTGTTGTAAAAAATTTAGTCACGTCTATTACGGTGCTTGAATTTTCTTTATTGTAAGCTGCCACTTCAAAAGCAAAAAGAGTAGGCTGATAATTGTTGGCTTGCACAGAAATATTTATGGGGAGCGAGTCGGCTGCTATATTGGCGTACGAACGGCCTTTTACCAGAAGCCGGTTGCCCAGCTTTAGAAAGTTGATCAGTTGTTCATTAACCGAAGCGCCGGCGTTTACATACCCGCCGCCAAGGCCTGCGGGGATGGCCGCAAATCGGGTGATCCAAAGAAAATCCCTGTTTAATAATGAATCGGGAATTTCGAAATAAAACTTTTCACCCACTTTATGCACGGTAAAAACGCCTTCATCGCTAACGGCATTTTTGGTAATTACATCTGTGTATTGTTTTATGCCGCTTTTGGCCGCTGGTTTGGTTTTGGCGGTATCTGCATTCTGAGTAGCAGACTGGAAAGCAGCAGCGGGTAAATTTGCCGAAAACACAATAAGGCTTAGACTTAGGAGAGCGGTGGGGTAGAGCACAGAAAGTTTTTTCATGAAGATTGGGAAGAAACGGTTAAAAAGCACAACTGGCTAAGTTAGTGCTTGGATTGAAAAATGGAAAGCAAAATGGAGAAACCCTGCCAATAGCACAAAAAAATTACGTTGATCTTCCAGCCGCGTTAACGATGGGAGCGGCATCCTTTTTTGGCTCGCCTCGTGGCGAGAAAAAAAGATACATACAGCGTAGCCTGTCCCGATTTTTTCATCGGGATTAAAACGCCCAAAACTTGGATTTTCAACCTGGCGTTGAGTGGGTTCAGTAAAGAATCCAAATACGCTTCAACACAAAAATTGAAGGGGAAATTTTGAAGGCTTTTTTGCCTGCCATTATACGCGGCATGGCAGATAAGTCTGGTTTTATTTGAGACCACTTGCCCATGGAAAACATTCGCAGGCTGATTCTGCCTGTTTTCCGCAGTCGTTTATTAATCTCGCTCAAAATCTCCTATATTCCTGAATGAAAATAGCTAAGCTCACCCTGTTTGAGGTAACCATGATCGTTGTGAGTCTGGTTATCGGGATGGGCATATTCCGTACGCCGGTAAACGTGGCCAGGGAGTCAAGTTCGGTTGATATGTTTTTCTGGATATGGATCATCGGTGGTTTTGCGGCGCTCTGCGGAGCCTTAACCTACGCGGAAATAGGTTCACGTTATCCGGTAACGGGAGGTTATTACAAAATATTTTCCTACTGTTATCATCCTTCTGTTGCGTTTGCTATCAATTGTATTATCCTGATCAGCAACGCTTCTTCGCTGGCCGGCGGGGCATTGATTGGATCTGAATACCTGAGTAATGTATTGTTTAAAAACAGCGGCGACGCCGAAACCATCAAGCTCGCTATTTCGGCCTGCACCATTCTGATTTTTTATGGCGTAAACCTGCTCGGGTTAAAAGCAAGTGCGCATACACAGAATGTTCTTACCGTTATAAAAATAGGCATGGTGCTGTTGCTGATAAGCGCACTTTTTACCGGCAACTATGCCGAACAAAGCGTTGCGGTAAGCACAACGTCGGGCAACGGCGACTGGAGCAGCAATTTAAAAGCATTGGGAATTTGCCTGGTAGCCGTGAGTTTTACCTATGGAGGTTACCAGCAGACCATCAATTTTGGCGACGAGGTAAAAAATGCCCCTAAAACTTTGCCCCGCGGGATTTTCTTCGGCATAGGCATTATTATGGTACTGTATCTCGCCATTAACTACACGTATTACAAAATAATCGGTTTTGAGAATTTAAAGGAAGCTGAGTCGGTAGCGGCAATCCTTGCTGGTGCTATTTTCGGCGAACGCGGTTTCACCATTTTCTCCATCCTGCTTTTTCTTTCTGTGCTGGCTTATGTTAATGTAACCTTAATGAGCAACCCCAGGGTGATGTATGCCATGAGCGATGAGGGAATTTTGCCGGCCATGTTTAAACGGACAAGCTCCAGAACAAATGTGATGGCAGTTTCGCTGACAACTTTTACCGCATTTTGTTTGATCAGTTTGTTTTATGCCAAAACATTTGATGAGATACTTAATTATGTGATTTTTCTGGATAGTATAGGCATGGCCACCTCTGCGGCAACCATATTTATCCTGAGAAAAAAAACAGCTCACCTCAACCCGGCAGACATTTATAAGATCAAATTTTATCCGCTGGTGCCCTTAATATTTATTGCCAGTTATCTGCTTGCCGGTTTGAGTATCGCGATTAACACCCCGAAAGCAGCGGTTGTAAGTACTATCATTTTTGCCATATTCTTTTTTCTTTATTTTATCCTGAAAAAAATTCGTTCAAATAGCAAAAAGAATAATTGATTATGAACAAGAATAGTTCCTCCGATCCAAAATCTAACCACAACGTTAATGAGCTTTCTTTTATTCTGAATGAGCTCGGTGAAGACCGCAGCCAATATTTTAATGCGGTAGCCCCGCCCATTATGCAAACCAGCAATTTTGCGTTTTATAAAGTGGACGACCTCCGCAGAGCCTTCGACGATGAATACAGCGGTTTTTTGTACAGCAGGGGACTAAATCCCACAAGTGACATCCTCCGAAAAAAGTTAGCTGCTTTAGATGGGGCAGAAGATTGTTTGCTTTTTAACAGCGGAGCCTCGGCTATTTTTGCCTCCGTGCTGGCCAATGTAAGGTCCGGAGATCATATCGTTTCTGTAAACAAACCTTACACGTGGGCGCAAAAAATGTTCGACAATATTCTGCCCCGCTTCGGCGTAACAACGTCTTATATAGATGGAAGAGAAATTGAAAATTTTAATCAAGCCATCCGCAGCAATACCAAAATTATCTACCTCGAAACACCAAACTCCTGGGATTTTGCATTACAGGATTTAGAGGCTGTGGCTGAATTGGCAAAATCGAAAAATATATTAACCATTTGCGATAACAGCTACTGTACACCCCTGTATCAAAAACCGATACGATCGGGAATAAATATCGTGCTTCAGTCGGCGACAAAATATATTGGCGGACATAGCGATGTAGTTGGCGGGGTTTTAACCGGCACAACGGTAATGATGAAAAAGATATTTGATGGTGAACTGCTGAACATGGGAAATGGTATTTCGCCCTTTAACGCCTGGTTGCTTTTAAGAGGTTTGCGCACCTTGCACGTTCGGCTGGAAAGTATCAGCCAGACAACCGCCAAAGTAGTAAACTATTTAAAACAACATGAGAAAATAGAGCGGGTAATTTTTCCGTTCGATTCTGATTTTGAGCAGTATAAACTGGCCAGAAAACAAATGAAGGGTGCCTGCGGCCTCTTTACGGTGGTAATAAAAGCTGCTTCGATGCGGGAGATTGTAAACTTTACAGAATCATTGCAGCACATTCTTCTTGCCGTTAGCTGGGGTGGGCACGAAAGTTTGGTTTTGCCGCGTTGCGCTTCTGTTAAGCCCGAAGAATTTGACGCATCAAAAGCGGAACACCGCATGATCAGGTTCTATACCGGCCTTGAAGACGCAACCTACCTGATCAATGATATGGAACAGGCATTTGAAAAGATGGGCGATTAACCTTAGAAAAGCTCCGTAGGTGAAATGTATTTATACTAACGACCGCCCGCGAAAAACAAATGCTTCCCGGATTAAGATTCAGAGTTTAAATAGCAGTTGCATTTTATTGCCTGATTTTTCGCACTTTTAAATAAACCCAATGTATATGCAAAGATTATTTGTCACCATCCGGAAAATAGTTCCCTGCATGATGATCAGCCTTATTGGTACCCAAACTTTCGCTCAAAAAATTTTTGGTGATTTTGAAAAGAGTACAGATATCGGCAATGTAAAACATGCCGGCAGCACGGGTTACGATATCGCAAAACAGCAGTATGAGCTAAGCGGATCGGGGAAAAACATCTGGGGAAAAAATGATGAATTTCATTATCTGTACAAGCGCATGAAAGGTGATTTTATTCTTCATGCCCGGGGATCTTTTATAGGAAAAGGTACTGATCCGCATCGCAAATTCGGGTGGATGATCCGATCAGGTTTAGATACCGGTTCAGCAATGGTATGCGCCACGGTTCATGGCGACGGCTTAACATCTCTTCAATACAGAACTTCTGCTAAGGCTGAGGTGACGGAAAGAAAATCAGACGTCAACGCTCCGGATGTAATTCAGTTAGAAAGGAGAAGGAGTCAATATATTATGTCCGTAGCCAAATTCGGCGATCCTTTTATCACCACCGAAATTACCGAAGCAGGGTTTGATGACGAAGTTTATGTGGGTTTATTTATTTGCTCCCATAACGCAGATGTAGTTGAAAAAGCAATGTTTGACAATGTTCGGATTACCGTTCCGGTAAGTTCGGCGTATGTACCCTACAGAGATTACCTGGGCAGCCGTTTGGAGACCATGGATGTTTCGACCGGGGCCCGTCAGGTTTTATTTACCGATACCGGATCTTTGCAAGCACCTAACTGGACGCCTGACAACAGAAATTTAATTTACAACAAAGAAGGCCTCATTTATGCTTTTGATCTTAAAACCCGCCAGCCCAGGGTTGTTAACACTGATTTTGTAAAAAGCAACAATAACGATCATGTTATTTCCTTTAACGGGAAAATGCTTGGCCTGAGCAGCTCAAGCGGCGATCCGAAATTTGGATCTTTAATTTATACCGTTCCCATTACGGGCGGAAAACCTAAATTGATTACCCCCGTTGGCCCTTCTTATTTGCATGGCTGGTCGCCCGACGGCAAATATCTCACCTATACCGGTTTGCGTGAAAAGGAATATGATATTTACAAAATTCCGGCAAACGGTGGCCCGGAGATAAAGCTGACCCATACCGCCAGATTGGACGATGGTTCAGAATACAGTCCAGACGGAAAATATATTTATTTCAACTCGGTGCGTACCGGAATGATGCAATTATTTCGGATGAAAGAAGATGGAACAGAACAAACGCAGCTCACTTTCGATGACTACAACAATTGGTTTCCTCACATATCTCCCGATGGAAAAACGATTGTCTTCTTGACTTTTAATAAAGATGTGCCTGCCGGCGATCACCCGTTTTATAAGCATGTTTATCTAAGATCAATCCCAATTGCAGGAGGAAAACCCAAAGTGATCGCCTATTTATACGGCGGGCAAGGCTCCATTAATACACCTTCGTGGTCGCCGGATAGCAAGAAAATCGCTTTTGTAAGCAATACAGATTAGAATGAGGATAAAACGTTATTAACTTCTTTGTAAACTGAGTTCGATTAATTTTTACTGATTTAAGCTTTATCGGCAACGTTATCACGTGCGTTAACCATGCGAACGGCATGCTTTTGGATTTTCCGGTCAAAAAAATATATCTGACAGCATGGTCAAACACATAAATTAGTGTTATTCAATTAATTATTAGCTGACGCACCCCATGCGACAATTGCAAAAAAGCCTTTATCAAAAGCTTGTTTAGATGCTAACCGGGAATATTTGATCCGCGATAAAATTACAAAATCTATGAACCGGACATTTGAGAACTATGAACCCCATTAGCAGAACTTAATCCAAAGGTTAAAGGAAAAGCCGTTCAATTAGCAAATCAGGTATGGGCAGAAGCCAAATACGCTGATCCGCACCAAGCCCTGAAAGAAGGCAGTCGGCAAGTAGAAGAATGGTTTCTTAATCTTAAAGGAACACCCACATTAAATAAAGAGAATGCAAACAGAAAAAATAAAAGTACAACAACAAGCAAAGAACTGTTGCGACTCTGATAGCAATGCTGATGATAATAAACAACAGACGGTTTCATCAGCACACAGCGACGATGACGGTCACAATCCTGAACGGGGAGCAACCGCTTCATGGCTAAGTCACGGGCCCCTGCTATCTGCACTGGCCATTCTCCTGATTATGCAAGTGTTGGACTTTGGATTTAAAATCAGTTTCTCAAAAATCACAGAGCTGATTATTTATGGCATTGCTTATCTCCTTGCAGGCTATAATGTACTCGATATGGCTTGGCGTAAAGCTAAACGGTTCGATTTTTTTAATGAATTTTTTCTGATGAGCGTAGCCACATTGGGCGCATTTGCAATCGGATCCTATAGTGAAGGCGTTGCCGTAATGGTATTCTATTCAATAGGAGAGTGGTTTCAGGATGCTGCTGTAAACAGGGCAAAGACCAGTATCAAAGCCTTGCTGGATATTCGTCCGGATACAGTTGACGTCCATCGGAATGAAAAGATTGAAACTGTTGATCCATCCGATGTGAAAATCGGCGAATTGATACAGGTGAAACCCGGAGAGAAGGTAGCCTTAGACGGCGAATTGACATCTGATAAAGGAACCTTTAATACCGCTGCCCTCACGGGGGAAAGCAAGCCCGATACAAAACAAAAAGGAGAGAAGGTATATGCCGGGATGATTAACCTGAATACCGTTGCGGAAGTTAAAGTGGGTTCCCTGTTTCGGGATAGCAAATTAAGTAAGATCCTGGAAATGGTGCAGGACGCCACTGCAAGGAAATCTCAAACTCAATTATTTATCTCCCGCTTTGCGAAAGTGTATACACCCATCGTATTTGCGTTAGCGGTTTTGTTAGTGGCTCTGCCTTATCTGTTTGTGGATAATTATGTTTTTAACGACTGGCTTTACCGCGGCCTGGTTTTTCTCGTCATTAGTTGTCCGTGTGCTTTGGTGGTTTCTATCCCTTTGGGCTATTTCGGGGGCATTGGTTTAGCTTCCAAAAATGGCATCCTCTTTAAAGGAGGAAACTTTCTGGATGTGATGACCAAAATCAATTCCGTGGTGATGGATAAAACCGGAACCTTAACCAAAGGTGTATTTGAAGTTCAGCAGGTAGTTGTGAATAATATTGATGAACACGAACTGGTTAAGATAGCCGCCGCCATAGAAAGTAAATCCACCCATCCGATAGCCGTGGCTGTAACGCGGTATGCAGGAGATGTTTTCGGCAATGTTAAAATAGAAAAAGTTGAAGAAATATCCGGTCACGGCTTAAAAGGATTAATCAACGGAAAAGAAGTATTGGCCGGAAATACCAAATTGCTTAAAAAGTTTAATATCAGTTACGATGCAGCGATAGACGAAATTGTAGAAACCATTGTTGTATTGTCTGTAAACAACCAGTACGCAGGCTATATAACAATTGCCGACGAAATAAAAGAAGATGCCAAACAAGCCATAAAGGATATGCACCGGTTAAATATTGAAACGGTGATGTTAAGCGGAGATAAGCAGGGTGTGGTGAATAGCGTGGCAAAATTTTTAAATATTGATAAGGCATTCGGCGACCTCCTGCCCGAAAATAAAGTACAGAAAGTAGAAATGCTTAAAAATCAAGGCAAACGGATTGCCTTTATCGGCGATGGCGTAAATGATGCGCCGGTTATCGCTTTGGCGGATGCCGGTATTGCTATGGGCGGTTTAGGCAGTGATGCGGCTATCGAAACTGCAGATATTGTGATCCAGAATGATCAGCCTTCTAAAATTGTGGATGCCATTAGAATCGGCAAAATAACCCGCAATATTGTCTGGCAGAATATCGTTTTGGCCATGGCAGTAAAAGTGATTGTTCTGGGTTTAGGGGCTGGTGGCGTTGCTACTTTATGGGAAGCGGTAATTGCTGATGTTGGTGTGGCGCTTCTGGCAATTTTAAACGCAGTAAGGATACAGAAGATGAATTTAGACAAGAATAGAAGATTTTGGACTGAGTTTCAACATTAACTAGTGTCAAGTTAAACCTACTATGACGGTAGCGTGAGGGGTAGAAGCGAAAAGCCCGCAGCTCCGATCCTTCATCGGGGCGAGGACTTGTAGCGGATAGCCCGACCCGAAGGGGCACGCCCAAAATAACAATTTTCGCTTAACATAACACTAGTTCTGATACAACAACATTTGCTAATTGTCCACTCCAGGCCGATAAAATAGCCGGGATCTTTAAGCAGCGCTGGCAAATTGAAATCCTGTTCAGGCGTTTAAAACAGAACTTCCCGTTAAAATATTTCCTGGGTGACAATCAAAATGCGATGGAAACCCAAATCTGGGTCAGCCTGATCATCGGGCTGATGATGTTGGTCATTCAGAGAAAAGCAAAACGAAAATGGGCCTTCTTTAATAGGATGTCCGTCATCCGGTATCACTTGATGACCTATAATGATTTGTTCAAATTCCTGAAAAAACCCGGTGGAGATTGGCGGGACCTAATTAATGGGAAGCAGAACCAATTATCCCTGTTTCAAACGTAAGGAAGGCTCTATCTGAAAAACACAAAACTCATGTGTTACAGATGATGCAGTCCGTAAATAGTTAACGTTTAAATTTTAACCGGACACCAATGATTTGCAATACTTTAAAAAATCATAGTGCCCGTGCTCTCCCTTTATAATGCGCATATATTTTGCATATTGATGCGAAGTATTAGTTTAAAAAGCCAGAATATACTGCATGTATATATTAGCTGGCTATTTGCAAAATACGATATGCACGACACAAAGGCATTAGAGAACAGACCATAAAGCATTACAGAAAGTAGCTGACCTAAAAAATGCGGAAATAGAATTTGCGGTTACTGCTGGATAGATGAAAATTCAAATCCCAG
>JBGTBV010000281.1:0-4869 GCA_041749185.1 Daejeonella sp. | reverse complement strand
AAGACTTATATTACTTATCTATATTATGTCTAATATTCCCGAATTTTTATCCGGCGGCGGCGAAATGGGCAAACTTATTCGTTCCAAAGACTGGTCTGAAACGCCGTTAGGTTCACCAGATACCTGGCCGCAAAGTTTACGGACTACCGTGAGTTTATGTATGGCCTCAAATTTTCCCATAGCTATTGCCTGGGCCCCACACCGGGTACAGATATATAACGATGGCTATTTGCCAATAACCGGAGATAAGCATCCCGTGTCTATGGGACAAGATTTTAAAGAATGTTGGCTTCCCGCCTGGCCGGTTATCGGGCAGGCGTTTGAAGAAGCCTCTTTGGGGTAAAGATGATACAGCAGCATTGGAATATGCCATGACCCAATTGAAAGACCCACAAGGTTTTATAGAACGGGTAAATTATTGTTATGCGCATCCTGAAGAAAAAGTCTATGAAGAAGTTTTTTTCAACGATGGGCGTGTTATCGAGAGGTACGGCAATGGTGTTATTGGCGATGACGGCACCCCTTATGGTTGGGCATGGTATTTCAGGGATGTTACTGCAAGCAAGCAGCTGGAAAAGCAGAAAGATGATTTTATAAGTATGGCATCACATGAGCTGAAAACACCTGTAACCAGCTTGAAAGGGTATACACAGATTTTGCGGAACAAATCCATTAAAGAGGGCAATACCGCTGAAATTACCTTGTTTGCAAGGATAGACAAGCAAATAGACAAGCTGACTTACCTGATCAGTGATTTGCTGGATGCCACCAAAGTGTCTAATGGGCAGCTTTCTTATCAGGAAGACTTATTTGATTTCAACGGGCTGATAACAGAGATTGTAGAAGAAATGCGGCAAACTACCCAAACCCATAACCTTGATGTTGAATTGGAGAAATCGGCCAGAATTTATGGCGACAGGAACCGGATCGGGCAGGTAATTACCAATATACTTTCCAATGCAATAAAATATTCCCCTGCAGCCGATAAAGTAATGGTGTTCACCAGGCATGAAAATGGCCATGTTCAATTTTACGCACGCGATTTTGGCATCGGGATACCAAAAGAAAAACAACCGGATGTTTTTGACCGGTTTTTTAGGGTAAATGGTGCAAAGAAGAATAATTTTGCCGGCGGTTTGGGATTAGGCTTATATATAGCTTCAGAAATTATAAAACAGCATAAAGGAACTGTCACAGTAGAAAGCGTGGAAGACCAGGGCTCGACTTTTGGTTTTGTCTTGCCTGTGAGTGATAAGTAAACTGAAATTTTTCAATTAAGCCGGATTATTTAATCGGCCTGCAACTATTGCCTGCCAAACAGCACAACTCCTCCGGGTTTAATAAAACATTTGATCCTTATTTAGAAATATAGTTTCAAAACTTTAGTTTTAATGCTTGTTAACCAACCTAAAAAACTCAGATTGTGAAATTATTCGTTTTCCTATTTTTGATCAGCAGCTATTCTTTTGCCCAGGAATTACCAACCCGCTGGGATGAATTAACTACCAGCGACTGGAAAGCTGCGATGGCAAAATCAAATAAAACCTGCGTGCTGCCCATCGGAATTTTAGAGAAACATGGTCCGCATTCGCCGCTGGGCACAGATCTGATTCACGTACGCGAAGTGGCGGCAAGAGCAGTAAAAGACGAGTATGCGGTTGTGTTTCCGGATTATTTTTACGGGCAGATTAATGAAGCACGCCAGCAGCCCGGTACGTTTGCCCTGCCCAGCAAAATTATTTACGAATTGCTGGAAGCAACCTGCGATGAAATTGCCCGCAACGGGTTTGAAAAAATCGTAATCCTGAACGGCCATGGGGGCAACCCGGAATTTCTGCGGTTCTTCATGCAATCTCAACTTAACAAACGGAAAAATTATGTGGTATACCTTTACACGCCCGAAGAAGATAAGGCGTACAATGAGCAATATGCCAAAATGCGTAAATCAGATCCGCAGGGCGATATGCATGCCGGCGAACGGGAAACATCCACGCTGTTGTACCTCCGGCCGGATGTGATGCAAATGGACAATGCGGTAAAAGAATCAGGCGAAAATCAGCAACGACTGAATATCCCCGGGGTTTATACTCCAATTTGGTGGTACGCCGGCTTTCCCAACCATTACGCCGGAGAGGGCGGAAAAGCAACCAAAGAACTGGGTAAGTTAATAGCCGAACATGAAATCAACTCGTTTGCAAAAACGTTAAAGGCTGTTAAGAATGATAAAAAAACGCTCGAGCTTCAGAATGAATATTACGATAAAGTGGAGAAACTGAACCGGTAAGGGCTGATTGATAATTTAAACTTTTCGCTTAGACAAATAATATGAATATTACCAGACGGGCGGCTATCAGAAATATGCTCATTGTAGCTGCCGCTGCCGCAATTTTGCCTTCCTGCGTTCCGGGAAAGGCTACCATTGATCTTAACAATCTGAAAATAAATCGAGATCAGGAAGATTTGCTCGGCTCGCTTACAGAAACAATCATCCCCACAACAGAAACGCCGGGCGCCAAAGAAATAAGCGCTCATCTGTTTACTTTAAAAATGGTTGACGACTGCTATACGGCTGAAGAGCAAAAAACATTTATGCAGGGCTTTGATGAGTTCAATAAAATGGCCGAAACAGAATACAAAGATAGTTTTGATGATCTCTCCGCGGCTCAGAAAACAGAAATGTTAAACCGGCTGGAAAAGGGCGATCAAATCTCAGAGCCACTAAAATCATTTTATAAGTCAACTAAAAACCTGAGTATTCTGGCCTACACCACGTCTAAAGATTATTTAACAAAAATTAAAAAGTTCAGCCTTATCCCCGGCAAATACCAGGGATCTGTGTTGGTTCAAACTGTAAAAGCATCCGCATAAAATGAGTGATACTACAATGAAATCCCGCAAGTTCGACGCCATCGTAATCGGTTCGGGCATGAGCGGAGGTTGGGCAGCAAAAGAGTTTTGTGAAAAAGGCTTTAAGACCCTGGTTTTAGAGCGTGGCCGCGATGTAAAGCATAATATTGACTATCCAACCACCAATCTAAACCCATGGGAATTTGATCATCGCAACCGGCTTACCGCCGAAGTTGTGGCAGCAAATCCGGTAATCAGTAAGTGTTACGCGTTTCGCGAAGATGCCATGCACTTTTTTGTGAAAGATAAAGAGCATCCATACGTTCAGCAAAAACCGTTCGATTGGATACGCGGCTATCAGGTGGGCGGAAAATCACTGATGTGGGCACGGCAAACACAGCGCTGGAGCGATTTTGATTTTGAGGGCCCGGCCAGAGACGGCTTCGCGGTTGACTGGCCCATCCGTTATCAAGACATTGCGCCCTGGTACAGTTACGTAGAAAACTTTGTGGGCATTTCGGGCAATCGTGACGGCCTGGCCGTGCTGCCCGACGGAGAATTTCTACCATCCATCGAACTGAATAAAGTAGAGAAGTACTTTAAAGGCGTTATAGCGAAAAATTACACAGACCGCCATGTAATATACGGCAGATGTGCCCATTTAACACAGCCAAAAGATGTTCATGCACAACAGGGACGGGGGCAGTGCCAGAATAGAAATCTTTGTCAGCGGGGTTGCCCTTTTGGAGGATATTTTAGCAGCAATTCTTCCACTATGCCCTGGGCGGCAAAAACCGGGAATCTTACGTTACAACCCAACGCGGTAGTGCATTCGATAATATACGATGATGCAAAAGAAAAAGTAACCGGTGTACGTGTAATTGATGCAGAATCAAAAGAACAGACAGATTATTTTGCCGAAGTGATATTTGTAAATGCAGGGGCATTAAATACCAATTTACTCCTGTTAAATTCTATATCCAACCGCTTTGAGAACGGCCTTGGCAATGATCATAACCTGATGGGAAAATACGTTGCTTTTCATAATTATCGGGCCACGGTGTCTGCGCAAACTGATGATTTTGGCGAATTTGCAACCGCAGGCGGGCGGCCAACAAGTGCGTACATTCCCCGTTTCCGGAATGTTTTGAAACAAGAAACAGATTTTTTACGGGGCTACGCCGCAGGATTTGGCGCCGGCCGCTCTCAAAAATCGGCCGAAGGCTTTGGCTCATCTTTAAAATCCCAACTTGAATCAAATGCTTTAGGTCCGTGGTATGTTGGCTCGCACATGATGGGCGAAACCATTCCCAAAGAAAGTAACTATGTAAATCTGGATCCTGGCAGGAAAGACGCCTGGGGAATGCCATTGCTGAATATTTCGGTAGATTACGATGAGAACGACGAAAAAATGGTAAAAGATTACGTGGAACAAATGACTGAGATGTTCATCAAAGCCGGATTTAAAAACATCCAGGCAAATGATTCAAAAAAAGCTCCCGGTTTAGATATACATGAAATGGGCGGGGTGAGAATGGGCAAGGATGCGAAAACCTCACTGCTAAATAAATGGAACCAAATGCACCTCTGCAAAAATGTGTTTGTAACAGACGGCGCCTGCATGACTTCCACCGCTACGCAAAATCCCTCGCTAACGTATATGGCTTTAACCGCCAGAGCGGTTGATTATGCGGTTAAACAATTAAAGAAAGGCACTCTCATTTAAAGCGAAGTTGCACAAAGACTCAATAATGTCTGATTACTTTTAAAACCGTTCGCTTTCTGTGCTATCGGTTCCTTTTCTCATTTCGCTCATCCCGAAAAAAGCTAACAGATCTGCGTTTAGCTTTTCCTTTTCGGTAATGAATAAACCGTGAGGGGCTCCTTCATAGATTAAAAATTCTGCGTCGGCAATCAGGATGGACGAATGCTCGCCTGTAGGCTCAATGGGCACAGTCTGGTCTGCATCGCCATGTATAATCAGACTAGGCACATTTACCGACTTCATATCCTCCCGGAAAT
>JBGTBV010000280.1:0-4334 GCA_041749185.1 Daejeonella sp. | reverse complement strand
CGGATATTAAAAAACGAGTCGGACAGTGTCGCGAACCAGTTGGTAGAAACCTTTACCATAAATCTGAATAATAAATCGGCTGCCACGCCGGAAGTTGCCCTGCAACCTCTGGATTACATTTACGTACCGCGACTGGTCAATTTCAGACCGCTGGGTAATGTGAGCATAAAAGGAGAAGTACTTTTCCCGGGAGATTACGCCGTACAAAAGCGGGATGAAACCGCGTTGGAATTTATTGAACGGGCCGGTGGCCTCAGTCCCTACGGTTCGCTGGCCAATGCGCAGGTTTTTAGAAACAACATCCGCGTTGACTTAAATCTCACAGAGGCTCCAACAACTGAACTTCAGCGTAAAAGCTTGATCCTGCTGCCTGGCGATAGTATTTATGTGCCCCGCGTTATTTCATTTGTGCAGGTTAACGGAGCGGTAAATAATCCGCAGTATGTTAATTATCAGGGCCGACGCTTTAAATATTATATCAATGCCGTGGGAGGCACTACAGAAAATGCCCGTTTAAAGGGGGCGTATGTGCAATACCCCAACGGCTTAAACAAGCCGGTGCGGCATATTTTGTTTTTCCGCAATTATCCATCGGTTAAACCCGGAAGCCGCATTGTGGTTCCAGAAAAAAATCCGGCCCTCAAATTCAGACTGGGTTTCGCAGAAATTTCCGGCATTACATCGGCTGTTACCGCCTTGATCGGCTTAATTGCCATTCTCAACAAATAACATGAGCCAGGAAACAAATTCATCCTACCCATACGAACCTGAATTTTCATTTAAGCAGGTGGTAACCGGATGGATTGGAAATATTAAATATCTGCTTGGTTTTAAAAAGCAATTGACAATTGCAGCCGTTTTTGGAATTTTGGTTGGAGCGGTCATTGCCTGGAAATGGCCGGTCACTTATACCGCCCGTTTAACCTTTGTGGTAGAAGAGGGCAAATCATCTGCTGCGGGCGGTTTGGCGGCCTTGGCCGGGCAGTTTGGTTTTAACTTAGACGGTGTTGGCGGTGCCAGCGGTGTTTTGGCCGGCGATAACGTTCAGGAATTACTTAAAAGCAAAAAGCTGATCAAGGAAACTTTGCTGACGCCCTATGACACCACCGGAAACACTTCTCTTGCCGACCGCTATGCAGCCGTTTACAAACTCGATGAGAAATGGCTGAAATTTAGCCCGGACAACAAGGCCATCCGGTTTCCGGCAAACGGGGAAAACTTTAGCCGTTTGCAGGATAGCTTGCTGCAGCAGATTACCAAACGGGTATTGGAAGGCGAATTCGCGATAGCCAAAACGGATAAGAAATTAGGATTTTTTGAAGTGAACACCGTTATGCGGGATGAGCGCCTGGCACAATTGTTTTGCGAACGGTTAATTAAACAAGCGACAGATTTTTTCATCCAGACCAAAACCCGGCGGCTGCGTAGCAACGTAAGCCGTCTGCAGGATCGTGCTGATAGCATTGGCCGCATCTTAAACCGTAAAACCTATTCCGCATCGGCTGCAAACCAGAGTTTATTAGATATCAACCCGGCATACACCTCACCAACCGCTAATGTTGAAGTTCAGGAAAGAGATAAAATGGTTTTAAGTACCATTTACACAGAAACCGTTAAAAATCTGGAAGTAAGTAAAACCATGCTTGCCCAGGAAACGCCTACGGTGCAGATAGTTGATGAGCCTGAGCTGCCGCTAAAAAAGAATAAAATAAAATATCCGGTGGCAATGGTTGCCGGAGCCCTGCTGGCGCTGTTTATAATGGCGATTTATAAATTGCTGATGAAGTAAAATCAGAAACGGCGCTTAAGATGCGATGCTCTTCGGACTTCGGCTCACCGCCAGCTTTTTTATCGCCTGTTTTATAGCCTGCGCATCATAACCACATTCTGCCCAAAGTTCGGGCTGCTCGCCATGCTCAATTACCTTATCGGGAATGCCTAAACGAATCATCTTTGCAGCGTAGTTATTATCTGCCATAAATTCGGCGACTGCGCTGCCCATTCCGCCCTGTATGCAGCCGTCTTCAACCGTAACAACGTTTTTAAAATTCTTAAAAACCTGATGTAAAAGAACTTCGTCAATAGGCTTTACAAACCGCATATCGTAATGTGCCGGGTAAATTCCTTCGGTATTTAAATCAAGACAAGCCTTCACTGCTTCGTTCCCAATGTGGCCGATGGATAAAACGGCCACATCTTCACCATCAGAAATTTTGCGTGCTTTACCTACCGGGATGGCCTTTAACGGGCGTTGCCAATCGGGCATTACGCCGTTTCCACGGGGGTAACGGATAGAAAACGGGCCCATGTTTTCCTGCTGGGCGGTAAACATCAGGTTGCGAAGCTCTTCCTCATTCATGGGTGCTGAAACGATCATGTTGGGAACGCAGCGCATATATGCCAGATCATATCCGCCGTGGTGGGTAGGGCCGTCGGCCCCGGCAATTCCGGCGCGGTCTAAACAAAATACTACGTTCAGCTTCTGTATAGCCACGTCATGCACTACCTGATCATAGGCCCGTTGCATAAAGCTGGAATAGATATTACAGAAGGGCACCATTCCCTGCGTTGCCAACCCGGCAGAAAAAGTCACGGCATGCTGTTCGGCAATACCTACGTCAAAAGCACGGTCGGGCATGGCTTTCATCATAATATTGAGTGAACAGCCCGACGGCATTGCCGGCGTAATGCCCATAATCTTCGGGTTTTTTTCGGCAAGCTCTACAATGGTATGGCCAAAAACATCCTGATATTTTGGAGCCTGCGGCTTAACGGGTTTGTTTTTTTTGATCTCTCCGGTAATTTTATCGAACAAGCCCGGTGAGTGCCATTTGGTCTGATCTTTTTCGGCAAGAGCGTAACCTTTTCCCTTTACAGTTACTAAATGGAGTAATTTCGGTCCCGGAATATCACGCAGGTCTGTTAAAACTTTAACTAGGTGCTTTACGTCATGGCCGTCAATCGGGCCAAAATACCTGAATTTTAGAGCTTCAAAAAAGTTGCTTTTCTTTAGCAAACTGCCTTTAATACTTTTCTCTATTTTTTTAATTATTTCGTGGGCGTTGGGGCCCAGTTCTGATATTTTGTTCAGCACATGCGAAATATCATCGCGAAAGCGATTGTAAGATTTGGAGGTGGTGATGTCTGTCAAATATTCTTTCAGTGCCCCAACGTTGGGGTCAATAGACATGCAGTTATCATTCAGAATAACCAGCAGATTGGAGTTTTCAATTCCGGCATGGTTCAGACCTTCAAAGGCAAGTCCGGCAGTCATGGCACCGTCGCCAATTACGGCTACGTGCTGGCGGTCTTTCTCACCTTTAAACTGAGAAGCCACGGCCATGCCCAGGGCGGCAGAAATAGAAGTAGAGGAATGGCCCACGCCGAAGGTATCGTAAGGGCTTTCGCTGCGTTTGGGGAAACCGCTAATGCCCTGATAAAGACGGTTTGTATGAAAGTCGGCCCGGCGGCCGGTTAGTATTTTATGACCGTAAGCCTGATGGCCAACGTCCCAAACCAATTGATCATGTGGAGTATTCAGCACATAATGTAAAGCAACGGTTAATTCCACTACGCCAAGGCTTGAGCCAAAGTGGCCACCGTTAACAGATACCGTATCAATAATGAATTGTCGTAATTCAGTGCTGATCAGTTCAAGATCGTCTTCTTTAAACTTCTTTAAATCTGAAGGGTAATTTATCTGCTCAAGTAATTTTCCGGCCTTTACTTCCATGAATATTTAAAAATGAACTACAAAACTAAGGTATTTGACCTTATTTTTATCGGGTTTGTGAGCGGCAATCTGCCAAAAGCTAAATTAGGATGATAACTATACAAACGAATGATTGATGCGGAAGGTTTTGCTATTAAACTGCCACAGTTTGAGGGGCCGTTTGATTTGCTTCTTTTCTTTATTGAGCGAGACGAACTGGATATCCACGATGTGCCGATAGCCCGTATTACCAACGATTTTTTAAACTATCTGGAACAACTCAACAGCCTGAATCTGGAGGTGGCCAGCGAATTTATTTATGTGGCCGCCACGCTTATGCGGATAAAAGCAAGGCTGCTGCTTCCCCGCCCCGAACTGGACGAACTTGGCAACGAAGTAGACCTCCGGCAGGATCTGCTAAATAAACTGCTGGAATATAAGCGGTTTAAAGAGGTGGCAGAACAGCTCCGCCAGCTGGAAACCGAACGCCTCAAACAGGAAAAGCGAGGGAATATTTTGCAGAATAGCCAATTGGCCGCTGGAGAAACCGAACCCGGTGAGGAACTGGAGACTTTTAACCTCTACAAATTGATGCGTGTATATGAAGGCGTGCTGGCTCGGC
>JBGTBV010000279.1:0-5795 GCA_041749185.1 Daejeonella sp. | reverse complement strand
TTAGTAACCCCTCTTTTGAGGACTGCAAATATAGTAATTCAGCGATGCCATCAAAAAATATTTTAGCCTTAAAAATTGCTGTCAACATTCGCTTTATCCTGCTGTTGCAGATAGCTGAACTTTAAATTTTTGTTTGTATGGAGTAGTCAATACGCACATGATAAATGCCCATTAGCATCGTTTTGAAGATCAGCTTGATAGTTTCAATATCCTTTAAGGTGATGTTACTGTCTGAAAGCTGGCCTTGATCCAGCTTGTATTCTGTAATGCGTTCTACCAGGTCACTGATGCTCTGTGCGTCGGGTTCTTTCAGACTCCGGGAAGCAGCCTCAACCGAATCTGCGAGCATAAGTACCGCTGTTTCTTTGGAGAAAGGAATAGGGCCGGGATAACGGAACGTGTTTTCATCCACGAATTTTTCCGGGAAGTTTTTCAAAAACGACTGGTAAAAATAGTCTACACGGGTATTTCCATGATGCGTGCGGATGAAATCAATCAGCATTTCGGGTATTTGATTTCTTCGGGCTATTTCTACCCCTTTATTTACATGCTGGATAATTATTTGGGCGCTTTGCTCATAGGGAAGGGTATCGTGCGGGTTTGCACCTTTATTTTGATTTTCTATAAAATACTGCGGGTTGTCCATTTTCCCGATATCGTGATACAACGCACCGGCTCTTACCAGCAGGGTGTTTCCGCCAATTTTAAAAATAGCGGCTTCCGACAGGTTGGCCACCTGTAAGGAATGATGAAAGGTGCCGGGCGCTTTAAAGGCGAGGTCACGAAGTAACCGGCTGTTGGTATTGGTCAGTTCCATCAGCGTTACGTCTGATGTGATGCCGAAAACTCGCTCAAAAGCATAAATCAGCGGATAGGCGAGAAGCGAAAGAAGAACACTGAAAATGAAGGGGAGAAACTCAATCCAGTTGATTTCATAAACAGAACCATCTCTGGTGAGCGAAATACCGGTAAAGGCGATAAAATAGTTACCCAATATCAGCAACGCGGAGATGAGAAATTGTTCCCTTTTGATCAGGTTTTTGATACTGTATATCGCAACCATGCCAGAAGTAACCTGTAAGAACGCGAATTCAAAACTGTTCGGCACAAAAAAGCCAGCCACAAGCACTACCAGCAAATGGATATTTAGCGCCAGCCTGGTATCAAACAAAATGCGGATGATGATGGGAACGATGCAATACGGAATGTAGTACAAACTCGGCAGCTTCATTTGTATGGCCCAGGACAAGACCACGAGCATGCCGGTTATCACCAATAAAATCAGCGAAAGCTGGCGGTTGTCCTGGTAAATATCTTTTCTGAACAGGTACAGAAAAACAATAAGCAGGGTAACCACCAAACCTACCAGCATAAACTGGCCAACCAGTACCAGACGGCTGTTGCTGCCAACGCGTGCGTCATCTTCGTACGCAGCCCGTAACGATTCGAGCTTTTGGTAAATCGGAGCGGTTACATTCGCTTCTTTGGCTACAATGAGTTCACCCTTCTGCACCATTCCACGGGTGGTGGAAATGCTGTTTAAAGCATCGGCTTCTAACTTGTCGGTTAACCGTTCATCAAAAATATAGTTCGGTTGAACGTGCCCCTTTACCAGTTTTAGCAGCCAATCAGAATTGGAGAGGCTTTTAGTTTTTGCCAGTTGCTTGGAAATAAGATCTTCTGCAGAGGTTAATGTGAGAACGTCAACGGTGTTTAACTGTGTAGAAACGTTGTTTTTGCTTAAGTTGAAATTATAATAGCGGTTTACCTGTTGATATTTTTTTATCGGCGTAAGTATTCCCCGTTGGTAAACTTCGCGTAGCAGTTTGGTGCCTTGCGTCTGATAGCGTTGTTTTTCATCATCATCAAGCCCGCTTGAGGGCCATTTCGTTTCAAACTCGGTATTAAAATTTTCAAGGGCTTGTAGTACTATTTCTTCCCTGCTTTGGTATACCGGCAATACAGACTTGAGAATTCCATTTCTATCGGCTTCAATTTCGGAGGGTGTTTTCTTTATGGCGAAGCTGTAAGGAGAGATAAGATCTTCCTGCATCCAGATTTTGCCTTTTTCATACTCAAATCTAAAACGGGCTTGTTTCGGCAATACCAGCGTAATGATAATTACGCTGAGCCCCATCATTAGAAATTTAAAGGTGGTGGCGTAAGTGCGGTATATGATCAGGTGGGAATTCTTTTTTAATCTGGCCAAAACATTCTGATTTAGGCCAAATTTAATAATTAATGTTAGATGTACCGTCCGGCACTTCAACCATTCTGTTTAGCCAACTTTTCGACTTTCTGATCCTTAATTTCGGCCTCCACAAAGTACATGTCTATTTCTCCAACGTTTTTTGCCAGTATTTTTCCGCGGTAGGTGCATTCGTAATGGTCTTTTACAAGGTTGTATGTAGCCGCAGAGATATTTACCCTGCCGGGTTCGCCATTACTTTCCATCCGGCTGGCCGTATTCACAGTACTTCCCCAAATGTCATAAGCGTATTTTTTTCTGCCAACCACACCTGCAACTACCGGCCCGGTGTGTATCCCGGTGCGTAATTCCCAGGGTAACTCGCCTTTCTCTTTTCTATCTATGTTTCTGCGATTAATAAACTCCCTAATCTCTAAACTGGCTTTTACGATGTTGATGGGATGCGAGTCATCAACCACCGGAATGCCGCCGGCACACATATAGGCATCGCCGATGGTTTTAATTTTCTCAAGGCCATATTTTTCAATTATATCGTCAAACGCCATAAAACAGGTGTTTAGCTCGTGCACCACATCCTGCGGAGAAAGTGCGTCTGCCATCTGCGTAAAATTCTCAAAGTCACTAAACAGTACAGAAACACTTTCGTAATATCGCGGTGTAGCTTTTCCGTTTACCTGAAGTTCCTGCGCAACTTCCTGCGGCAGTATATTAGAGAGGAGGTTTTCTATTTCCGCTTTCTGATGATCAAGCAATTTATTGGTGCGGCTTTTTATGCGGGAGTTGCGGAACAGAATAAAGGCGATGGTGAAGACGAATAAGAACCCGGCTACGAGAGAGTTTTTAGCGAAGCGCTGTCTTTTTAACTCCAATAATTGCAACGATTTGTCTTTAACAAGCAAGTTAATTTCGCTTTGTTTTTTCTTGATCTCAAAGTCAAATTGCAGGTCTGCCAGCTTCTTATCTGTTTCTACATTGTACAGTGAATCCTTTATCGCAGCTACCCGGTTTTGAAACTGGTACGCCTGATTGTACCTACCGGTTGCTGCATACGACTCGGCTAAACCCTGATAAGCAAACTTAAGCTCGTAAAGCGAATTTAATTCGGAAGCGATCTTCTCAGCCCGCTTAAAATTAACAATGGCTTTTTCGATATCGCCAAATTCCCGATACGTTCTGGCAAGGCCCAATCGTGATTGTACGATATCCAGCTTTCCGTTCAGCGTTTCTGCGAGCGCCAATGCTTCAATATGGTAATCAATAGCCCGGGCATATTCTTTTCTTTTGAGATAAACTTTAGCGATATTATTAAGCGAATAAGGGACATTTTCTGATCCTTTATACGCCTCCAATGACCGGTTAAAATAAATTAGCGCCAGCGAATCGTTGCCTTTTTCCAGATAAATTTCCCCAATATTTACGGTTGCGGTGCCAATGGCATCCTGATCTTTTAACGTTTCGGCAATGGGGAGAGCTTTTAGATAGTAGCGCAAAGCGATATTATGGGTCGCCTCTTTGTGATAATAAACGGCTCCGATGTTTAAAAGAGACGTCGCAATTCGAAGTTTGTCGCCAATTTTTTCAGAGATTTTTAAGGATTTCAAATGATAGTCGAGAGATTTAACATCATCACCCTGATTGAAATATACGCCGCCAAGATTACTTAGCAGATTGGCTTCGCCCAGCTTATCGCCGATAGATTGAAAGATCGATAAGGATCTTTGCCAATATTCCAATGTTTCGGCGTATTTTCCCTGGATGTAATACGCGATCCCAATATTTTTGAGAGCGTAGGCAGCTCCCGTTTTAAACTTGATTTTTTCAGCAAGGGCATAGGCCTGTTTGCCGTAGATAATAGATTTTGCTGGATTTGTATTGAACTGATTTTTACTTGCAAGGATTAAATTATTAACCCGGGTAGTGTCGTCCTTAAAACTTGTCTGAATAATGTTTTGCGATTTTGTATACGAGGATGCGAAGCAAAATGGATGGATCAAAAATAAAAAGAGGATATGGCTAACTGCAGTTCTTATCATCAGAAAAATCTGTACCCTTAAATTATCTAATCAAAACAGTGCTAAATTAAGCCTCTGCTGTAAAACGGTGCTGGCTGGCATCGTTAAAAAATGCTCGTCAGAACACCGGCTTAGGTATTTTAAAAGTACTAAAAAATTAAATATCGTTTCACATCTTTATGATACGCAACACTTTATAGCTTGATTTGCTGTTAATTCTGATAAAATAAAGTCCGGTTTTTAACGCGGATAGGTCAAGCTCCAAACTGTTTGCAGAAACCCGGCGAATGTTGTTTGCCTGATGAAGCCGACCGGCCACATCAGAAATCACAATATCTTTTTCAGAAATGCTTTCCCACTCTACAAATAACTGGTCGGCAACCGGGTTTGGATATAGATACGGTATTTGTCTTAAGTCTTCATTGCCCAAATTGGAACTTAAATTTTTGCCCGCATCGGCTTCAATGCCATTAGTTAACAGCAAATTCGCGTCAGAAACTACGAGGGCGCATCGGGAAGAGGTGGCACTGGCGTAAGATGCAACCGAAGTTTTGCGGTAGGTCTCAAAAGTTTTAACCGTCCAGGTCAGTTTTGATCCATTAAACAAAACAGTGAAACTTCCGCTGCCGGGGTTGAAAACTATCGGTTGTGCGCCTTCTACACTAAAAGCGCCCGAAGATGATAACTGATTATCCGGGCCTACCGCTATATGAATAGCTGTTTGGTTATTGTTTTCATAAGAAAAATGGGCTCTGTACTTAAATCCGGAGGGATGGTTTGATACTGTTTCAACACAGTCAAGAGTGGGTTTAATCTTCCTGGCTCCTGGCCCCTTCGGGTTTACATAGAGATAGCCCGCAGAATAAGTAATGTGGTAGTTTTCTGAAGAATCAAAAAGGAGTGCATCCGGAGTAATGGTGTAAACGCCCGCCGATCCGAGATACTGCGGACTGAGAGAAAAATGTGGGCCGGAACGTGTTTGCAGCGAATCGTCATATTGGAAGCCGCTGATGTTTGCAGAGAAGGCGGGTAATTGATCGCCCTGGTTGATTACCTGATCATTCGCCTTAACCAGCAGGCTGGCCGGGGAAATTATTAGTTTCCCTAACCCGTAAGAAACCTGAAAATTATCAGAAAGCAGGGCACCTGGTACAACGGTAAACTCACCGGCGGTTATCCCGGTTACCATGGTTATAGACTTAAATTCGTACAGCACATCATCCGCAGGAGCGTTCACGTCTTCCTCGTCAACAATTACCACCACCTGGCCAGCCGTGCCGTCAATGGTATTGCTGTTTACAATTGGCGATCCGTTGATCAGTTGCCGGGCGTTTACGGTCGCCGTGCCGTTAATCAACGCTCTGGCGTTTATCAGCGCCCGGGCGTTTATCAGCTGACGTGCGCTTACCAATGTTGCCGACACCGGATCAATCTGGTAATTAAACACCGACTCCACAGCTACATCTACAATGTTGGTGGTGTCAATAACAGGTACGCTGTTGATCAGCGCTTTGGCGTTGATCAATTGCCGGGCATTGATCAGGGCCCGGGCACTAACCAGATAACTCAGACTT
>JBGTBV010000278.1:0-3505 GCA_041749185.1 Daejeonella sp. | reverse complement strand
CAGAAATCGGGTTTGTCAGGGTATGTTATTTGAACATAACCCAAAATCGTTAAAATTTGGGTTATATCTAAGAAAAGTAGCTTGACAAGAGCTAAAGATGCAGCCTAAAGAATATTGCAGCCCCAAAGAAAAGTGTAGAATGATGATGTTCTACTGATGCTCAAGCAAGCACTTCCTCCAAATACTCATCCAAACCGGTGCGTTGCAAAAAACCGTTGGAGAAAAGGTTGGCCTGTGCCCGGCTTAGCAATATACTGCGCTGCTGTTTCCAGCGGCGAGCATCGGTACCGTACATCAAATTTACGAGGCCGGGGAACGCCCAGTCGGCGTTTTTGCCCCAATGTTGGGTAAAGGGGATGTTGTTCGCTTTTAAAACTTCAATCATGCGGGTGCAAAACTGCGGCAGGCTGATCATCCGCTCCTGGCCGGGCGTCCAGGTGATGCCGTCAATTTCAAGCATGCAGGTTACGGGGAAGCGGGTAAAGGCAAGCGTTGCTTCAGATTGTTTTACAAAACGCATGGCGTAGATGCCGGGGATGGGCCCTTCTTCTTTAGCAAGTTTAACCATTAGCTCCAGCGCCCGTGGCGAGTCGCGGTGATCAACACCTACCGAGCAGGCAAAGGCCGGACCCTGATAGCCTGCATCCCAGAATATCTCGCCCAGCGTGCCTGTTACTTCCATGTCTACAGGCGGCAAAATAGAGCGTTCAAGTAATTTAATGAGTCTGGGTATGTTGTTCTGATGATTTTGGGCAATGCGGATGAAGAGAACAATAAGGTCGCGGTAAATGGCGGTTTTAATTGCCGGCAAGGGATCCGGGTAGCCGGGCTGATACGGCTTTTTGTACATCGTTTCTACCACATACTCACCATCATTTACATAGGGATTTATAAATATTTTGAAATGAAATGGAACTGTACCTTTTCCATTGGCATCAGTTTCGGCTGCGATCTTAAATTCGCCGTTCTCAAAATCGAGCGTTTCGGCTAAGTTGAGCGCCATTGTGGTGCTGATCTTCCGCACATAGCGCTTTAACAAAAAGCGGTCTTCTGCTTCTATAACCACCCCGTGGATAAAACCGAAAGAGCCCAAACCTACCAGGGCGGCGTTAAACAGCTCGTCATTTCGGATAATCCGGGCGTTTATGCCCATGGCAAAATCATCCTTCAGTGCCGGGCGTGTTTCACGTTCCAGATACACAATGTCTTCCGGCCCGGGGCCGATGATGAGATTTAAACCCACCACGCAATCCTGCACCGAGCCTTCGGCCAAGGCGGCACCGTGTACGCCGGTAGAAATACAACCAGCAAGGGTTTGGCCGTTGCTGGCGCCCGTGGCTTTCATGGATTTTCCAGATGCCGATAGAAAGTTATGGATTTCTTTAATGACGTTTCCGCACTGGAAAAAGAAAAGATTTTGAGACTGATACGCACTTTGCGGATGTATTTCATGGGCTTCAACCGCTCTTTTCAGATTCATGGCGGCGTTAATGTGCATGTTGTCTTTCTGATGGGCGATATCGTTCATGCTCCACCGGGAGCCGATGGCCCGGAAACCTTCGCCCAGATCGAGAGCTTCTTTTAACAAATGTTGAATTTCTATAGCGGCATCGTTATACCGATCAGCAAACGAGCCGGTACCGCTAAGCGAGGTGATGCATAATGTACGCACCAGAAATGGCCCGTTTTCATGCATGGTATCCCAGCTGCCGACATTCCTTTTTACTGTTTGGGCCATGACTAACTCCCTTCTTTTAAACACACATACTTTACCCGCACCTTTCGTACTTTACCGAAGGTAACGGCGCTAAGCAACACGCCGCCCAGTGTGTTTCGGTATTCGAACGAGAAAAATCCAGTTGATCCGCAATCTTTAATCAAGCTAAATTCACCATCCTGCAGCTTTAAGCGGATGGTGGTATCAATTACATGAAGCTGCTTATTGCGATAAAAATCCTGGTAGGTGTTGGCGAAATCTGGTTCGGGAACACCGTTACGGCTAACTACCCGAACGGAATAGCAGGATGAGAACAGGGCGAGGGCAGTAAAAATGTGCAGGAGCCTGAACAGGTTATTGTAAATGTGCTTTTTCATCAGCTTAAACAATTTACAGGAAATGAATTTGGCTGTGGCCGATGGCCGGGGCTACATAAATATAAAAAATAATGGCTTAAATACCCCGAAGAAATTTTGAGAGGGCATTATGGGGGAAGAAGTGTTTGTTGCTACGGCAATTTGCGTTAACGATTGAAGCGGCATCCTTTTTATCTCGTCCGGCAGGCGAGAAAAAAAGATAAAGCGGAAAGCGTGTTAAAACGCCCAAATTACGGGTTCATATTGTTTGAGCGGCTAACGGACTTGAATCGGTACATTTGAACAAATCCAAATCAATAACTGAAAAATTAAGGGTTATTATTACCGGCGCCACCGGGATGGTTGGCGAAGGTGTGATGCATGAATGTTTAGAAAGTGCGGATGTGGAGTCGGTGTTGATTATTAACCGGCGGCCCGGAGGGTTCAGTCACCCAAAACTTCGGGAAATTATCCATACAGATTTTTTAGATTTCTCGGCTATCGCCGATCAGTTAAGCGGCTACAACGCCTGCTTTTTTTGCCTGGGTGTTTCATCTATCGGCGTTAAGAAAAAGGAATATTTCAAACTTACCCATACCCTCACATTACATGTAGCCGGTGTTCTGAGCCGGCAAAACCCTGCCATGACTTTCTGCTATGTATCGGGCGCCGGCACAGACGAAACAGAGCAGGGCCGCCTGGCCTGGGCACGTATAAAAGGGAAAACCGAAAATGATTTGATGCAGTTGCCTTTTAAGGCGGTATATAATTTTCGCCCGGGATTTATTAAGCCCACCAAAGGGTTAAAGAACACGCAAAAGCTGTACAACTATTTCAGCTGGCTTTTCCCTCTTGGGCGAAAGCTATACCCCAAAGGGTTTTGCACTTTGCAGGAGCTTGGCCAGGCAATGATTGCTATTGCAAAAAGTGGTTTCTCAAAAAAAGTAATTGAAGGGGATGATATTATCGCATTAGCGGCAAATAAATAGCTAACCAAAACCGCGGGATTTTTTCTGGCTGATGGTGATGGTTTAGCTGCGCTAACACTCAGGCGTTATCGTTTTTGTTTAGGCTAAAAACTGCCGAGCGGGTTCTCAGGCAAATTCTTCCTCCTGCTTATTTCTTGACTACCAAATCACTGATTACACTCCCAGCTAAACCACCGGTGGTAATTCCCTGAATTACAATCTGATACTTTCCTTCCTGATCAGACGTATAGAAAGTAAGTTTAGCTTTCCCCGCATCATCAGTAAAGACGTTGGCATCCCAAAATAAAAGATCCCTGAAATCCGGCAAACGGCTGTTTAATTCATTTTCTGTTTCATAAACAGGCGAATAAAATTCCCGCATGAGCTGTAAGCCCTCGTAATCAAGAACGAGCGAACGCGGGTCAATTTCGAACCCGGCCAGGTCATGTTTATAGGTTTCAAAA
>JBGTBV010000277.1:0-2143 GCA_041749185.1 Daejeonella sp. | reverse complement strand
CCCTGAATAGAAAGGCATATGAAAAGAATTTACAAAAAGCAGATCGAACGAAAACGCCAATTCAAAAAGGCCAATCGCTACGAACCGGTTGATCAGGAAAACGATAGCAAGTCCAGCAGAGGTAAGCAACAAACTGTTCTTTAATGTGAGTACCCTTCCATTCACATACCATGAGAGTGGAAGTACAGGCAAAACAAGTAAACACATCGGGTGAATGCAGTAGGCTAATCCGCTTAGGTAAAAGATCAATACAAGCATTCTTGATCGCAACGGCTCACTATAACCTTTTCCTTTTAGAATAAGCCACAAAATCAGGAGCATAAAAAAGCAAGCGGGACCATACGCTTCAGCTTCAACGGCTGAGAACCAGAACGTATCGGAAAAGGCAAGGCAAAGACTTCCGGAAAATGCAGCCAACGCCAATGAGACCGAATTGTCTGATTGTCCTATGAGCTTTTCGCCGAAATAGTAAATGATGTGGTAGACAAGAAAAATCGCCATAGCAGAAAAAAGAGCACTCATTATATTGATACTCCATGCCACCCGTGTTACATCTCCAAAGGAAATCATCGTGAATATCCGGCCGATCAGCAGTGAGAGCGGCGTTCCCGGCGTATGTGGAACCTGAAGTTTAAAAGCTGAAGCGATGAATTCCGAACAATCCCAAAGACTGGCCGTCGGCTCTAGGGTTAGGATGTAAACGACTAACGATACCATGAACGACAGTAGTCCAAAAACATGTTTCATTTTACTCGCTGTGATCCGATCGAAAGAAACCAGATTCGATAAATTATTGTGACCTAAGATCCCAAGCACTGGGACTATAAAACCAGCTAAAAGTATTGGAGGTGCGATCCATAATGTAAATACACCAAATCCATTTTCAACCGGGTCCAATGCCATACAGGTATAGCCGATAGTTAAAAGGATAAGTCCGAAGATGAATAGTGAATAATCTTTTTTGGAAAACATTTTTTGTAAGGTTAAGAATAGATTCAAGCCCCATGTTTCAAGCTTCAAGAGGACTGATAACTGTAATCGGACCTGCTTGTGGCTTGTAACTTAAAGCTTGCAGCTTTTCTCTCCGGAAAGCGTTAACAAGTGTAAAGAAGTGTTAATGGAGTGTTAAAAAGCAGTTGGCATTGTTCGTTGAGCATTTAAAATCTTAATTTTAGAATATGAATAACCAGCACTTAAGGCGGACAATTATCCTGGGCACGGTCGTGCTTTCGGGGCTTTTGATACTTCAGGTTTACTGGTTTAAAAGGGCTTTTGATGCCCAGCAAATGCAGTTCGACCACAGTGTACAGGTGGCGCTACGGAAAGTTGCTGACTCTGTAGCAAGTAATTCGGAGGTTAAAAAACTGTCTTCCAATTTCTTTTTTGTGGCGACTGAAACAGAATTAAATGACAAAGACCTTGACAGTCTGTTGAAACAGGAATTGTCTATCCGCGAACTAAATGTGGACTATGAGCTTGGTGTCTATAATGCGGATGATGACACATTGGTATATGGTAATTATGTTTCTGCCACGAAGGCCTCAACACCTGAATTGGTCTCCGGGATCAAAGGAAATGGTATAGAAAAGAACTTCGCCGTTTACTTTCCAAAAAAAGATAGTTACATCGCAGCACGACTTGATGTATGGATATTCTCAACATTTGTTCTGCTGTTGATGATGGGATTTTTTGCGTATGCAATTTCATCACTTCTTAAGGAACGGAAATTTGCCTCACTGAAAAACGACTTTATTAATAACATGACCCATGAATTCAAAACTCCGGTTACCAATATTAAAATTGCCGGAGATATACTTTCAAATAAAATTTCCGATGGCGATGGAATGAGGGTTTATGTAGATATTTTATTGAGGGAGAATGACAAACTACGGAGGAAGATTGACCAGGTTTTGTTAGGATCTTCGACCGATCACGTCAGCAGGCCGGCGATGGAAATTGTAGATGTTCATCAATTGATAGCGGATTGCGCAGAAGCTTTTCAACTGAAGGTTAGCGAACGCAAGGGCTATATTCAGCTGCAATTTAATGCAGCAAACACGACCATATTAGCGGACTAAGAATTGCTGGGACAGGGATTCATCAATGTTATTGACAATGCTGAAAAGTATTCTCTCAGAAAACC
>JBGTBV010000276.1:0-11826 GCA_041749185.1 Daejeonella sp. | reverse complement strand
GCATCATTACCAGCTCGTTTTTAATTACCGCAGATTCTATCCGGATAAATAATTTGCGATCCCGGATAAAAATATCTTTGGTCCGGTTGGCAATTGCTTTTCCCATCAGCTCTGGCCAGGCCACAACCAGCCCAGTTTCATCAAATTTGCGTTTAAGCTTATAAACCTTGAGCATTTGCTCAATAGCTTCTTTTAGCGATTTATCATTGGTACGGCCCATCGGGGATAACTCTTAAATGGAGTGCGGTTTGACAAATTAAAGGCTGGATTATAAAAATATTGGGGCTAATTGGGCACATTGCTTTCCACCGCTCCCTTTTCAACATCAAAAACACGGAGCCCAACGTTAATTTCTTTAAATATACTTTCAATCCGGTCACGGCTGGTATCGGTTATAAATATCTGGCCAAAATCATCATCAGAAACCATCTGCATCAGCTTTTTAGTGCGTACCTCATCCAGCTTATCAAAAATATCGTCGAGTAGTAAGAGCGGCTTGAAACCCTTAATTTGCTGTAGATAAGTGTATTGAGCCAGTTTGAGCGCTATTAAAAATGATTTTTGCTGGCCCTGTGATCCGAACTTTTTTAGCGGCATTTTACCGATGGTAAACAGCAGATCATCTTTATGGATACCGCCCGTTGTGCGCTCCAGCACCCGGTCGCGATCCAGGTTTTGGGTTAAAAGATCGGCAAAGCCTGTTGTAAGCAGGGGCGAATCATAGGTCATCTCAACCGTTTCTGCGTTTGCGCTGATGAACTGATAGTGCCTATCGAATATTTCCGTGAACTGCCGCATAAACTGGCTGCGCTTTTTAAAAATTCGGTTACCCGAAGTTATAAGCTGTTCATCGTAAATCTCCATCAGCGAACGGTCTAATTTGCCTGAGCTGTTTATCTGCTTTAGTAAAGCGTTGCGGTTTTGCAAACTTCGGGAGTAACTGATCAACTCGTCAAGGTAAACCGGATCGGTCTGAGAGATCGCATTGTCAATAAATCTCCTGCGTTCCTCACTGCCTTCAATAATCAAACTGATGTCATTCGGCGAGATCATCACCAGCGGAAACAGGCCGATGTGGTCTGCCAAACGCTGGTATTCTTTCTTATTTCGTTTGAACTGCTTTTTTTGACCGCGTTTTAAACCGCAGGAAATTAAATCATTTGACTCATCCTTTTCAAATACACCCTGCACCATAAAAAAATCGTGATCGTGTTTTATCTGCTGCCCGTCAATAGGATTAAAGTAGCTCTTGCACAGCGATAGATAATGGATCGCGTCAAGCAGATTGGTTTTACCCGAGCCGTTGTTCCCGGTAAACGCGTTAACAGCGGGTGCAAAATGAACTTCCGCTTCGGTATAGTTTTTAAAATTGAGGATAGAGAGTTTTTGAAGCCACATAGTAGAAGCCACAAATTTAGCTTTTTAGGTACAAAAACCAGTGCCGCTCATAAAAATGAGTATAAACCATTTAGCAGTTGAAACTTAGCGCTAAAAATGTATTTTTGCGGACAATTCATCTCCGGAGGGATGCATTTCAACCGTATAATATTCAAATGTCAAAAACACAAAAAGATAAATTGCCGGAACAACCAGACACTGTGGCTACATCCGGCAAATTCCTACAGGAAAACGCCAAAAGCCTGGCCATCATTGGCGGCGCCATTCTGGCTTTAATTGTTCTTTATTTTGGTTATCAAAAATTTTACCTCGCACCGCGGGCAGAAAAGGCGGCCAACGAAATGTTTAGGGCAGAGCAATACGCCGCCAGCGATTCTTTAACCGATAAAGCCATTAAAGGCGATGGTTCTTACCCCGGTTTTGAAAAGATAGCCGATGAATACTCAAATACCAAATCTGCTAACATCGCTAACGCCTATTTGGGCGGTTTGTATCTTAAAAAAGGAGAATTTAAAAAAGCCGCCGATGCTCTTGGCGAATACAGTAGCACAGGCAGTCCGGTAATAGATCCACTTGTTTTAGGCATGCTTGGCGATGCTTACAGCGAGCTGAAAGATTACAAGCAGGCAATTACTTATTATAAAAAAGCCGCCGATAAAAGTAAGAACAGTTTTACTTCGCCACTATTTTTAAAGAAATTAGGATTAGTTTACGAAGAGCAGAAAGAATTTAAATCTGCCCAAACGGCCTATGAAAAGATTAAAGCAGATTATCCGGAAAGTGCAGAGGCATCGGTAATTGATGCGTACATCGCCCGGGCAAAGGCGAAACAATAATTAAAATCAAAAATGGCTGCCGGTTTGCCTGGCAGTCATTCCTTTTTTAAAACCATGTCCACGCAACTAAAAAACCTGTCTGATTTTTCTGCGGTAGAAATTCCATCAGGCAGCAAATACCGTTTCGGAATTGTGGTTTCCCAGTGGAATGATGAAGTAACGTCAGCCCTGTACAACGGTGCGTATCAAACTCTCCTTCAACACAAAACACCTGCAGAGAATATCCAAACACTGTTTGTACCCGGTAGTTTTGAGCTTACCTCGGCGGCAGATATGCTGTTAAGTTCAAAGCAGGTTGACGCTGTTATTTGCCTGGGATGCGTCATTCAGGGCGAAACCCGCCATTTCGACTTTATATGCCATGCGGTGGCAAATGGTATTACAAATGTTTCAATTAAACACAACAAACCCGTTGTTTTTGGCGTATTAACCACAGACAATTTACAGCAGGCCCTTGACCGTGCCGGCGGACGGCATGGCAATAAAGGAGATGAGGCCGCCGTTACTGCATTGCAGATGGCGCACATCCGCCATAGACTGGCCATCTGATTTTGTTGTTTAAATTAATAGCTTTATAAAAACTACGTGATCATTATGAAAAGATTGGTTTTTGGTATTCTGGCGTTGCTTATCGCAACCACGGTTTTAGAATCCTGCTCGTCTAAACTTTGCCCCGCCTACGGCTCTTATCCCAATTCGCGGAAATCTTAATAAAACTTTTCATCTGCCTGCTTCTTTCATTAATTGCGAAAGAAATCTAAATGAGTTCAATCAAAACTTGTTTTGCTACCTTCGTGTTCATATTTAAAGCAGACGCAAAAATGAAATCTATTTGTTTCCTCATTTCCGTAATGGCCCTTTTATCGGGTTGTGCTACCGGTCAAACGAAAGAAGATGTTATTCAAAAGGTTTGGGACGGTGCCGGCGGAAAAAAAACCTGGGAAGATTCCCGCTACCTCACCTTTACATTTGCCCCCCAAAGAGATGGTAAAACGCTTATAAAGCGAACACACCTCTGGGATCGTTACACCGGCAACTACCGCTTTGAAGGAACTACCGCGGCTAATGAATCGCTTTTGGTACTTTTTAATGTAAACACCCGCAAAGGAAAATCGTTTATAAACGGAGAACCTCTTGCCGACTCGTTAAATAATGTGCAGGTAACCAAGGCTTACGGATATTATATTAATGATGCATATTGGCTTATTGCGCCGCTCAAACTTCAGGACCCGGGAGTAAATGTTAATCTGGAAGATGAGGAAGATGTTGATGGCACGCTTTGCCCCGTACTGCACCTCACCTTCAATAATGTGGGCTTAACCTCCGGAGACCAGTATTGGCTGTACGTGAATCCAGAAAACGGCCAGATAAAGCGCTGGAAGTTTTTACTGGAGGGCCAAAAAGAACCCGGAATTTTCAACTGGACGGATTATAAAGATCTGGGCGGTGGCCTTAATCTGGCTACCACCAAACAAAATGTAAACCAAAACCAGGCAATTACCTTTCCGGTAGCCAGTGTATTAGTGAGTGTTGAAAAAGGAAAATTTACCAAAAAATGAATTGGATACCATTACAATCGGCGGAACAGTTAACAGAAATTCAACAAAGCCCACAGGCTTCGGTTATTTTTAAACACAGTACCCGTTGTTCCATCAGCATGATGGCAAAAAAACGTTTTGAGCTTGACTGGGATGCGTTACCGGAGAATACGAATCTCTATTTTTTAGATCTCATCCGCTTTCGCGAAATCTCTAATTCTATTGCATCAGTTTTCAATGTTTATCATGAATCGCCACAGTTGCTTCTGATCAAAGACGGTGAATGTGTTTACGATGCTTCCCACGGCGAAATATCAGCCGAAGACGTCGCTGCGCAAATCACTGCCGCTTAGAATGACTGACATCAGGCTTTTGAACCAAAGTTCAATAACCTGATGGTGTTTTACTATTCGTGAGAATTAAAGTTAAATTCGATCGTTTCCAGCAAATCGGGATGCAGGCTTTTTGAAACCGGGCAGGTATGTGCCGCCCTTTTCAAAACCGTTTGCACTTTTTCTGAGTAATGTCCGGCAGGAAAGTTGAACACAATTTGAAGTTCGCCTACCCGCCTCGGCTCAGCCGCCATAATTTTGGTTACCGAACAGGTTGCGCCATCAATATTTATATTTTGCTCGCGGGCGGCCATGCCCATAATCGTCATCATGCAACTACCCAAGGCTGTAGCTAATAAGTCGGAAGGTGAAAATGCTTCTCCCCGCCCTTTGTTGTCCAGCGGTGCGTCTGTAATTAACTTATTACCAGATTGCAGATGGGTAGCTTCTGTTCGCAAATCGCCGAGGTAAGTGGTTTGTATGGTTGCCATTTTTATGAGCAGGTTTGAATTGATGGTTTAGGGTAAAGGTATTTGGGAAGTAGATATTCTCGGATTGCCAGATCGAACTTAAACCTGATGTTGCCGCTTCAAAAGTAAAGAAATAATGGAGAAGGCAAATATCCAACGAATGATGCTAACACCGTAATGTCAAATCTTTTGCTGCCAATCTCCTATCTGATATCTACCTCTCCTATCTTCCTTAAAATAATTACTTTTGCTTTATGATCGATTTACCGGTTATTCCAGTTAACCAAATGCAGCGCAAGCCCAACTGGCTAAGGGTAAAACTTCCCGTAGGGAAAGAGTATACGCATGTACGCAGCCTGGTTGATACCCATAAACTCCATACCATCTGCGAAAGCGGAAATTGCCCCAATATGGGCGAATGCTGGGGCGCAGGTACGGCCACTTTTATGATACTGGGGAATATTTGTACGCGTTCCTGCTCGTTTTGCGCAGTTGCTACCGGCAGACCTCTGGCGGTTGATTTAGAGGAGCCGGAAAGAGTTGCGTCTTCGGTTAAGTTAATGCAGGTTAAACATTGCGTGATCACCTCTGTAGATCGGGATGATTTGAAAGACGGCGGATCTACAATCTGGGCAGAGACTATTAACGCCATCCGCCGGGAAAGTCCTAAAACAACTTTAGAAACCTTAATACCAGATTTTAGGGGAATCTGGGAAAATTTAGAAAGGGTACTGGCCGTGCGCCCCGAAGTGGTTTCGCATAACCTGGAAACGGTGCGGCGCTTAACCCGAGAGGTGCGGATACAGGCAAAATATGATCGTAGTTTGGAGTGCCTTTCTCGTATTGCAGATGCTGGGTTGCGCACAAAATCTGGAATGATGCTGGGGCTGGGCGAAACCGAAGACGACGTTACCGAAGCCATGCATGACTTGTTGAAGGCAGGTGTACATATTCTTACGCTGGGGCAATATTTGCAGCCAAGCCGTAACCATCATCCCGTAATTGATTGGATATCACCAGATCAGTTTGAAAAATATAAACAACTTGGCTTAGAAATGGGTTATAGGTATGTGGAAAGCGGGCCGCTGGTCAGATCTTCTTACCACGCCGAAAAACACTTGTTTAACTTCTAATGTACGCCACAAAAACCTTTCCCTTGAGCAAAAAAAAATTAGCCTTATCTGAAAATGAACTTGTTCTGGCCCTGCGGCAAAGAGACAAGATTGGTGCCGAAGCGCTGTACGATATGTACTCCTCCTCTCTATACGGTATCATTTTTCGGATTGTGCAACATGATGAAATTGCCGAAGATCTTTTACAGGAAGCTTTTGTAAAAATCTGGAATTCATTTGCTTCGTTTGATTCTTCGAAAGGTCGCTTATTTACCTGGATGGTCAATATTGCCCGCAACCTGTCTATTGATAAAATACGCTCTAAAGACTTTAGAAACAATTCAAAAAACCAGGACATTGAAAACGCCGTAAATTTTATCGATGAGCAAAGAAGCACCGCCATTAACCCTGACATTTTAGGCGTAAAGGAGTTGGTGCAAAAATTAAAGCCAGAACAGAAAAGCATTTTAGACTTGGTATACTTTAGAGGCTACACCCATGTGGAAGCCGCTGAGGAACTGGGAATTCCTTTGGGAACTGTAAAAACGCGTATGCGGATGGCTATAATGACGTTGAGGAAATTTTTTAATTAACACGTGGAAGAGATAAAAACATATATAGAAAGTGGCATACTGGAGCTTTACGCCTCCGGCGGATTAAATTCTGCCGAACGGCTGGAAGTTGAGGCTATGCTGGTCAAACATCCGTCGCTTAAAGCAGAGTTGGATGAGATTGAAAAAAGCCTGGAACAATATGCCGCATCGTACGCGGTTGAGCCGTCAGCGCAACTTCGTCAAAAGGTTTTGGGAAGCCTTGCTTTTTCAGAAAGCAAACACGTTGCCCCCGAAGCAGGGATTATAAACTTCGCCGCACCACGGCAGTCGGCATTTTTCAGATATGCCTTTGCAGCCAGTGTGGCGTTGCTATTGTTAAGTGTGGTAGCTATCGCCGTTTTGTATTCCAGATTACAAAATACCCAACAGCAACTCGCGGTTCTGCAAACCAGCAATCAGCAATTTACAAACCGGGTAAATTATTTGAACACGGAAGTAGACCGGCAGCAAATGGTGCTTGGCGTTTTGAGAAATCCTCAATATAAAATGATCAGACTGGCAGGAACCGCTCAGGCGCCCGATGCCAGCATGGTTGTTGCCTTTAACCCCGCTAAAAAAGATGTGGTTATTGATCTGGCGGCCCTGAATATGCCCGAAAATGATGCCGATCATCAGTACCAGCTTTGGGCCCTGGTTGACGGAAAACCGGTTGATTTGGGCGTTTTCGACAAGAAAGATGAAGATGGTATGAAAAAAATGAAAGCACTTGAGAACGCACAGGCTTTTGCCGTAACGCTTGAGCCCCGTGGCGGAAGTGTTTCGCCAACTATGGAGCAGATGATGGTGATGGGGGCGATTTGAGAGATTACCATCTGCCCTCATCAAACCTTAGCAGAATCATTATAAAAGGAAGATCAACCTTATTGCCTTAATTTTAGGTGAAAGGGGAGCTATTTTTCAAAGCAAAACGTTCTGTCTTTTTTCAAAAAATAAAGGTCAGTTTAATTTGAAAAGCTCTCGCCTGAGGCGAGACTGCGCTTTTCGGTTGTTTCAGCCCCGCTTTTCATTCCAAGCCCCGTTCTCGCCTTAGGCGAGCGGGACTTTCCACTCCAATCAAGTTTACTTAACTCAGCTCAGTATGTCATGGCAAAATGATATACAAGCTAAATACAAAAAGATATACCGGATTTTTTGCACCTGAACAAATGCTTAAGAGATCGCAATCCCGTTCATTTAATAAAAGAGTTGATTGTTTTAGGCAGTTCACGGATCAGATACCCTGGCGGAATGCTGTGCATCCCGCCTTTTTCGTTTAACGTATTTCCGGCTTCGCCATGAATGTAGCAAGCAGCAATAGCTGCCTTGGCGGGCTTATATCCCTGCGCCAACAGCGCCACGATAATGCCGGTGAGCACATCGCCCATACCGCCTGTGGCCATCGCCGGATTTCCGGTGGGATTGATAAATACATCGCCGGAAGGCAATGCTATAAAGGAATATTGATTTTTGAGAAGGATGATAATCCCTAAATCAGCGGCATTTTGCCGGGCGCTTTCTATCCGTTCCCACCAAGAAGCATGCTCGCCGAACAACCGGTCAAATTCTTTCATGTGCGGAGTTAAAATCGTCTCCGGCGGAAGCAGGTTTAGCCAACCCGGGTTTTCAGTAAGGATATTCAAGGCATCAGCATCTAAAATCAAAGGGCATTTCGCCCGGCCTATCAGATCACACAACAGTTTCTGCTCTGTGGCACCCGTGCCTAAGCCCGGACCTGCGGCAATGCTTTGGTATTTTTCAAAATCTAAGCTGATAATACCATCTTCGCCATCCCGAAAAACGGCCATAATCTCCGGCGAGCGTGAATTTAAAGCGGTTAAGCCCGCGGCGGGAATACACGCGGTTGTTAAACCGGCACCGCTATGCAAACAGGCTCCCGCACACAAAAGCGCAGCGCCCATCGTTTCGGGTTTACCGGCAATAATCAGCGCATGACCATAAGTGCCTTTATGAGTAAACCGCTTTCGCGGACGAAGGATTTTCCGGATGTCGTTCCCTTCTATTAATTTCCGTCCGCCCGGAAGCGACTGAATAAAAGCTTCGTCCAAACCAATATCCGCCACAACGAAACGCTCGATAAACGCGGCTGATTCAGGGAAAAAAAAGTTGATTTTGGGCCGTTGAAAGCAAATAACCAAATCCGATTTCACGATGGTTGAATAGAGATCAATCTCACCTTCTGATGGAAATCCGGCCGGTACATCTACCGAAACGATAGTTTTATCAAGTCCATTGAGATGCGCAACCAGTTTTTCTAATTCTCCATCCAGCGGTTTATTCAAACCCGAACCCAGCAAAGCTTCTATCACAATTTCCGCGTCGTCGCTGGGAAGCGATCCGGCATCCATCATTTCAATAATGAGAATTCCGGTCAGGTTTAACCTTTGCCGATTAAACTCAAAATCAGCAGTTGAATTGGCGCTAAACCGGGCTATCCTGACGCTAATTCTATCATAACCCTGCTCCTTAAGCAACCGGGCAATTGCCAAACCATCTCCCCCGTTGTTTCCGGTACCGCAATAAACGCTCAGCGGCAAAGTACGGTCTGGGAAACAATCTGTAAAAACCTTAACGAATGCAAGCGAAGCACATTCCATCAAATCTGCGGAGGAGATGCCCTGTTTGCTAATTGTAAAGGCATCGGCCTCCCGGATCTGTGCAGAAGTTGGCAGCGTTAACATACACGAATATAAAGGCTTTTAGCGCAACGTGTAAACACTGCTGCAATCGGCCTTCGACTTCGCTCAGGCTGACATCAATTGGCAGTCATGGTGAGAGAAGTCGACCCATGATGCTTTGGGCAGATGAACCAGCGGGAAGGCAGTACTTTTAGCCGAACTTAAATGATCGATCGCCCAAACCAACTTTCATAATCACACCGACTTTCATCCATGCTGTCCTTCGCTGGCGGAGGTGCCGAAGGCGGAGGTGGCTAATCAGGCACTCATAAAACGTAAAAAGATTGACCGAGATTGTTGGAAAAACAGTACGCACTGCTGGCGGATACCTGCCGCGTGTGCTTCTAAAACGTCAGTCCTTCAAGATTTTCACACGCGGCACGCGTGCGCCAGCGAGGGTTTTTTATGTCTTTTATTGATTAATTTTCACTTACTGAAAATAATAAAAAAAATATCAGAGGCGCAATTGCGAAGTATGATAGTCCCATTAAAAATGTCCAATAATGATATTTGGAGTCTTTTTTAGTTTTTCTTTGAGTAAATGCTATTATTCCCATAGCTATTGGTGCTCCAAATATTAGGTAAGCTGTTCCTAAGGATGCTAAACCTGACCATTTCCAAAACAAAGTTGTCAATGCGACGAGTAGAAGTCCGCCATATGTTGCAAAAATTATAAACAATTCAATAGTCGGTGCATTTTCAAGTCCTTCATTTTTAATTTGTTTGTTAAGTCTTAGAAAATAAAGAAGTCCAGCTAAAGGAATTAGAAGATGGATTGTCAAAGCGATTAGTACTTCTTTAAATGACATTTAGGGATTTTTTAACATTGTTGGTAACGGCTGACGCTATACGAAGGCAGGGGGTTAAGATGCACTCCCTTTCAGCCTACTACAAATGATAAATAGATGCACACCGCTTGTATTAGCAGTAAAGCCCCTGCTTTTGCATAGCGTATGTTATAGGGCGTTTATTTTAGAACAATGACAGAATCAGACAGAAAGTATTACGAAGCAAGAGAGCGTGAAGATGCTAAAAGGGCAAAAGCATTATCAAAAGCCGATTATCGTGGCGAAAAATCAGTTGAATGGCACAAGACTAATCAACTTACCCAAGCAACTTTGCCCGACTTCAAAAAGGCAATGAAACAGGCCGATAAGGAGTGGGAGTCTTTAAATGCCCTATAACTTGTATTTAAGAGAGGTACTAAACTTGATTTACTTCTTCAATCACACCCAATTATGTCGGATTGAAGAGGTTTAAGATAAAGCAACACCTCCTATATGTTTCAAAGTTATTTTTAAATATCAGTTATCCAAACCATTCAAAAAGCCGTTGCACCTTTAAATTTAGTCATTCATCTAGTCGCCCATTGTTCAGCGGAAGCCACAATGGTTAACCTCTAGCCTACCCAAGTACTCTCCGAGCCGACTGCACTCCACTCTAAACCGATTGCACTTCGCTCCGAGCCGACTGTACTTCCCTTTTTGCCGACTGTACTCAGCTCGGAGCTGACCGCACTTCCCTTTTTGCCGACCGTACTCAGCTCCGAGCTGATCGCACTTCCCTTTTTGTCGACGGAACTAAGCTCCGAGCCGACTCCACTTCCCTTTTTGCCGACCGCACTCAGCTCTGAGCTGACCGCTGTTAGGTAAGGTAGGGCAATTGTAGGCCGGGTACCCACAATCGTCTATCCAAAAAGACAATTGCTCCTCAGCAACTATTCAAGTAGGGTTTTTCAGAAAAAGTTTACCGGCGGCGTCGGGACATAAAAAAAGGAATACCATCTCTGATATTCCCATTTTCATCTGGGTACTAGCAATGATAATGCTTTGTTTTTCTACTTCCGTTTTCTTCAAACCTTACTTTTAAATCAACCCCACTGTCAGTAGTCTGAAGCGAGGCTTCGTGCTTTTGCGACTACGGATTGATTGATAGACCCGCATTTGCACCTCGGAATTTCCTGCATTAACTCTTTAAAGACTGGTAAATAAATGCAGCTAAACAAATGACCATGCCCTTCGAAAAATTACTTCATTTCCTTCGCCAAAAATTTCCCCGTATGGCTTTTCTTGCATTTGGTGAGATCCTCGGGTGTTCCGGCAAATAAAATTTCGCCGCCGCCGGCACCGCCTTCCGGGCCAAGGTCTATTACCCAGTCGGCCACTTTAATAACATCCAGGTTGTGTTCAATAACCAAAACGGTGTTGCCATGATCAACCAGGCGGTTAAGCACGCCTAACAATACGTTGATGTCTTCAAAATGGAGGCCTGTTGTTGGCTCGTCTAAAATATAAAACGTGTTGCCGGTATCTTTCTTGGAAAGTTCTGTTGCCAATTTTACCCGCTGCGCTTCGCCGCCCGAAAGCGTTGTGGATGATTGGCCGAGCTTGATGTATCCCAAACCCACATCGGCCAAAGTTTTAATTTTACGGTAAATAGCGGGAATTGCTTCAAAAAATGGAACCGCTTCTTCAATGCTCATGTCTAAAACATCGCTGATGGATTTTCCACGGTAGCGAACTTCCAGCGTTTCGCGATTGTAACGCCTGCCGCCGCATTCTTCGCAGGGAACCTGCACATCCGGCAGGAAGTTCATTTCAATTACTTTCATCCCGGCACCCTGACAGGTTTCGCAACGCCCGCCCTTTACGTTAAAAGAAAACCGCCCGGGCTTGTAGCCCCTGATGCGGGCTTCGGGGAGCATCACAAATAAATTACGGATATCTGAAAAAACACCCGTATACGTAGAAGGATTTGATCGCGGCGTACGCCCGATTGGTGCCTGGTCAATTTCAATTACCTTATCAATGTGCTCCAGCCCTTCTATTTTTTTATACGGCATGGGCTTTTT
>JBGTBV010000275.1:0-1837 GCA_041749185.1 Daejeonella sp. | reverse complement strand
CGGGATGACTTACATGAAATCCAAGCCTGCGAAGGCCGCGAACAACGATGAGCGAGAACGACAAATTGGTGCCAGCCATATCTTCCTGGTTGATGGGCATGCCCCAGAAATCATCCCATTTCCCGCTTTGAAGCGTGTAATGACGAACAGCGGCATGCATTAAACGCACTTTTAGAATTTCTTTGTAAGCGTTCCCGGTTGGGCTGAAAGCATCGGGCCCCATCACTTCCCAAACAAATACCGCAGTGTCAAACAAGCGTTTTGTGGTTTGTTTTCGGATCAGTTCAGACAGATACAGAACCATAGCGCCATTGGCGGCGGTGTAACAATAGGGTAAAGATAAAAGCCCAAGCAGGCTCATAATTATCTCGGCATGTTTGGCAAAAAAAGTAGAACCGGCCTTCATCAACCTGAGGTCGGCCCAGGCAGGTAAATTGCCGGCTTTGCTGATAAATTCAAAATCCGGATAATGATCCTGTAGCAGATCTAAAACATTTCCCTCACAGGTGTCGCTTAACCATTGTTGTAATTGAAGTTTTTTTACCGGGTCGGCGAATACATCCTGTATAAATCTATCGGCATCCGAATCTCCCGATAATCTCTTCGCATTTAAAAACTCGTCGGTATATAATTTCTGATCCATCATTATTCAACCATTGTGTTAATAATAGCTTCGGCAGCAAGCCTTCCACTTTTCATTGCCGAATTAATCGAACCATTCATCAAATAATCTCCGCAAACAAAACACTGCTCGCTTAACCGCAGGGCCTTGGGTTCAGGTTCGTTGCTCACATGGTCGCCATCCGGCAAGGCGTAACCAATATGATAAGTTTTAAGATGTTTCCAGTTAACCGCATCCGGATACCAAAACTGCAGCTCAGCAACAACATCTGCCTGAAGTTTGGCGGGATTCGCGTTTAAATGATCACCGATAAGGGATAGTGAAATCAACGCATCACCGTTTTTAGAATACTTCGGCGAGATCTGATTCATAATGGCCATGTTATTGACAATGCGTTCGGGGAATGCATTTAAGGCGATCAAAGACTTTGTAAATGGTTTCCTTCCGGCAGTAAAATACATATTGCAAACCGAATGGTATGATTTTACCGCTCTCTGGTAGGGCGCGGGTAATTGAATCTGATCTGTAGCTATCAGGATATAATTACCCTGAAAAGCAGATCCCGAGCTCGTTTTCACCTGATTGCCGTCAATGTTCGTCACGCATTCATTAAAAACCAGTTCAGTTGCAGATAAATTCTTTGCTAACTGCAACGGAATCATTCCCATACCTCTTGCCGGGATAGCCCCATCGCCCTCGCTGAACATTTTAAATACAAATTCAAACATCCGGCTTGACGTGCTGAGTTTGTTTTCGAGGAAAATACCGGTTAAAAAAGGTTTAAAAAACTGATTGATGATCTGCTCGCTGAAACCGGCATTTTTCAAATAGGCTAAAGTAGTAAACTCCCTTTCCAGGAATATCGCATCAATACTTTTGCGGCTGAGCTTAAGCTTTAGTCCCAGCATACGAAGCTTATCCGGGAACGTACCCGCCTGAGAAAATAAGGTGCTGATTAAAGAACCGGGTTGCCTGATCGGATCGCCGATGCTGATCACCCCATTTTCATTTAAAATTAAAGCGCCGGGATCAAACCTGCACAGCTCCAATGCCTTGTAATCCAGAAATCTTTTGGTTTCCGGATAGGCCGTTAACAAAACCTGAAAACCCCGGTCAAGCAGGAACCCATCTACCTCATCTGTTCTTACCCTTCCGCCAACGGCGTCCGAAGCTTCCAGTATCAGAACCGATTTACCAACCGCTTTTAAGACTTTG
>JBGTBV010000274.1:0-19210 GCA_041749185.1 Daejeonella sp. | reverse complement strand
AGGTTGCAGTACCGAAATTAATGCGGCTCAAATCTGCTCCCGGGATAATGCCGCCTTCGTCAACAACGGCGGCAGTTATGCGGTAGGTCGCTTTTTCTGATCCGCCATCAAAAGATAAGTTATGCTTTTGGGTAAAGGCATTCTTGAAAAAGGGCTTAATGTTATCAAAAATTTGCGTTCCCTGCTGATATTTTGGGCCGAAGTAAGTGAAGCTCTCCGGATTACTGGTTCCAAAAGTTCCCTGACCGTACACCTGCTGTATTTCGGGGGTTTTAGTTACCTGCGATACTTTGAAACTATTGCTGTAACTGATGCGACCGGCGCCGGCAGTTCCTTTCTTAGTGGTGATAATGATCGCCCCGGAGGCGGCGTCAATACCGTAAAGTGCCGTGGCTTCAGGCCCCTTTAATACTGTTAACGATTCAATATCATCGGGGTTAATATCTGCCGCCCGGTTAGAAAAATCTACTGATCGGTTATTAAAGCCTGTTGGCGAACCCGGAGCATCAGATGCCAGGTTAGCCGTGTTGAACGTCTTGTTATCAACCGGCAAGCCATCCACAATAAATAAGGGTTGGTTGCTACCGCTCAACGAAGTAATACCACGAATAATTACCGAAGAAGATGCGCCCGGCAAACCAGAAGTATTAGTTACTTCGAGGCCGGCAACCCGGCCCTGCAAGGCGTTCAGAAAGTTTTCCCGTTGTGCCTGTTGAATGGTAGCACCTTTAATCTCGGTTACGGCAGTTCCCAGCGCTCTCTTTTCTTGTTTGATACCAAGCGCAGTCACCACTACTTCGTTTAAAGCTTTGGCATCGCTTTTTAAAACCAGGCTTATGTTATTTTGAGCCCCAACAGTCCGTTCTTGCGGAATGGTCCCAATAAAACTAAACACCAGTACCTGGCCAGGCGATGCGCTGATTGAATAGTTACCATCTACATTGGTAGTGGTACCGGTTGTTGTTCCCTTAATTGTTACTGATACCCCCGGCAAGGGCAGGGCTTCATCATCTGTTACCTTACCGCTTACCACTTTTTGTTGTGCCAAAGCCTGTACGGTTACAAAGAAGATACCCAATAACAATGCGAGTAGTCTTTTTTTCATGCGTTCAATTTTAAATGTGTTTTGGTTAATTCGCGTTTAAACTCCAAATCTCCTTGCGGGATTTTTCATTATTTTGCTACTAAATTGACTTTAATTGCAGATATACGCAAAAAAATATGGTAATATTTATACCGCGAAAGTGAAATACCTACCCTTATTGTATTGCAAAAGGCCTGTATATTTTACACTACCAGCCAATAAATATCGGGTTTCAGGCATTGAGAGCACCTATTTACGAAGCAATTTCCTCTCTGCGATTTTTCAAATCAGTGTACACAAAACCGAAAAAAAAACCTGCAAAAAGATGCAAATAAACCATACCTATTTCTCGAAAACCCGCTTTTCTAACCTTCTATTTATCCTTGCGACCAGATTCTCAACGAAAAAACGACGAAAAAAGGCCATCACTAAAAAGCGATGGCCTGCAATTCCCGCGAAAAGATGCGCTTAAAAGGCCGGGTTAGCCGGCGTGTTTATATTATTATCACTTTCTGTAAATGGGTATGGAAAGAAATTTCGCTTTCTTTCAGATACGGGCCGGTTCAACCTGCGCATATCTTCAAGCCTTAACCCCGACATGAATAATTCAATAGCCCTCTGTTTATAGATTTGCTCCAGCAATTCTGCCTGGCTGAACGGTCCGGTTAAAGCTGGCAAATCAGCACCCAGGCCGAACGGATCACTGGCCGGGGTTTTGGTGACAACCTTGTTTAACTCTGCCAATGCGCCCCCCAAATCCGGTTGCCGGGCAAGTACTTCGGCTTTAATCAGCGTCATTTCTGATGGAAGGTAGAGCGGGAACGGCGTATTACCGGCGGCTCCAAAACCATCAATCCGTATTAAGGGTAAAATATTCGGGCTTAATGAAGTATAAAATTCAACTCGTTTATCGGCCGGATCTGGTGCCAAATTACCCGACAAGCCCAAATTTGCATTAATTGGCTGAAACACGTTATTTGTGGAAGTTGCAATTTCAAATATCGGGTTAAGCGATACCGCATCAAAGTTAAACACCGACCGTTTGGTTAGATCTACCGCATTAGCCGCCGACAAGGCCAGGGCGTAATTGCCGGCAAAGAGTGCATAGCGGGCCTTGAGAGCATTCAGTGTGTTCGGAATATCTATCCCGGAAGGTACGCTGCTTAAAAAAACCGGACTAATGGCGTTGGCACTGATGGTGGCCAGAGCTTTATCAATGGTTGCGATGGCTTTGTTATAACCTTCTATCCGGCTTATAAATGTAGCGTCCTGCATGCCTACCTCTGCGGGGATGTTTTCCCAAAAAGTAGATTGCGTGCCTAAAGCCAGCGCCTTAAAAACAGACGAATAGGCAATCAGTCCGCTGGCAAAACTTTTATCACTTAGTAATTCCGCGTTATCAATCACTTGGTTCGCATCGTACACAATTTTGTTGCTGTTTACCCACAATTGGTTCAGTATGGCGTTTGTGCCGTCAATGGTAGTGCCCCCGGTGCTTAGCTGCAGCTCAGGGATGTTTCCGGCGTTGAGTAGGACTAATTCATTTGAAACAAAGCCGTTTGTGGTAACTGAATTGAACAATAAACCCGTGCGGCCGGAGGTGTAAACACGCTGTAGGCCAACCGTTACACCGGTTAATCCTTTTGCCGAGCTTAACACCACGTCTTCGGTTGCCCGCGATGGGTCGCTGTATTCCTTCGTGCAGGAAATGCTTATCAAAAGCAGTCCCCCGAAAATATATGGTCTGATTTTACTGGAAGTTTTCATGTGAATGATTTGTTAAAATACGGTGATGAAAAACTGGTTTGATCTTCTTAAAGTTTAACCTGTAAACCCAGACTAAATGTTCTGGGGATAGGTACAGATCCGAAATCAATACCTCGTAAAATGGTGCTCTGCCCGCCCGAGTTTACCTCCGGATCATATCCTTTATAATCGTCCCAGGAGATGAGGTTTCGGCCGCTTAGATTCACCGAAAGGTCTTTAAAAAACTTAACCTTTCCCACGTTATAGCTTAATGAAACTTCACGAAGTTTCACAAAAGATCCGTCGTCAATTCTCCACTCCTCTATGGCGTAAATGCCGGCAATATAACCGCGTGGCAGCAATCCGTTATGCTCCTGCTCGGCCACTTTACCATTACCAACGCCCTGACGGGTGCGCCAGTCTGCGTTCCAAACATCTACTCCCTGCACGCCATCTAACTGCACCCGCAGCGCAAGTTTTTTATAATTAAAATCGTTAATAACAGAAAAACTATAATCCGGGTTTGGGTCGCCTATTACCCTACGAAGCGGTGTACCGACCGGTAATCCGTCCGGCCCCCGTTGAACGGTAAAGCTTGTGCCGTTTTGTGTTCCCCGTTCTATCTGCGGGATTCCGGCGGCATTGGTAATAAAGTTGCCGCTCTCATCCCGGGCGAAAAATGTTCCGTAAAAAACCCCGATCGGCGAGCCGTCAATGATGGCCACCGGAGCACCGGGGTTGGTGGTAAACAACCGTAAACCGCCCACACTTAGCGCCTCGTTCTTGTTTTTGTTATAAATTACGGAAGCGTTCCAATTAAAATCGCCAGCCTTTACGGGAGTTCCTGAAAGTACGAGCTCTATCCCTGTATTTTTCAATGAGCCCACGTTATCAAGCAAACTTGAAAATCCCGTACTTGGAGCCACTACCCGCGATATGAGCAAATCTGTTACTTTCTTATCATACCAGTTAAACTGGATGCCCAAACGATTTTTTAGAAAGGTAAGATCGGTTCCTAATTCAAGCTCGGCCTGGCGTTCTGGTTTTACGTTTTCATTTGCCAGCGTTGAGCTGGAGAACAAGGATGTGCGGCCGAGATAAGCCTGAGTTGAATAGGCGTTAAAACGATCATAAGCCCCAATACCGGTTAGATTGCCGGATTCGCCGTAAGCAATACGCAGTTTAAAAACATCCCACCAGGATGACAGGCTCGTATTTTCCCAAAAGTCTGCTGATGAGATTACGTAACTGCCACTTCCTTTTAAGTAAGTTTGAGTACGTTGATCTTCACCAAAAACCGACGACTGATCTACCCGAACTGCTCCGGTTACGAAAAAGTGGTTTTTATATTTAAAGTTCTGCTGGAAATACGTTCCGCTGATGGAAAATTCGCTGCGGCCATCAACGCTTGGCAAAACGGTACTTGCTCCGTTAACGGTTTCAACAAACGGCGCCAAACCCCTGCCGTTTAGCAAACCGTACCGGCCTTTTTCATACTGAAAAGAATATCCAACCTGACTGGTGGAGGCAATATCATCCGTGATAGTTGCCTGATAAGTTGCATTCAGTTCGTTGTTTATCAGAAAAGATGTATTACTGGCCGCACTGGAATATCCGTTCAGGGCAGGATCAAGGCTGGGGCCGCCGCCAAAAAATCCGGTGCTCACGTTATAGGCAAAAGGCGGAATAAATGTAGTTCCGTTCTGGGTAGAGTTATCTACACCTACCGTATAATCTACAGTGAGGTTTTTAATTGGAAACAATTTAAGCGTTGAGTTGGCGATAACCCGGTTAGTTTCCTGCCGCTGCTTAATATCCTCCAAAACCGACACGGGATTTACCCGGCCCCGCTCTCCCACTGCCTGTACGTTGCCTAACGCATCGCGAACAAAGAGATCATGAAAATTTCCAATAATGGTAATGGAATTCATCGGCGAAAAGAAAGAATTACCATCGGGCTTTTCATTCGCGGCGCTGTTTACATAATTTAACCCGGCACTAAAAGAAGCCCACTTAGAAATCTGCTGGTCTAAATTAGCCCTGAAACTGAACCTTCTAAAATCGGTATTCTGAATGATACCTTCGTTAGAAAAATAGGATGCCGAAGTGTAATACTTGGTATTCTCTTTTCCTCCGGATACGGAAATATTGTTATCTGTTCCGGCAGCTGTTTGAAACAGGTAATCCTGATAATCGTACCTGGTAACGGGAGTAGTGGTGGTGAGTGAAGTTACCAGAATATCCTGAGTCTGCTGACTGGGATCGGGCCCAAATTTAACGGGCGACTGATTTACTTCAATGCGCTTGCGTAGCTCGCCGAGCGTTAACCTGGTAGAGAAATTCACTACCGGCTCGCCGTTTAACCCGCGTTTTGTAAATATCTGGACCACGCCCGAGTTTGCCCGCGACCCGTACAATGCCGCCGCGGCAGCTCCGTTTAATACTTCTATCCGGTCTATATCGGCCGGGTTTACATCCACCAACCGGTTTTGACCAATGCTGCCGACAAAATTTCCCCCGTCGTAATTGGCAGACGTATTGGTTACCCTGGTGGTAGAATTATTTACAATCACTCCATCAATAATATATAGGGGTTCGGAGGATGAGTTTACCGAGCTAATGCCACGAAGACGAACAGACACGCCACCTGCCGGATCGCCGTTATTTTGTGTAATCTGCGCCCCGGCAGCTTTTCCCTGCAATGCTGACAGCACGTTGCCGCTGCCACTCCGAGTAAGTTCCTCTCCTTTTACCGTGCTGATGTAATTTCCCAGTTGCTTACGGGTAGTGCCGGCAGAGGTGCCCGTAACAATCACTTCATCAAGGCCTACAATGTCTTCAGAAAGCTGGGCGTTTTCAGCAAGCCGGGCTGTCTGACCAATGGCAACCGGTTTACTAACCGACCGAAATCCCAGGAAAGAAAATACTAACTGATAATTTCCCGGTGCAAGGTCAACGGTAAGGGTGTAGTTTCCCTCAATATCACTTGAGGTTGCCTGGTTACTGTTCTCTATTTTGACGATGGCTCCGGGAATTGCATCGCCCGAAGCTGCCTCAGTTACCTTGCCCGAAATAACAACCCGGTTTTGCTGCGCAACAACATCCCGCGAAAGCAAAATTAAAATTAGAGGGAGCCATAAAACTGCCCAGAGTTGGCTCCGTCCGGAAAAGTAGGTCTTTTTCATATTTGATTTTGAGGTGTGTGTAAATGAATATTGAAAGCGTTCCTGCGGATATTTGCAAGGTTTACTATAAATGTAAATATTTTAATATTCAAAATTCATAGCCTGAAAGAAATAAAATTCTTCAATTAAAAGCAATGAGAGGGGGGCGAAAGCTGAATTATTAAAACTGAACTGTTGCTGCAACTAAATTTACAATCAAGCTAGACGTAAACGTGATGAAATTAAAAACTGCAAAATACTGCAATATTGTTCGCTAAAAATTTATATTTAATGCAATTTCCCGCAAAGCCAACCGAAGCGGGAATTGGAAAATGATAGACAACACCAATGGCAGCATGCTCAAAAAGGAGCGGCATGCGTTTATTATCAGGCAAATTAATTTGCATAATAAAGTTTTATCATCTGATCTGAGTGCCCAGCTTCAGGTCTCAGAAGATACCATCCGCCGGGACCTGAATAACCTGGCCGAATCTGGCGAAGTGCAAAAAGTACACGGTGGCGCATTATCCAAGTCGTTTCATTTCCCCTATCAGCTCAATAAGGTGTACGCCCAGGATTCGAAAAAAGAGATCGCCCGAAAAGCGTTGGGATTGCTTAAAGAAGGCATCGTGGTGTTAACGGGCGGAGGCACCACCATGATTGAAATTGCACGCATCATACCCGACGATCTGGAAGCTACTTTCTTTACAATCAGCCCGTTAGTGGCTTTAGAATTAGCCGAGAGAAAACTCCTAACGGTGATCCTAATTGGGGGGCAGCTTAGCAAAAATGCGCACATAAATATGGGTGCCAAAACCGTAAGTGATTTAGCAGAAATTAAAGTGGATCTCTGCTTTTTAGGCGCAAATGGCATTGACCTGAACGAAGGTATTACCGACTCGGATTGGGAAGTGGTCCAGATTAAAAAAGCAATGATCCGCTCATCGCGTCGCCTGGCTATTATGAGCCTGGGGGAGAAACTAGATTCTGTTCAAAAAATGAAGGTTTGCGATCTGAGCGCACTTGATTATCTGATAACTGATCGGGATGAAGATCATCATTCTATCCTGGATTATAAAAGAGTAGTGAAGATTATCTAAGTCTGTTTTTCCGGCAAAAAAATTATTCTGGCAAACAGATTTTACCCATACAAACAGAAGGTACGCCCTGCCTTTTACCGAAATGTATTGCGCTGCCGGAAACGGTTTCGTTGGCAAGAACCGCAAAAAGCACGGCCTCCTTCGCGTCGGGATCAATATCCAGATCGGCGGTAGTTTTAAACCGGGCAGCCGGCAATCCCGATTTTAACAGATCAGCAAGCAAAGGATTGTGCATCCCACCTCCACTCAAATAAATTGTGAGCCCCTCCTGTTTTGGAAAGCATTTCTTTATTGCGTCAGTTATCGCCGTTGCCGAAAAACGCGACAAAGTTGCCAGAACATCGTGTTTAGATAAAGATTGCGTACCGGACCGGCGCTGAGCTTCGCTCAAAAACCGGAGGTTGAATAACTCGGGCCCGGTGGTTTTCGGAAACCCACCCTTAAAAAATTCGTCAGACAACAATTCATCCAGCAAAATAGTGCTTTCTCTTCCCGCAAGGGCTAAACTGGCATCTTTATCATAATACATCCCCGGAAAATTAACCTGGACAAACTGGTCCATTAGCGTATTACCGGGGCCCACATCCGTTGAAAAAACGTTTTCGGCATTTCCATCAGCAGGCAAATAAGTAAAATTGGCAATCCCTCCAATGTTTAACATTAACCGGTTTTCGCCAGGTGCAGAAAACATCAGGTAATCACCATAAACGGCAAGCGGAGCACCTTCTCCTCCTGCAGCCACGTGCTTTTGCCTGAAATCGCAAACGGTAATAATTCCGGTTTTAACTGCCAGATGATCGCCGTCGCCAATTTGTAATGTGGCGTTCGGATACTGGGCCAGCCCGTGCAGAATTTTTGGGGCATGGTAAATAGTTTGTCCGTGGCTTGCTATCAGGTCTATCGTTGCCGAATCAATCTGCCACTGTCGCAAGGTTTCCAAAATCATCTCCGCATGACGGGTACCAATTACTTCATTAAGGATGCAGACCGCCTGCAAATCGGCTTCCCTCCGGGCGAACACACTTTTTATTTCTTTACGAAAATCTTCATCGTAAACAACCGTTTTGAAATTTTGGATTTTGATAATTGCCCCGGCACCCGATCCACGGCATAAACACAAGGCGATATCAAGACCATCCATAGAGGTGCCCGACATAAGTCCGATGATTATTCTTTCTGATTTTGACGCGATACGATGTAGTTTGCTGATGGAGGCGTTCATAATTCGAAATTAGTGATTTTGACGAGATGACCGGCTACTGTTTCGCACAGTGAAATGCCAAACTCCGAAAGGAATTGAGCAGTAAGTGCCTGATTTTACTTTTTGTAATTATATTTGCTATTCACCCCCTCATCCTAACATCAAATGGCCCGTTTAAACTTACTGGAAGAAACCCGCTTTGAAAAATTACCTGTAACCGTTTACCCAGATCAGCAAATTGCTGCAAAACGAGTGGGAAAACGCATCGCCGACCTTATACTTAGAAAGCAGGCAAGCAATGAACAGGCTGTTTTGGGGCTTGCTACCGGCGTGACACCCATTGGCGTTTACGAAGAACTGGTGCGCCTGCACCGGGAAGATGGTCTAAGTTTTAGGAACGTGGTCACCTTTAATCTGGATGAGTACTTCCCCATGAAGCCCAACTCGCCGCAAAGTTATGTGGCCTTTATGAAAGAAAATTTATTCAACCATATTGATATAGATATGGCCAATGTGCATGTTCCTGATGGCACGCTCAAGCTGGAAGACATTCCGGCCTATTGTCTGGAGTACGAAAAAAAGATAACAGCCTGCGGCGGGCTTGATCTTCAGATTCTGGGAATTGGCCGTACCGGGCATATCGGCTTTAATGAGCCAGGCTCGGCACCCAACTCAGGCACGCGGCTGGTAACGCTCGACGATCTGACCCGCCGGGATGCTTCACGCGACTTTGGGGGCAAAGCCAACGTGCCCACTAAAGCAATTACAATGGGAATTGGAACTATTTTTAAAGCCCGGGAAATTGTCCTGATGGCCTGGAACGCCAAGAAAGCACCCATTATTAAAAAGGCTGTTGAGGGAGAAATTTCATCAGACGTACCGGCAACCTACCTGCAATTATCAGAAAGTGTAGAATTCGTGCTTGATCGCGATGCAGCTTCAGAACTAACCCGCTTTGATACACCCTGGCTGGTTAAAGACTGCATCTGGACTGAAGCGCTTATAAAAAAGGCCGTGATCTGGTTAGCCAACTTTTTAGTCAAGCCAATTTTGAAGCTCACCGAAGAGGATTATAACAATCATGGGATGGCTCAACTGGCTACAGAGAAAGGGCCGGTTTACAACATCAACATCCATATTTTCAACAAAATCCAGCATACCATTACCGGTTGGCCCGGCGGTAAAGCCAATGCAGATGATAGTCAGCGACCCGAACGGGCCGTGCCGGATACCAAACGGGTAATCATTTTTTCTCCCCATCCGGATGATGATGTGATTTCGATGGGTGGAACATTTATTCGTCTGGTTGACCAGGGCCATGATGTGCATGTAGCCTATCAAACATCGGGCAACACCGCCGTTTGGGATGATGATGTACTGCGGTTTGTTGAATTCGTGACTGATTTTAGCAAAACAGCGGGTATGGACAGTAGCAAGCTGAATGAACTTTACGATCGGATGCGCACGTTTATTGATGCAAAGCAGCCAAACGAAGTAGATATTAAGGAAATCCAGACCGTTAAAGGCTTGATTAGAAAAGGCGAAGCAATCAGCGGGGCACGCTATGCCGGCCTTGATGATGATCACATCCATTTTATGGCTCTCCCTTTTTACGAACGTGGTAAAGTAAAGCGTAATGCTGTTACCAATGACGACATTCAGCTCACTGCAGATCTGCTGCAAAAAGTAAAACCTCACCAGATTTTTACTGCTGGTGATTTTGCCGACCCGCACGGAACCCACAAGGTTTGTTTTGACATTGTTATTAAAGCGCTTGACCGGTTAAAAGAGGAAGCCTGGATTAAAGATTGCTGGCTGTGGATGTACCGGGGTGCGTGGCATGAATTTGAAACCCATGAAATTGAAATGGCCGTGCCGCTGTCTCCGCAGGAAGTAGAGCGTAAGCGCTTCGCGATTTTTAAACACCAGTCGCAAAAAGACCGTCCGGTTTTTCCCGGAGACGACGCCCGGGAGTTTTGGGTAAGGGCCGAAGACCGCACCCGGGAAACTGCCAAAGCCTATGACCGCCTTGGGATGGCAGAATATGAGGCGATGGAAGCATTTGTTCGTCATCGGTTTTAAACACGAATCTATTCACTTTTTAAGATTTGAAGCTGTTGCCAGATAGCTTCTCAGCTTTGCTCAATTTCCTTTTACTGATCCAAGTATTTATGTTTAATGCAAAGTGTTGCCTTTAAACGTCACTTCGCGATACAACAAGTTCACAGAAATGTCAGCAACACCCGCAATTACAAACCCCAAAACCAGACTTCTTTCCCTTGATGTTTTTCGTGGTTTTACAGTGGCCGCCATGATTTTGGTAAATAATCCTGGAGACTGGGGCCATATTTACGCACCGCTTAAACACGCGGCCTGGCATGGCTGTACGCCCACCGACCTGATTTTTCCGTTTTTCCTCTTTATTGTAGGAGTTTCTATTGCCTATGCGTTAGACAGCAAGAAGAACGAGGTTAAAAACCATCCGCAGCTCATCGTAACTATCCTTAAAAGGTCACTTGTTTTATTCGGCCTCGGGCTTTTCCTTGCGCTTTTTCCCAAAGTATTTACCGAGCCCCTTGAAGCCATCCGTACAGTGCGCATTCCCGGAGTGTTGCAGCGCATCGCTGTTGTATTTTTTGTTGCCGCCCTCATCTTTATTAAAACGAGCAGAAAAACGCAAATAGTCATTTTCGCCGGCATTCTGCTGGTATACTGGCTCATTATGACTTTCATTCCCGTGCCCGGAGTAGGATACGCGAACTTAGAGCCAGAAACTAACCTTGGTGCCTGGCTTGACCGCAGCATTTTAACCGAAAACCATTTGTGGAAATCATCGCGGACCTGGGATCCGGAGGGGATATTGAGTACGTTGCCGGCGATTGCCACGGGCTTGTTTGGTGTATTGATTGGAACCTGGCTAAAACGCAAAGACCGCGAAGACAGCGTAAAGGTTTCCTGGATGTTTAGCATAGGCATTATTGCGGTTATGCTTGGCCTGATCTGGGATCTGTTTTTCCCGATAAACAAAGCCCTGTGGACCAGCTCATACGTTTTGTATAGCGGCGGTTTGGCAACCTTAGGGCTTGCGCTTTGCTATTGGATAATTGACGTTCAGGGTTATAGCCGCGGCACCAAAGCATTTGTTGTTTATGGCGTAAACGCAATCACTGTATTTTTCCTTTCGGGACTTATTCCGCGAATACTCAGCATGATTAAAATTGACCTTGCTGACGGCACATCTGTAACATCCAAAGATTGGATGTATCAAACTTTCTATACCCCGTACCTATCTCCCGTAAACGCTTCATTAGCCGGCGCAGTTACGTTTATACTGATATGGTTGGTAATACTCTGGGTTATGTACAATAAAAAAATCATCATAAAAGTCTGACCGATAAATTTTAAAAATCCAAACCATCTGAACTTATGAAATCAACCCTCAAATTATTTTTTTACTCGGCTAATGTGGCATTGTTGCTGACATCCTGCGCATCGGTGAATAAAACCGGCCAGGTTGCGGGCGATACCGTGCAACCTTCTTCGGCCGCTGTTACGACTCTTCCGCTTGATAGCAACGTTATTACCGGAAAACTAGAGAACGGATTTACCTACTATATCCGCAGAAACACCGAACCCAAAGAGCGGGCGCAATTGTATCTGGCAACAAAAGTTGGCTCCATTCTGGAAAATGACGATCAGCGTGGCCTGGCTCACTTTACAGAGCATATGAGTTTTAACGGGACCAAAAATTTTCCGAAAAATGACCTGGTAAATTATCTGCAAAAAGCGGGTGTGCGTTTCGGCGCTGATCTGAATGCATACACCAGTTTTGACGAAACCGTCTATCAGTTGCCTATACCAACCGATGACCCCGAGGTTTTTAAAAATGGAATGCAGATTATGCGTGACTGGGCGCAGGACGCTACACTTAGTGACGAAGAGATCAACAAAGAACGCGGTGTTGTTTTAGAGGAAAAACGGCTTGGTAAAGGCGCACAGCAGCGTATGCTTGAGAAATATCTGCCGATGATTTTCAACAATTCCAGGTACTCCGAGCGACTGCCCATCGGAACCGAAGAAGTATTAACGAATTTTAAGCCGGAAACCATCCGGCAGTTTTATAAAGACTGGTACCGGCCAAATCTGCAGGCGCTTATTGTGGTTGGCGATATAGATGTTAAAGCGGTTGAAGAAATGATTAAAACGCAATTTTCTACACTTAAAAACCCCGAAAACCCAAGGCCGAGAGTGGAGTACAACATACCGCTTACCGGTAAAAACCAGGTGGCTGTAGTGTACGATAAAGAATTTCCGGTAACCATTGCTCAAATACTGATCAAGCATCCGGAAACGACGATAGAAACAACGGCAGATCTACGCAACAGCATGTTGCGCTCGCTCTACAACCAGATGACGGCGGCCCGTTTCAGCGAGCTGACCAAGCAGGCCAACCCGCCATATTTACAAGGGGGAGCAAGCATAGGCGGATTTTTAGCCGGTTTAGACGCGGCAACAACCTATGTGGTTGCAAAACCCGGCGAATTGGAAAAAGGATTTAAAACCGTTCTAACAGAAACCGAGCGCATTAAGCAGTTTGGCTTTACCCAAGGGGAATTGGAGCGTTCAAAAACTGCATTTTTAACCAGTCAGGAATCTGCCTACAAAGAGCGGGATAAAACTTCATCAGAACGTTTTGTGAATGAATATCTCCGAAATTTTTTAAGTGGCGAAGCCAGCCCCGGCATTGCCTATGAGTATAATTTTTACACAGATGCAATTGCGGGCGTTTCTTTAGATGAGGTGAACAACATCGCCAAAAAATACATTACCGATGTAAACCGCGATGTAATTATAATGGGCCCGGAAAAGGACAAAGATCAATTACCCGATGAAACCACTGTAACGAACTGGGTAAATGAGGTAAACAAGCAGACCTTAACCGCTTATGTTGACCAGGTGTCTGATCAGCCTTTGCTGGCCAACAAACCTGCCTCAGGTAAAGTAACCGGCGAGACAAAACTGACAGAACTTGGCATTACCGAGCTTACATTAAGCAACGGAATTAAGGTAATATTGAAGCCAACCGACTTTAAGAATGATGAGATCAGCTTTAGTGCGGTTAGTCCTGGCGGAACGTCTTTATACAGCGATGCCGATTACCAGTCGGCTTCAAATGCGTCAACTATCGTGAACAGAAGCGGTTTAGGTTCGTTCAACTCCATTCAGCTCAGCAAATTACTCACAGGCAAAACCGTTGTTGTGCAGCCCAGCATCAACGAGCGCAGCGAAAGTTTAGTAGGATTTACAAATCCGAAAGATTTAGAGACGGCCCTTCAAATGGTTTACCTGTATTTTACCAGCCCCCGTAAAGATGAGGAGATATTTAAGGGTTACATTACCCAGCTAAAAGGCAATCTGGCCAACCGGGGCAGTGATCCGGGAAGTGTGTTTGCAGATACCGCCGCCGCAGTTTTAGGAAATTACAACATCCGGCGCACCGGCCCGAGCCTGCAAAAAGTAGAGCAAATCAACCTGGATCGTGCTTTTCAGATTTATAAAGAGCGCTTTGCCGATGCCGGAGATTTCACCTTTACCTTTGTAGGGAATTTTAAGGTAGATGAGATCAAACCATTGCTTGAGCAGTACATTGCCAGTCTGCCTGCCACCAGCCGCGAAGATAAAGCTAAAGACCTGGGCATAAACATCCCGGCAGGAAAAATAAGTAAGTCTGTATATAAAGGGCAGGAACCTAAAGCGAGTGTGCGGATGGTATTCAGCGGCGATTACACGTTCAATGAAGCAAATAACAATCAGTTAGATGCTCTGGCCGAGGTGCTGAACATTAAGTTAATTGAGCGCTTACGCGAAGAAGAAGGCGGCGTTTACGGAGTAGGCGCCCGGGCCAGTTACAGCAAATTTCCGTCTGGGCGTTATACAATGAATATTTCTTTTGGCTGCGCACCGGAGAATGTAGAAAAACTGATCGCCTCATCGCTTGACGAGATTAATAAAATAAAACAGGGCGGTGCCCAACCGGTTGACCTGGAGAAATTTGTGGCAGAGGAGCGCCGCAGCACCGAAACACAGTTAAAAGACAACGGCTTTTGGTTAGGCTATTTAACTGAACGGGTGCAAAACCAGGAAGACCCGAAACAGATTTTAGGATATCTGAGTTCACTAAAAGAGTTGAAGCCTGAAACTTTAAAATCGGCTGCTGTTAAATATCTGAGCGGCGAAAATTATGTTCGCCTGGTACTGCTGCCAGAAAAATAAAATTCTGATGTATAGAAAAACCGGCTGGCAACAGACCGGTTTTTTTTTCTAAATTTTTTCCCCGCTGTTTCTGCCGCGTAAGCCTTGATAATTTACTTTACCCCGACATACCGATACCTGCTAACTCCGTATCTAAATTATATCTGTTAACATCAAAAACATTTAATGCTTACAAACGTCTATTGATTGTACCGTATTAAGGCCGAATTTAGGCGCAAATTCTCTGCGCACATAATATGCCAAAAACGTTTCACGGCGCAAAAAAATAGTTTTTCACTGAAACCTAACCCTGTTAAAACCGTAAAAAATGTTTCTACATCAAATGAAAAACAACATGACAGTTTCGAATAAAGACATCAAAAAAGAAAAAGAAATTTCCATTTTAGCATTTTCAGATCAAGCCACCGTTGCCTACCGAACGTTTTCAAGAGAAGATTTTTTGCACATGATGTCTGAGATGACGTTGGGCGAGATCAAGCTTGACCTGGAACGGTTTAAAAAGCTGGAGGAATACGAGATTTGTAAAAAACTTGAATTTGTTATTGGACAAAAGATAATGGCAGAATCGCTCAGAATATATTCATCAGCAGGGGATGTAAACATCTGAAATGTTCATTTAAAATTTCATACCGGCTGCTTTTCCAGGCCGGTTTTTTTTATGCTTAAATTTTGGTTAGAAATTGAAATCACTTAAGAAAGTCGAAAATCTCAGGGACTCGCAGAGAGATTAAATTACTGCGATCGGATTATTAAGCAGCTATTTTTCATTCAAAATTTCTGAAATTCCGACTTTAAGTGGCGTTATTTTGAATTCGGGAAAGCGGTTGGTAAACTTTGTACAGTCAAAAATATAATCCTGCTCCCATTGATAAAGTAACTCCTCAATCTCTTTTAACATTGGGATAAATAAACCCAATATTCTAACAAACCAGGGTTTCAAAATCATATACTTCAACTCTTGCCCTTTTATTTCAGAACATAAGGTGATAAACTGCCTGGTTGTTAAACGGTCAGCATCACAGGGTAGATGCCAGGTTTGGTTGAATGCATCAGTTGTATTGCCGAGTAAAGCAGTAGCCCGACCTGCATCCGGCGTGTAGATAATGGTGCGCAAAGTTGAATCCTTTACCAACACTTGAAGTTTCTTCCCTTTCCTGATGTTGTCAAAAATTGTCGCATTTGTTCCGCTTAGTGTATTTCGTGGCCCATAAAACTCAGGGGCTCTGCAAATCATCGCGGTGATTTGATTCATTTCTATTTCATCTAAAAGCATTTGAGCAATTTTGCCCCGTACTTTTCCCTTAATACTTGCCGCATTAAATGGGGTTTCCTCGGTCATCGCTCCCAATACCCGACCATACATGTACACGTTATCGAAAAAAACTAATTTCGACTGATGATATTTACATGCATCAATTACATTGCGCATGACCACCGGCCATTGCTTTTCCCAAATTTGCGAGTTATAAGGCAATCCTGCGGTCAGGTATACAATTTCGCTTCCGGCGACAGCATCAATGGTTTGCTGGGCGTCAAGCAGATCCGCTTTAAAAAGCTTATCAGAATCGTTTACTTTTTTAGGATTTCGCCCTACCAACTGAATCTCTTTGGTGAAATTTCTATAAAGTTCTTTCGCAACTTCATTCGCAACGATGCCACCTGATCCTAATATTGTTTGCATAACTTTATTTGATAAATGGTCTTAAAAACTTTTCACTACCGTGAGTTATAGCGCAAACAACTCTTAAAGCTGCCCCCCCACTGAGCAGGGCTCAGCACCATGGAAGATAAAAAAGTGCGTGAAAAGGAAACGACACAGCGCCTTATTAAATTTAGAAAAATTTTATAATTGAGAGAGCACCTCATTCCACTGAAAACAGATAATCCCGCTGTTCAGAATAAAATTCGATAGGAGATTAACAAGAAACCAATCAATTTTTAAAACTACCTACCAAGCTTAAGCAGGTAGATTTAAGTCTATAAACAAACCGGATTTATCTGCCCGCTGGTGCAGTTACCGTTTCAGTACTTTCCAGGGTCTGAATTCCCACTTTTGAAGTGCCGATGCTTTCATTTTTAAGACGGTCTATGCTGGTTACCACGTAGGTATATCTTGAATCCGGAAGAACCGAAGTGTCGGAAAACTTGGTGAGCGAAGCGTCGAAAGCAATTTTTAAAATATTTTTCGGATTGCTGATGTTGATCTCATCACCTTCGTCAAAACGATAAATAACGTATCCGTAAGCAATCTGACCGTCGCTGGCAGCGGCGGGGCGTTGCCAGCTTACATCCACACAATCAGCTAAAGCTTCTGCTTTTATTTCCCGTGGCGGGTTCGGGGCCACGTCGTCCAGCCACAGCATTGCGGGCTGCAAGGCTGGGTACCGGTAAAAATCATTGCGCAAAGAATCATTTACGCCTGCAAGGTTTCGTGTAAGCGATTTAGAGCTGAAGAAAACACTACCCTGCACCCGTGCATTGTTTCTCAAATACCGTATCTGATCTGGAATTTGCTGCCGGTTGCGCCAGCCTTCTCTGTTTTCGGTGGCCCGATAAGCACCCTGCCCGATATACAAATGGCGGCCATAGGTATTGTTGCTCCACCAGTCTAACAATTTCTCGTAGGGCGCCGCAGCATAGAAAAACGGAAAATACAACTGCGGGTTGAGGTAGTCAACCCAGCCTTCCTTTGACCATTTACGGGCATCGGCATATAATTTTCCATAACCGTCAAAGCCGTTGCTTTCAGAACCTTCCGGATCCTGCGACTTGTTTCTCCATATCCCGAAAGGGCTAATGCCAAATTTTACATACTTTTTTTCTGCATGAATGCTATCATTTAGCACATGAATGAGCGTATCCACATTGTTGCGGCGCCAGTCGGCAATTGTTGAAAATGCCTCTCCATACTTTTTGTATTCATTTGAATCTGGCAGGGGGCTATTTTTTCCGTCGGGGTACGGATAGAAGTAATCATCAAAATGCACCCCGTCTATGTCATAATTACGCACCACATCCATAATTACCTGCACAATGTATTGCTGAACTTCGGGCACGCCGGGGTTGAAAAGCTTTTTACCTTCGTAAGTGAAAAACCAACCGGGTTTCTGCCGGGTTATGTGGTTCGCATCGGTATGCGATTCGATCAGATCAAACGTAGCCCGGTACGGATTGAACCAGGCGTGAAGTTCCATACCCCGTGCATGCGCTTCCAGAATTGCGAATTCCAGCGGATCATAATAAGGCGCAGGTGCAAGACCTTGTTTACCGGTCAGAAAGCGGCTCCACATTTCGCGGCCTTTGCCATACAGAGCGTCTGTTGCCGGCCTGATCTGAAGCATAATAGCGTTGATGCCGCTTCGCTGATGATCATTTAAAATGCGTATGAGCTCCTGTTTTTGCAATTCAGTTGTTAGTCCCGGCCGGGATGGCCAATCTATATTCGCCACCGTTGCCAGCCATGCTCCGCGGAATTCGCGTTTTGGTGCTGTGGGCAATTGTGCCGAAATGTTCACGGATATTAATAAAAAGAGAAAAAGAGCTTGAAAATTTTTGATCATTTTTTAAGAATTGCGATGGGCGAAGATACAAATTACGGCTGTTGGTTGAAATTCGAATGCCCGAAAACAAATTGTGGCACCGTACTAAAATTAAAATGTCAAGGCAGAGGCTTCCTTTTTGATGTTTATTAACGTAGTAACAACCTGAGTTTGATTATTAATTGATTGATTTTAATTTTGGCGTTTTAATCCCGATGAAAATCGGAACAGGCTACGCTGTCCGCTATATCTTTGGTCTCTCGTGAGGCGAGACAAAAAGAATGCCGCTCCCATCGCTAACGCACGTGATAAACGTGCTAGCTCTCAAAGCATTAAATACCCACCAGAATTCCATCCGTAAACAAAGCAAATAGTAACCACAAGCCCGCGTAAACTAAACGGGATTTGAGCGGCAGCCGGAATGAAATGGAGGGCTACAGTGGAAAGCCCGATGGTTGCGAGCGACAGGGGGAGGGTTTTGCTTTCCAAATACTTCGGGTGAAGAAAACCGAATCAGTAGAATCAATTCAAAAAAATCCCGCTCCAAAATTGCCGGGCGTTTGTTTCCGGGTCCATCCTGCCGGGCTTGCAGCAACAAAAGGGATTAACCCTATGCATGATCATTAAAATAATATGCACATATGCCCTGCTCACATTCAGGTGGCTCCGCTGGAGCCGTTTCGTCATTCAGCATTTTTTATATAAACAGGATGCTCCTGCGGAGCTTAACTAAGCGGCATTGAACCTTAAAAAAGCATTGGTTTTAAAACTAAGTTGTCTGCACCATTGCAGCTATGCGAACAAGCCTGCATGCATTAGGGGTGAGTTTTTATACCCGGTCTGGCATTTAGATATTTCCTTTTAAAAGAGGTTTAATCAGAAAAACAATCACTCACAATCGCCTAAATTTGAACGGAAAAAACGCTTGTGCAATAATTAAATGATCGGAAAGTTATTACCTTATGGTTTAATCAAAGGCTTCTAACCGGGCCTCGTTTTTTAAAAATCATTGATTTATTTAAACTTTTGCTAATTTCAAGTCGGGTTAAGGTACGGGTAAAAGCAAATTACCTTTAAAAATCCGCCAATCACTGTACTCATAT
>JBGTBV010000273.1:0-8533 GCA_041749185.1 Daejeonella sp. | reverse complement strand
AATTAATTGAGCTCGGTGATACATCCAGAAACCTATTCATGTTTGACACTTTCGAAGGAATGTCAGAGCCAATAAAGGATGATGTTTCCATGTATGGAACTTCTGCAATTGACCTAATGCGATCTCAATCTAAGAATGATCCGGTAAGTATCTGGTGTTACTCACCGATTGAAGAGGTGAAAGCAAATTTGAAATCAACGAACTATCAATACGAAAATCTTCATTTCGTAAAAGGAAAAGTCGAAAATACACTGCCTCATAGTAAAATAGATAAAATTGCAATTCTTCGGCTTGACACAGATTGGTACGAATCAACGCTCCACGAATTGAATATCTTGTTCGATTTTGTCGTTCCAGGAGGATTGATAATTATTGACGACTATGGTCATTGGTCGGGATCTAAAAAAGCTGTAGATGAATTTATTCATAAGCGAGGGTTACAACTCTTCCTCAACAGAATTGATTATTCAGGCCGTTTGATAGTTAAACCGACAATTTAATTCTTATTTCTTGTTCTGCTCGACCGCTCTTTTAAAACATTTATAATTGATTAGCTGTCTCACAAATTTATCAAATCACTTGTTCAAAGCAAGTCGTGAAAAATTGAATATTTCGGCGAATCATTTTGGAGTTAATCTAATTTACTCCCACGATTTTGAGGATTTGAAATCCAAGCCTTTTTACTATTTCAATAAGGATATTCTGGCACAACCCAAAGGCCTCGGCTATTGGCTTTGGAAGCCTTACATCATCCTTGAAGCGATGAAAAATTTAGCTGAAGGGGATATTGTGATTTATTCTGATTGCGGAATAGAAATAATCAAAAATTTGAATCCGCTCATTAAAATCGCGAAAAGCAAAGAGCCGATTGTATTATTTGCAAATGGAAATTTTTCAAAGGCCATGTGGACTAAGCGGGATTGTTTTGTGCTGATGGGTTGCGACAGCGAACAGTTCTGGGAAAGTCGGCACTGCGACGCAGCATTTTGTTTGTTTAGAAAGTGCGATATCAGCCTGCGGTTTCTGAATGAATGGCTCAATTTTGCGCAAGATGAACGGATTCTGACCGATCTGCAAAATACCTGCGGCTTACCAAACCTTCCCGAATTCATAGAACACCGTTGGGACCAATCTATTCTATCACTGTTAGCCCAAAAATACAATCTCAATTTGTACCGGATGCCTTCCCAATTTGGCAACCATTATAAACTGCCGCAGTTTAGGGTTGAAAAGGAGTTTAATTGCATTAATCAGCTTGAACAAAATCCCGTTAATTATTACTCGGCTGAGCCATTTTACAATTCCCATTACGATCAATTATTAAATCACCATCGGGAGCATGTGTTGCCGCCGGGTGCCGGAAGCGATACCGAAAACAATCAGAAAACTTCGTCTCCAGCGTTTAATTCGGTGAAAAACTTCGCCGCAAGGCTTGCCAGCAAATTGAAGAGCAGTTGAACCGTGATTGATCGTTTTTTGAAGAATAAATTAAAAAATATACTCCGGGTAAATGGCTATGCGCTAAAAAAAATAACTCCGGCGCAGCTTTTACAAAACCAAAAAACCTCATTTTCGCAGTGTGGTGAAGATTTAATTGTTGACTACATCTTCAGGCTGCGGAATATTCAGATGCCGGGGTATTTAGATATCGGCGCACACCACCCCTATTTTCTGAATAACACAGCAATTTTTTACAACCGCGGTTGCAGGGGAATTAATGTAGAGGCCAATCCGACGCTTTTACCCGCTTTTGAAATTTACCGCCCTGCGGATGTGAATATCAACATCGGCATAAGTGATCAGTCAGGTGAACTTGATTTTTACGTGATGAAAGATCAGACCTTAAGTACGTTTTCAAAGTCAGAGTATGAAGCGATGATTGCATCAGGCACGGAGCTTTTAGAAACAAATAAGGTTTCGGTTACCACTTTGGAACCTTTACTTAAAAAATATTGCGATGGCACATTTCCTGATTTTTTAAGCCTGGATGTGGAAGGGCTGGACCTGCGAATTTTAGAATCCATTAATTTCCAAACATCATTCCCCAAAGTTATCTGCGTAGAAGCTGCTGAATATTCGCCCATTGGCGCCGGTAAAAGGAAATCTGAATTGATTGATTTCCTGGTTTCCAAAGGTTATTACGAATATGCCAATACCAATCTGAACGCTATTTTAGTTAAAAACGAATTTTGGTTCGGCCAGTGAATTTACCGCGGATCAGCATTGTTATCCCCGTTTTTAACTGTGCAGAAAGCATTGGTGCCTGTCTGGAAAGCATTCTTTCGCAATCGTTTACCGGTTACGAGGTTTTGCTGATGGGCGGCCTTTCTACAGATGCTACTCCGCAGATTTGCGCTGAATATGCCAGGCGATATCCCTCAATTTTCTATTCTCATGAGAAAGATCAGGGCATTTACGATGCGATGAACAAAGGAATAGCAAAATCAAAAGGACAATGGCTCTATTTTTTAGGTGGCGATGACGTTCTTTTTGACAATGAAGTATTAGAAAAATTCTCCAAAGCAGCTGCAAAATATCCCGTAAAAATGCTTTACGCAAATGTGCTTGTAAATGGAGATACAGTGTGGGCCAAAGATAAACAGGTGTATGACGGCTATTTTAACACCGGCAAACTGCTTACAAAAAACATTTGCCACCAGGCTATTTTGTATCACAAAGATGTATTTAATGCCTGTGGAAATTTCAACTTGAAATATGTGGTTTGCGCTGATTATGATATAAATTTGAAGATCGCCGCGAAATTTCCAACCAAGTATTTAAATTTCATAGCCGCTGTATTTAAAACCGGCGGGGCCAGCAGCACAATTACAGACCATGCGTTTATGGCCGATCTGAACCGCAATTTGATTTCATACTTCTATAAACAGCTTTATAAGCCCTGGTTTCGTAAACTGGAACATCATCTGGTTTCAGAAGCTAAAAATGGTAGTTACAATGCTACCGCGAAGGCATATTTGTTCTGTGTGGGATATTATTTCAAACTGCAACGCAAACTAAAATTAACGTGACCGTAGCTTTTACACTTTGCTGTAATAATTATCTGGCGCAAGCTAAAGTGGCCGGAGAAAGTTTCAGGAAACATCATCCGAACATAGAATTCGTGATCGGTTTGGTAGATAAGAAGAATGAGGCGGTTGATTACACCCTGTTCAGCGAACTCACAATTCTTCCGGTGGCAGATCTTTCGCTTGCAGATTTTGCCGAAATGGAGCGTAAGTACTCAATTGTCGAATTAAACACCGCAGTAAAACCCTTCTATTTTGAACACTTGTTCAGGCAGAAAAAAGCATCTAAAATAATTTACCTCGATCCGGATACAGAAACTTTTTCTGCCTTCAACGAGGTTTTAGAATTATTGGAGCGGCATGACATCATAATCACGCCTCAAAATTGTACACCAATTGACGACGGGCACTCCCCGTCAGACATTCATATTTTAGGTACCGGTATCTTTAACCTTGGCTTTATCGCTTTGGCTGATTTCGAAAAAACGCTTCCGTTTTTAAAATGGTGGCAAAGTAGACTGGTAAAATACAGTTTCGCCGATGAGCGGAACAACATGTTTTTTGACCAGGTATGGATTAATTTGGTGCCGGTTTTTTTCGATAATTATTATATCCTTAAACATCGCGGATACAATATGGCGCCTTCCAATTTACACGAGAGACAACTGGCCAAAGATGCCGGCGGAAAATGGCTCGTCAATCGGCAATATCCCTTAAGATTTTATCATTACAGCGGTTTCCGGTTTTCAAATCCCCAACAAATTTGCGTGTATAGCGAGCGTTATACATTTGCCAGCCGACCGGATATTGTTCCGATACACACCTCATATATCGGGGCTCTCAGAAAAAATGAAATTTTGAGGCTACAATCTGTTGATCCACTTTATTGCCGGAAGTCAGAAAACGTAAGTCCGCGGGAGCATAAAATAAAACGGGGCCTTAACCGAATATCAAGGGCATTAAAAGTGCTTGCCGGGAAAAACTAATGGAAAACTTTAACAAACCTATACTTTTTCTGGTTTTTAATCGCCCCGATGAAACCCGGCGGGTTTTTGAAACCATCAGGCGGGCCCGGCCAAAGCAATTGTTTGTGGCAGCCGATGGACCGCGTGCCGACCGGGAAAATGAGTTTGAATCTTGCCGCGAAGTCAGGGAAATAATAAATAATATTGACTGGGACTGCGAACTAAAAACCTTCTTCAGAGACCAGAATCTGGGTTGCGGTTTGGCAGTTTCCGGAGCGATCACCTGGTTTTTTGAGCATGTTGAACAGGGAATTATTTTGGAGGACGATTGCTTACCGAATGAGAGCTTCTTTACTTTTTGTTCTGAATTATTAACACGCTATGAGTCAAACGAAAAAGTGATGCATATTTCGGGAAACAATTTCCAGAATGGATTATGGAGAGGAGATGGAAGTTATTATTTCTCTCAATTCGCTCACATATGGGGCTGGGCAACATGGAAAAGAGCTTGGGTACAGTATGATCTGGACCTTAAAAAATTCCCCGATTTCAGGAAAAAAAAAATCATCTCAAAAATTATTAAAGATAAAAAACAAGCTAAATTTTGGTTAAATATTTTTGAGGCTGGCTTTATTAAATCTGTAGACACCTGGGATTATGCTTGGTCATTCGCATTTTTTTCAAATAATGGATATGCGATATTACCTAATAGAAATCTTGTCTCTAATATCGGCTTTGGAATAAATGCTACACATACTGTTGAAAAAGATATAAAACTTGAAAAGCTCGAAATTTTCAAACTAGACGAGTTGATTCACCCTTCAGAATTAAAAATAAATAAAGAGGCGGACAAGTATACTTTTGAAAACCTTTTCAGTAAGTGCTATCCACCGGATGAACAATTTTTTAGGAAAATAAAATCAATAATCAAAAATAAACTAAGGGCTTTGAAGAAAGTATCCCTTTCTTAATAATACGCGTAAAAAGTAATGGTTTAATTCCCTCATGCGAAATACGAAAAAGGCAAATGATGTATTATAAAAAACCGTATTTAAAAAAAATATGGAACAAATGGCTATCTCTGATACATATTAACAGAACTATAAACGAAGTATCAGGAAATGTTTCTGAATTAAAGGTTCAAATCAATGAAACTAAAGAAGGTATTGATATAGCTAAATTATTATTTAGCAAGGTTTTGATCCATAATAATTTACAAATGGATTATAGCCATGACATACAAAAAGCAGAATTTAAAGTTTTTTCTCAATGGGGAGATGATGGAATTATTCAATATATCATCAATAAAATTGAATTTAAAACTACGACATTTATAGAATTTGGCGTACAAAATTACCTCGAATCAAATACCCGATTTCTTTTAATAAATAATAACTGGAGCGGTTTAGTAATAGATGGATCGGAAGATAATATTAAATATATTAAGAACGATCCAATATATTGGAAATATAATTTAAAGGCCATTACACACTTTATAACAAAAGAAAACATAAACGAAATAATTGAAGAAGCTGGTTATAAAGACGAAATCGGAATTCTAAGCATAGATATAGACGGAAATGATTACTGGATATGGGAAACAATAACAATTGTTGAGCCTGTAATGGTCATAATCGAATTTAATGCGGTATTTGGTATAGACCGGCCGATAACTATTCCATATTCTGATGGTTTCGTTAGAGAAAATGCTCATTTCAGTTATCTATATTTTGGTGCTTCTCTCTCTGCACTTGAAAGATTAGGTAAAGAAAAGGGTTATTCATTTATTGGCATAAACAGTGCATCTGTGAATGCTTATTTTATTAAGACAGAAAAGTTAGGAATTTTTAAAGAGAAAGACCCGCAAAATATATTTTCTCCTTCTAAATTTAGAGAATCTCGAGACAAAAATAATAACTTGAATCACCTTAATTATGAGGATCGTCAAAAATGCATCAGAGGGTTGCCAGTATACAATTTAGAAAATAATGAAAGAGAATTGTTTTAACTATTAAAAATTGGCATTATATATTTTAAAAACCACAGACGTAATGTTTCTGCAAGAATGTTAATTGTCTCATTTCTTAAACGTATTATAAAAGAAAAGTTGATATGGACCATAGCTCCAACTTTTATTAACATTATATTTTACTATGTTCCCCGCAAAGCAAAAACTCTTTTGTTAATTAAAAACGATGGTATAGGGGATTATGTGCTTTTCAGAAATTTCCTAAGTTTTTTAAAAAATTCTAATAAATTTAAGTCGTACAAAATTTATGTGCTTGCCAATATTTCTCAAGACGATTTAGCTGTTCACCTTGACTCCGACACCGTTCAAAAATTTTATTGGTATTCTGATAGCTTCTTTCTAAACTTTAAGATTATAAAACTCATATTAGCCTTACAAAAATTAAGACCCAACACTATTTTTTACACAAATTATTCAAGGAAATACTTAACCGATTGGATTGTCGGTAATATTAATGCAAAACATAAAATCGCCATTAAAGGTGATGCAGTAAATAAATTTCCCGAATCAAAAAATAAAGGAAATTCATTTTATACCCAGCTTATTCAATTAGATTCTGAGCCAGTGCATGAGTTCGAGAGAAATAAGCAGATCTTTGAATTTCTTACCGAAGAGAAATGTGATCTTACAAAGCCAACGATTGACAAAGCTAAATTGACAATTATTAATCATAATAGTGTAGTATTATTTACTGGTGGTAGTGACAATAATAAAAAGTGGCCTTCAGAAAATTATACAAACTTATGCAGATTAATAATTTTGGAACTAAATCAAAATATAACACTCGCGGGTGGAAAGGAGGAAATAGAAGAAAATCTAAAAATTGAACGACAAGTTTCTAATCAATTGGTTACAAACCAAACCGGAAGACTAACATTAATAGAGTTGTGTGAATTAATAGGGGGATCAAAACTTTTAATATCAAATGATACTGCTGCAGTTCATATTGCAGTTGCCTTAGATATTCCTACCATTTGCATTGCACGGGGTGATCTTTATGGCCGGTTCATTCCTTTTCCCAAAAACATTTATAATAAGGTCATCAGCGTATTCCCTAAAAATGTAATTACTGAAAATAAAAATTATGATCAATGGTCTTTGTTAAATATAAATGAAGTACTTATAGAAGATGTATATAGTGCTTCATTAAAGGCTTTAGTGAATTTACAAATCAAGTAAACATTAACTACAGGTCAAGTTTGTCAAAACACTCAATTGAATTCGACTTTGTAGATTCATTGGCTACTGCTTTAGTCCTTTTAGATTCCTAAGGATAAGTATATAATTTATTAAGTCCAAAACTTTCAATGAAAATTTCAATTATTACCATCAATTTAAATAACGCAAAAGGTTTAAAAAAAACCATTAACAGTGTTTGCGCCCAAAACTATTCAGATATAGAGTATATACTAATTGATGGCGGTTCGACGGATGAAAGTTTAGCCATCATTCAAGATTCTGCCGATAAGTTGCACTATTGGATCTCCGAGAAAGATAACGGTATATACCCCGCAATGAACAAGGGGATTAAAAAAGCGGGTGGCGATTACCTCCTGTTTTTGAACTCCGGCGATTCGTTTACAACATTAGAAAGTGTTAGTAAAGCTGTTGCTTATTTTAGCGATGAAGATATTATATACGGGGATATTAATGCTGTAAAAAACAACGAGATTGTTCGCACAGAAATTTATCCCGATAAATTAAATCTTACCTACTTTATCGATGGAGCTATTCCGCATCAGGCGATGTTCATCAAAAAAAGTTTATTTAAACGGGTCGGCGATTATAGCGAATCGTTAAAAATCACCTCCGACTGGAAATTTCAAATTGATGCTATTTGCAAGCACAAATGCGCTTACAAACACATCCCATTAACGATTACTGACTTTTGCGGGGATGGCCTTAGTTCCGCTGCGGAAAGCCAAAGACTGATAAAACATGAAAAAGAGACAGTTTTGTTAAATGAATACGCGATGTTCAAAGCCGATCTGCACTTACAGGCGGAGCTGAAAAGCCTACACTTATATTATAGAAATTCCAACAGGGTTAAGTGGTTACAGAAGTTAAACATTCTCAAACGCTTCTCTACCTGGCAATCTAATTTCAAAGCTTAATGCCAGAAGATAATCAGGAAAAATATCTAAAAATTGCCTTTGTTGATAATCTTCCGGTAGGCGGCGGACTCTCCCGTTTTTCGTTGCTGCTTTGCAAGAATTTGATCGTAAATAATCCAAAACTGAATATTGATTATTTTATTCATTACGATAATCTAAAACAGATACCCGAAATTAATCAGATTGATAATCGTGTAAATGTCCGTTTGCTCAAATCGACCGTGCCGCCCACGTTTTCAATAAAATTAATCAGGAAACTGTTATCAAAATTCGGCCGGAATAGCAACCCCGACCCTCTAAACAGCGAGATTGAGCAGACTATTGGTGCTGATTACGCAATGGCTTATTTCCCATCGGCTCACATGATGAAAAGGCCAAATCTTAATGTCCCGGTTGTGG
>JBGTBV010000272.1:0-2963 GCA_041749185.1 Daejeonella sp. | reverse complement strand
TTTAGTTCGTTTTAAATCCGTTTGAAAATTATGGTGAACTTTAAATCACTAAAACGCAACATTTAAAGCACTGGGTTTGAAATAAACATAATATTACTGATATTTGTCACACTAATTATTATTATGCCAACAGACCTATTCAGCACCTATGGCGATCTTCTGGACCGCACGGCACGTAAAGTAAAGCAATACGCCCAGCGCCGTTTCAATGCTGAAAATTATGATATCACGGTCGATCAGTGGCTGATTTTAAGGAACCTGAACCAGTACAACGATCTGAATCAGAGCCAGCTTGCCGAAATTACCGATAAAGACCACCCAACGCTTACGCGGATTATTGATCTTTTATGCAAAAAAGGCCTTACTGAACGGCGCATCCACCCCGCCGACCGCCGTAGCTTTACCGTTCATTTAACCGAGCTGGGTATGCACCATGTAGCAGAGTGGAGCCCCAAAATGTCTGAGATACGGATGAAAGCCTGGGAAAACCTAAGTGAAGAAGACTACAAAACCCTGAAACGGATTCTAACTACCATTTACAACAATCTGGATAATCAGGGCGGGAGGCCTGAAGGTTGAATGAATGGAGAAATTTTCAGATCGCCAAATTCTAAATACTAAGTACTAATTAATAAATACTAATCTCAATGATCCAGACAGATATATGCATAATAGGTGCCGGCCCCGTGGGCCTTTTTGCAGTTTTTGAAGCCGGTTTGTTAAAAATGCGCTGCCATTTAATTGATACCCTGCCACAAGTTGGCGGGCAGTTATCAGAAATTTATCCGCAAAAACCCATTTATGATATTCCGGGTTACCCCGATATTAAAGCCCAGGAACTGGTAGACCGGTTGATGGAACAAATTGCACCCTTCCACCCCGGTTTTACGTTGGGCGAACGGGTAGAAACTCTGGAAAAGCAAGATGATGGGTCTATTGTAGTAGGCACCAGCGATGGGAACCAAATCCATTGTCAGGTAGTAGTTATTGCGGGCGGTCTGGGCTGTTTTGAGCCGCGTAAACCCGAGATAGAAAACCTGCAGAACTTTGAAGGTAAAGGCGTGGAATACATGGTAAAAAACCCCGAGCATTTTAGAGATAAAAAGGTAATACTGGCCGGTGGCGGCGATTCGGCCTTAGACTGGACGATATTTTTGAGCGATGTGGCTCAAAGAGTAACACTCATTCATCGTGGTGATACCTTCAGAGGCGCACCCGACTCGGCAGAAAAGGTTTTTGAGCTGGCTAAAGAAGGAAAAATCGATTTGATCCTGCATTCAAACCTGGTTAGCGTATCCGGAAACGGCAAGCTGGAATCGGTATCGGTTATCGGCCGCGATAAAGTGGCCAAAGATCTGCAAACAGATTACCTCATTCCCCTCTTCGGCCTAAGCCCTAAACTTGGTCCAATTGCCGGCTGGGGGCTCAATATAGACAAGTCTGCAATTCATGTGGATACATTTGATTATTCTACAAACGTGGAGCGCATTTACGCTATCGGCGATATAAATACCTATCCCGGAAAACTGAAACTCATCCTTTGCGGTTTTCATGAAGCGGCTCTGATGGTGCAAAGTGCTTTCAAATACGTTTATCCGGATAAGAAACTAAGCTTTAAATACACTACCGTGTATGGCGTAAATGAGTTTTAAAAGATGATTGAGTTTACAGTTGAAGACCGCGACGGTCAGCAAAAACAGGTAGAAGTACCCGAAGAAATAAGCCTTAGTTTAATGGAGGTTTTGAAAGCTTCTGATTACAATATTCTGGCAACCTGCGGCGGTATGGCCCTGTGTGCAACCTGCCATGTACAGGTTTTGGAAGGTTTGGATGCTTTGCCCGATGCAGGCAACGAAGAGATGGACATGCTGGACACCCTCCCCGATGCCGGGTTTGACAGTCGGCTGGCCTGCCAGATACGGATAGACGAAAAGCTGAACGGACTGGTGTTTCGCATCCGCGGAGACGAACAATAACAAATTGGGCCTTAAACAGGTTCGCATTGAAACGATAAAGCTATGGCAGAACAATCAATACCATCCAGTCCCTTTCCGCGGGTTGTAATTGTGGGCGGCGGTTTCGGCGGGATAGAACTTGCGAAGAAACTTAAAAATAAGGATGTGCAGATTTTGATGCTCGACCGGCACAACTACCACACCTTTCAGCCTCTTTTGTACCAGGTTGCAACCGGCGGCCTGGAAGCAGACTCCATCGCTTTTCCCTTGCGGAAGATATTTAAAGGTTATAAAAACTTCACTTTCCGCGTTACGGATGTTCTGGGAATTTTCCCGGAGCGCAAAACGCTCGAAACTTCAATCGGAGACATCACTTACGATTATCTGGTGGTGGCCACCGGCTCTGACACCAACTTTTTCGGGCAGAAAGAGATTGAGCATTACGCGATGTCTATGAAAACCATTCCCGAGGCGTTGAATTTGCGGAGCATGCTGCTGCAGAATATGGAGGAAGCATTGATTGAAACTGACCCGGTATTGAAAGATTCATTGATGAATTTTGTGGTGGTGGGTGGCGGTCCTACAGGTGTTGAACTCTCCGGCGCCCTGGCCGAACTCAAAATGCACGTACTGCCTAAAGACTATCCCGAACTGGACATCAGTCAGATGGATATTTATTTGATTGAAGGATCTGCTCAATTATTAGGCGGCATGTCTGATCAGGCCTCTGCCAAGTCAAAAGCATTTTTAGAAGAAATGGGCGTTACGGTGGTCATGAATGTACGGGTTGAAGGTTATGACGGCGCTTCTATCAAACTTTCTAACGGTCAGACTATTGTGAGCAAAAACGTATTGTGGTCGGCTGGTGTTAAAGGTTGTGTTATTGAGGGCATCCCGGCCGAAAAAATTGTTCGGGGTAACCGAATTCAGGTTGACGAATTTAACAAAGTTCCAAACTTTGATCATGTTTACGCTCTGGGCGATGTTGCCGCTATGTTCTCTGAGAAA
>JBGTBV010000271.1:0-2610 GCA_041749185.1 Daejeonella sp. | reverse complement strand
GCAGAGTAAACAAAGTATACAGCTTATTGATCCCCAAACAGAGAAAACACTGTTTGAGCAGCCCATTGCCAAAGCTTGGTATGGCTTAAAGTTTAGTGCCGATGAAAAAAAACTGTATGCTTCGGGTGCAAATGATAACATTATTTTAATTTATCCCATACGCAACAACAAATTAGAAACTGCAGATACGCTGATTTTGGGAAAAGCCTGGCCGGTAGAAAAAATAAGTCCAACGGGAATTGATGTAGACGATAAACGAAAAATTCTGTACACCGTTACCAAAGAAGACAATTCCTTATACATTTTTGATCTCCAAACCAAAAAACTGATCCAAAAAACCATTTTGGGGCACGAGGCTTATGCCTGCGTACTTTCGCCAGATAAAAAACAGCTCTACATTTCTTTGTGGGGTGGCGATAAAATTGCGGTTTACGATACCCAAACCAATAAACTGGGCGCAGAAATTCCTACAGAAAGCCATCCCAACGAGATAATACTCAATAAACAGGGAACGTATCTGTACGTTGCAAACGCCAATGACAATTCGGTATCAGTTATTGATCTGGCTGCCGGTAAGGCAATTGAGGTAATTTCTACAACGCTTCATCCCACCAAACTAACCGGCAGTACCACCAACGGGCTCGCCTTATCGGCGGATGAAAAAACACTTTACATCGCCAATGCGGATAATAACTGCCTGGCGGTGTTTGACGTATCGCAGCCGGGTAAAAGTGCGGTAAAGGGTTTCGTTCCCACGGGATGGTATCCAACCAATGTGCGGGTTCTGAAAAATAAGATATTCGTTTCTAATGGCAAAGGCTTCACCTCTATGGCCAATCCGCGGGGACCCCAACCCATAAAAAAATCAGATAACAGCGCCACCCACCAGGGAATTAGCGAGCAACAGGAAGTGCAATATATTGGTGGGTTGTTCAAGGGAACCTTATCCATTATTGATGTTCCGGACGAACGGGAACTGAAAAATTTTACCCGGCAGGTTCTTGAAAATTCACCTTATAAAGCGGAAACAGAAAGCATGGCCGCAGAGACCGGCGGAAATCCGGTGCCCAGCCGACAGGGAGAGGCCTCGCCCATTAAGCATGTTTTCTATGTGATCAAAGAGAACCGCACATACGATCAGATTCTGGGCGATATGAAAGAAGGTAATGGAGACTCTACCTTGTGCATTTTCCCGGAGCGGGTAACGCCCAATCATCACGCATTGGCCCGTGAATTTGTATTACTTGATAACTTTTATGTAGATGCCGAGGTAAGTGCCGATGGCCATAACTGGAGCACCGCCGCTTACGCAACCGATTATGTTGAAAAAAACTGGCCGGTTAGCTATGGCGGCCGCGGCGGCACTTATGACTATGAGGGAAGCCGGAAAATAGCCTATCCGCGGGATGGCTTTATTTGGGATTATTGCAAACGGGCCGGCGTAAGCTACCGCAGTTATGGCGAGTTTGCCGATAAAGGTGAAACCTACCTCAAATCATTAGAGGGGCACGTGGATACAGACTATCCGGGATACAATCTGGATATAAAAGATGTAGACCGCATTGCCCTGTTTAAAACGGATTTCGATTCATTACTCGCCCTTAAAAAAGTGCCTCAATTTAACACCATTCGCATTGGCAACGACCATACCAGCGGGCAGCGCCTGGGCAAAATTAGTCCGACTGCGGCTGTTGCCGATAATGACCTGGCGCTTGGCAGGCTGGTGGAACATATTTCCAAAAGTAGCATTTGGGATCATAGCGTTATTTTTGTATTGGAAGACGATGCGCAGAACGGCCCCGACCATGTAGATGCGCACCGATCGCCGGCATTTGTAATCAGCCCGTACACCAGGCGCAAATCCGTAATCCATACCATGTATTCCACCTCCGGAATGCTTAGAACCATGGAACTGATTTTAGGATTGCCGCCTATGAGCCAGTACGATGCTGCGGCCAGGCCGATGTTTGATTGCTTTACAAATACACCCGATTTAAGTTCTTACACCGCAAAACCGGCAAATGTTAATTTGAATGAGCGCAATCTGGCCCGTAACAAAAGCTCGGAACGCTCAGAAAAATGGAACTTCGCCCGGGAAGATGCCGCACCTGATTTAGATCTGAATGAAGTGGTCTGGAAATCAGTTAAAGGAGAAGACTCTGTAATGCCTGCCCCGCGTAGAAGCGCATTTGTGAAGATGGAAAAAAAGAAAGATGACGATTAGGCTCGGGAGGTTCCGGTTCACGGGCATCTCGCCGTTTTAATTCAAATTTGACCACATTCAATGATATTGATGCGACGTTTATTATTAACGATTCTATTATTTGCCGTCTTTAACCCGGCTTACGCCCAGACTTTTGAGGGAAGAATTACTGATCGGCTTAGCGGAACGTTTTTAGCCGGCGCAACTGTTACGCTCAGCGGACCGGAGTTGCGTACTTCCTTCAGCAACGAAAAAGCCATATTCCAATTCAAAAAATTAACTGCGGGGATCTACATTTTGCAGGTTAGTCATCTTGGTTTTTTGGCTTATGAGAAGAAGTTAGAAGTAACCACCGAACCGCAATTCCTGGAAATACGTTTGCTACGCTCTTCCGGCGAGTTAGCCGA
>JBGTBV010000270.1:0-5700 GCA_041749185.1 Daejeonella sp. | reverse complement strand
GAAGACTCGGCCGATTATGAACTTTTAAAATCTGCCTTGCTTAGGCGGTTGCAGAAAAACCCCCAGAACATAGCCTATTCTGAACTTCTAACCTGGCAGTATATTCAGCAAAAAGATTTTGACATGGCCCTCAGGCAAACGCTTGCTTTAGACCGCCGGCAGAACGAAGAGGGCGACCGGGTGCTTGCCTTATCGAGAATATTGGCGGCCAACAAAGCATTTAGCACGGCCGTAGAAGCGCTTGATTATCTGATAGCCAAGGGTTCGGGCAGCCGTTATTACATTCCCGCAAAGATTGATCAGCTCAATATAAAAACCAAAATGCTCACCTCGGCAAAGTTTAACTCCGGCGAGCTTTTGCAACTTGAAAAAGACTATTTGTTTTTGCTGAACGAGTTTGGCAGAAATACCGGCACTGCTTTCGCCATCAGGCAACTTGCCAGTCTGCAAGCCTATTATCTCAATAAAAGTTCAGAAGCGGTATCTGCATTAGAGGGTCTTCTGCAGTTGGCTGGTTTGCCAAATGCCAGCATCGCGGGAGCGAAACTTGAACTTGGCGACATTTATATTCTGAACGGCGAGCCCTGGGAAGCTGCTCTAATTTACGGGCAGGTAGAAAAACAATTCTCTGACGAACCTCCCGGGCAGGAAGCCAAATTTAAAAACGCCAGGCTTTCTTACTTTCAGGGAGATTTTTTATGGGCTAAAGCGCAGCTTGATGTGCTGAAGGCTTCAACATCACAACTCTATGCCAACGATGCGCTGAACCTTCGACTCTTAATTTCTGATAATCTGCAAAACGAAGCAGATACTAATGCGCTCGAACTTTATGCACGGGCAGATTTACTTCTCTTCACCAATCAGTCTGATAAAGCGCTCACTACGCTCGATAGTATCAATAAACTTTATCCGGCAAACTCGCTTACAGACGATATTTTAATGGCCGAAGCTAAAATTTATTTGAAGCAGGAAGATTTTGCGAGGGGCGCAATCCAATTGCAAAAAATAGTTTCAGACCATTCTTTTGACCTCTGGGCAGATGACGCTATTTTTATGCTTGCCGAAGTTTACGAACTAAAACTGAATGATTTAGAAAAAGCAAAAACACTTTATCAAAAAATCATCAACGATTTTCCGGGAAGCTTATATGTAATTGAAGCCCGAAAGCGATTTCGAACCTTACGCGGCGACAAGTTGGGTTAATTGCTTAACACTATTTTAATGTTTTTTAAGCAAAAACCTATATTTGCAAATGATCCTATACAACGTTACGGTTATTCTTGACGAAGAAATCCAACAGGAATACCTTGAATGGTTAAAGCAAAAACATGTGCCGGAAGTAATGAAATTGTCCGGTTTCGCGTCTTCGCGGATATTAAAAGTTTTAGATTCTCCAAACGAAGGTGTAACGTATTGCATTCAGTATGTGGCCGATAGCCGCGAACAATATGATAATTACCTTCAACACCACGCACCGGCATTACGAAATTCTTTCCCGGAAACTTTCACAAACAAATTTGTAGTTTATCGGAGTTTAATGGAATATGTAAACTGATTGGCCCGTGCACCGGATGCGGCATCGTTCACCTTTTTTTAATCACCTCAATTCCAATTCAAGCTATTTCGCATGAAATTTACAGAGACTTTTATTAAAGACGTTTTTATAATTGAACCCAAAATTTGGAAAGATGACCGGGGCTATTTTTTTGAGAGTTACAACCAAAATCTGTTTAAAGACGCGGGAATTGATACGCATTTTGTTCAGGATAACCAGTCATTATCTCAAAAAGGCACTTTACGCGGACTTCATGCCCAGGCACCGCCAACAGCCCAGGGGAAACTTGTGCGGGTTGTGCAGGGCAGCGTTTTGGATATAGCGGTAGATATCCGCAAAAAATCGCCAACTTATGGCCGACACATTTCTGTGCAATTATCTGGCGATAATATGAAAATGTTCTGGGTGCCCGCCGGCTTTTTGCACGGTTTTGTTACGCTGGAAGATCAGACCATATTTAGCTACAAAGTAAATAACCTGTATCAAAAAGATGCCGAAATCGGCGTTGCCTGGAATGATCCCGAGCTGGGTATTGATTGGGGAGTTACTGAAAATGAATTAAACCTCTCCGAAAAGGATAAAAAACTTCCTTCTTTAAAAGAGATTACAAGTCCGTTTTAACAATTCAGCGATGTTCCTTTTTAGATCATCGCTCTGCCAATCTTCCTCCAGAATATTACTATTTAATCAAATTATAAAGTTCGTCCAGCTTGGGCGATAGAACTATTTCGATCCGGCGGTTGCGACTTCTGGCTTCTGCGCTTGATGCATTTTCAATAGGCTGATATTCGCCTTTGCCGGTGGCGGTGATACGGCTGTTTTCTATTTTCTGAACATCGGTTAAGTACCTCACCACAGATGTAGCACGCAAAACACTTAAATCCCAGTTATCTTTAATCTGGCCGAGGTTTACCACACGCTGATTATCAGTATGCCCTTCCACAGAAATATTGATTTCGGGCTGCGTTTTTAAAACAGTGGCCAGTTCCTGTAAGGCTTGCTTGCCCTTCTCATCTATCACAATACTCCCCGAAGCAAAAAGCAATTTATCGGTTAATGAAACATACACTTTACCATCTCGTATATCAACCGAAAGGCCGCTCTGCTGAAATCCCAGCAATGCTTGCTGCAATTTATTCTTCAAGGCGTTGGCTGCTTCATCGCGTTTACGCAAAATTTCTTCAACCTCCCTTAGCCGCTCTTCGCGTTTTTTAAGATCATCAGATAACTTGTTTATCTCGGTTGAACTGTTTGACCGGAGCGAGGCGTAATTCGCGTCAAGTCCTTGAAGCCGGTCTTCCAGATCAGTAATCCGGGAAATTAAACGGCCGGTATCCGAGCGCAAACGTTCTGCTTCTTCTTCTAAACTTTCTATTCTGATGCGGGCGTTTTCCCAGCCCAAAGTAAGCGAATCGCTTTTTAAAAGCATAGCGTTGTACTTTTTGGGCGATAAAACAATGCAGGAACTTAGCGATGCGATTAAAAGTGTAACGAAACAAAGCAGGTTTAACTTTCTCATACAGAATAAATTTAAGATAAGGCGTTTCGCAAAAATAACATAAAAGGGTAGATGGTTGAAAAGCCGTCGAGCACTGTGACCAGCCCTGTTGATTTGGTTAATTCGGCTGGTGTTATCTGCTTACTAAGTGTGAAACTTTTCAACCTCAGAAGCTCAATTTCAGGATGATCGGCCGCGTAACCTTTAGGAGTAGTTTTTAACTGATGCTCTTTATCCAATCCGGCATTACCGTTTTGCAGGTTAAACTCTTTCAGGCTTTCTTTAAGCCCCGCCGCATTGTAATCAATTTCCTGGCGAATTGCCTTTAACTGATCCCGCTCGGGCATCCAGGCTCCGCCGGCAACAAAACATTCGTCGGGACTGATATGCAGGTAATATCCGGCGCCGTTAAAACTCTTTCCGTTGGGGGATATGCCAGCCCCGAAATTAGTTTTATAAGGAGTTTTATCTGTACTGAAGCGGATATCCCGGTAAATGCGCATCACACAGTTTTTGGCTTCCAGAGTGGCGGGTATTTGGCTATCTATCTCGGCTAAACCTTTAATCACCTCAGCGGCGAAATCCAGTACATTTTCCCGGGCCTGGTCATGCCGGGCTTTATTGTCGGCGAACCACTCGCGGTTGTTATTGTTTGTCAGCTCTTTTAGAAAAGATAAGGTGCTGGTCTGTATCATTCAGATCTGTTTGTTATCAATTTTCTAATCTGGACTCAATAGATTTAGTTGAGGTTTATCCGCTCGTCCTTTATATCAATCGCCACATTTTTACGGCGGTAACGGGTGTACCACACGTAGCCAACACCGGCAATTGCAATATAAGGAGCCGCCAATAGCAACAAAATTCCTTTATTTAAACCTTTGCCTTGTGTATTTCCGTTTTGAACAGAGTTTTCTGCGCTTAAAGTACACATAGAACATTGTGCAGTTGCGGTTATTACCCAAACCAAGTTGAGCAGAACCAATATCACCAGAAAATTTCGTATCCTTTTCATAAATTATAATCAGGGGTTAATGCGGGGCAAAGAAATAAAAACTTAGAATTGGTAATAGGGCGCAATCATTAAGTAAACAATTACTCCCGAAACGGTGACGTATAACCAAATTGGATAACTCCACCTCACCAGCTTTTTATGCCTTTCTATCTGCATCTGCAACCCTCGTTGAAAGCTCATTAATACCAACGGTAAAACCACCGCAGCCAATACAATATGCGTTATCAAAATAATGTAGTACACATACCTGATAAAACCAGTTCCGCCGTAGGTTGTTTTTATTCCCGTCGCGTGAAAAATAATGTAAGAAACTAAGAAAAGAGATGAAAGAATGAATGTGAGAATATTCAATTTTTTGTGAAGCCCTATCTGCTTACGTTTGATAAAATAAAGTGAAAGCAACAGCAAAACACTGCAAGTTCCGTTTAAAACAGCGTTTAAAGCGGGCAGAAGCAAAACCCAGGACGGAATCAGCGCTTTATCCGGAAAAAGATTGAGCAGGTTACTTTGCAAAAGAGCAACTACTGCGAATACAAATACTGATAATCCTAAAATCAGTCTGAAAATAAATTTATCATTCATAATAGATATTAACGGTTGGTAATTCCCCGAAGTTCTTCAGTTATCAAAACCTTAATTTCGTCTGTGAGCTTGTCAACTTCTTCCTTGTTAGCCGAATTATAATATCCGCGAATGCGCCTTTGCGGATCAACCAAAATAAGCATGGGAGTATGAATAAAACTCGGGTTGGTGGTTGTATCTTCTAAAGCGTCTACCAAAAAATCGCTTTGGGCGAGCTTCATTATCTTTTCGCTGCTTCCGGTTAAAAAATCCCAATTATCTGGCTTAAGATTTAAAGCGCTTTGATATTTTTTTAAAACACCAGGAGTATCGTTTTCCGGATCAACGGTTATAGAATAAAACTGGAGCAGCTTATTTTTTCTAAAAATATTGGCCACCCCTGATACTTCTGCAGTCATAGGTTTGCAAAAGGTTGAGCAACGGGTAAAGAAAAAATTTACAACCGTTATGCGGTGACTATCTGCGGGGAAGCTGATTACTTGGTCATTCTGATTTCTGAGTGCAAAAGGCTCAATTGTATGATAAATTGTATCAGCAATCTTTTTCCCCCGCCTCATATGGAAAGTGGATGCTACTTGTTTGGAACCATAAAATGGAAGAGGTTTGTACCGGTTTTTCCCTTTCTCCTGCAACAAATAATACAATAAGCCGGGTACCGCGAGAAGTACAACCAGAAGAAAAATTTTTTTTGTTGAAAAGGACTTTTTATGCATTAATTCATGTGCACGTTGAGGTACGAGCCCTCAGTGAGCATCAAAATAATAAAATATACAATAAATATAAGCGATACGGTAATGCCGGTTGTTAGCGCAAGCTTTTCAAATTTCAGGTGCATAAAATAAGCAACTATATAAAAAGCCTTTACCAGGGTTAGAACTATATATGCGAAATTCCCTATTCCATGGCCGATGATGCCTTTTGGAAGAAGATATAGGGCGATAAAAAATTCAAGAGCGGTTATACCCAAAAGGTAAAAGAAAACTTGCCAGATTTTCTTTCTGGTCATTCCTTCATGCTCAGCGACATGTTCATTCTTATTTTCTACAGACATGT
>JBGTBV010000269.1:0-12954 GCA_041749185.1 Daejeonella sp. | reverse complement strand
AAATTTTGATCCGGGGAAAAAATACCCGGTAATGGTTTTTCTGCACGGCGCCGGTGAACGGGGAAGCGATAATCAGGCGCAATTAACGCACGGAAGTAAGTTATTTCTGGATCCGGATGTCCGCAAAAGTTTTCCCGCAATTGTAGTTTTCCCTCAATGTCCTGCGAACAGTTTTTGGTCTAATGTGGATATCCCGGTTGTGAACGGCAACCGCACTTTTCAATTTCAAAAAGGAGGAACGCCCACACCTTCGATGAAACTTTTAATGGGCCTGACGGACGATTTGCAGGATATGCCATACGCTGATGAAGATCAGTTTTACGTGGGAGGTTTATCAATGGGCGGTATGGGAACCTTCGAACTTTTACGCCGCATGCGTGGCGACTTCGCCGCGGCTTTTGCTATCTGCGGCGGTGATAATCCCAAAAATACGAAGAAGTATAAAAAAGTTCCGTTATGGATATTTCACGGCGCCAAAGACGATGTGGTGCCGCCAGAAAATTCAAAAATTGTGGTAGATGCGCTTAGGGCACGGGGGGCCGACGTAAAATTTACGCTATACCCGGATGCCAACCACAACAGCTGGGACCAGGCTTTTGCCGAGCCTGAGCTTTTAAGCTGGTTATTTTCTAATAATAGAGAATAACGCGGAAGTAGCTAATTGATATTCAAAGAATCACACTTATGATATTTGCTCTTGAAATGCAAAAAGATCAAAAGTAATTATGGGAGAATATATTGGGATTGTGCCATTCGCAGTAATCCATTAATGGATAGGTCTTCATCCAGTGATTTCCAATTAATGCCATATCCTGAGGGCGAAATTGAATAGTCGTTTTTTTCTGATTCAGATGCCTTTGCCAATTTCTCCGAAATATCGGTCAGTCTTAACTTGACGGCATGACCATCAATTTTCAAAAAAAGATATTCCTCATCGAATTCCACCTCTTGAATTGAATACGCATTTTCCATAGTATTTATTTTTTAAAATATTTGGTCCATTCCGAGACGATATAATCAAAATGCTCATAGATTATTTTCTTAATCTCCCGTTTAGCCTGAGGTGACAGATTATATTCTACCGCGATAGAAATATCAAAATTAGCAATATCAATCCAGAATTTACATTCCATATCGCCTTTAACCGCGTGTATGTGAATGGGTTCATTGTTTTCATTCGACCAAAAATATAATCTCCAGCCAGATATAAGTAAGATCGTCGGCATTCTCCCTTTGATTTATTCAAATATAAAATTTATAAAAGTTGTCTCTCAATAGGGTCTTTGTTCTCAAAAATCAATTTCCGTATTCAGATTGTTCCACCGAATTCCCGAACCGTCTGGCTTCAGTTCCCAGTCAGATCTTTCTTCGTCGGTTGCCCGCAACAGCTCAGGCTGAAAATCAAGCGGATAGGCGATCTCTTTGCCGTTATCAATTTTTACGAACAGCAAGCCTTTCTGAAACTTAACGTCAACGGGTTTCTGCTGCTTACGCGATGTGAATAAAGCCATAGTTTTAATTTGCTAATTTGTCAATTTGCTGGTTTGTCAATTTACTGAAAGCTAATACCTGAAAGCTGATACCTGAAAGCTGATTCCTGAAAGCTGATACCTCATTCCGCCATATTGTGATAAACCGCCTGCACGTCATCATCTTCTTCCATTTTATCCAGCAGTTTAAGCACATCAACAGCCTGTTCTTCTGTAACCTCTGTGGTTGACTGCGGCACACGTTCTAACTTTGCGCTTACCAATTTAATACCGCGTTCTTCAAGCGCTTTCTGCATTTTACCAAAGTCTTCAAACGAAGTATGGATCACCCCAATTTCATTGCCTTCTTCGTTATCCTCCACATACAAATCCTCCAAACCTGCATCAATCAATTCAAATTCCAACTCTTCCAAATCCAGTTCGGCGGGTTCAAACCTGAAGACGGATTTACGGGAAAATATAAAATCCAGCGAACCTGTTTTACCCAGCGAGCCACCAGTCTTGGTAAAATAGCTGCGAACGTTTGCCACGGTCCGGTTGGTATTATCGGTTGCCGTTTCTACCAGGATAGCCACTCCATGCGGCGCATAGCCTTCGTAAACTATTTCTTCGTAGTTGCTCTCGTCTTTGTTTGATGCTCTTTTAATAGCCGCTTCCACGCGATCTTTTGGCATGTTAACCGCTTTGGCGTTTTGCATAGCCGTACGTAAGGAGGAGTTCGTGTCTGGATTTGGCCCGCCCGCCTTAACCGCCATTACAATCTCTTTCCCCAATCGGGTAAACTGAACGGCCATTTTAGCCCAGCGCTTAAACTTTCTTTCTTTACGAAATTCAAATGCTCTTCCCATAATATTGGTCTTGTGTTATATGATGAATGATTGCTATCTATTGGTTTGTTTTGTTGAGGTCACAGGTCAGTTAATTGGTGCTTTCAAGGATTTTATATGTGATTTATTAGACCTTGCTGCTTTTTTTTGGGATATATGAAATGTTTAAAGCGTTAATTCAAATGATTCGTTGGGCGTGCTCCGCCTAAAGGGGCGGGTCGGGCTTTTCGTTCCAAGTCCTCGCCCCGGCGAACAGCCGGGACTGTGGGCTTTCCACTGCAATCCCTCACGCAATTAGTTTTAATATGGTAACCCGTTGCAACTTGATAGTCCATGTTTTTATCTCAAAGTGAATGACATTAAATTGAACTTTCAACACCCAACTTTCAACCTTCTTCATTTAACTCTTCAAATTTCTCAGCATGTCTTCAGTCATCCTGGCCAGATCAAACTCTAACTGCCAATTCCAGTCCTTTTGTGCCTGGCTATCGTCAATAGATTGCGGCCAGCTACTGGCTATAGCCTGACGGGGGTCGTTTTTAGAATAGTTCAGCTTAAAGGCTGGAATGTGTTTTTTGATTTCGGCTGCCAAAACTTCCGGAGTAAAACTCACCCCGGCAAAATTATAGCTGGAGCGGATACTGATACTCGAAGCCGGCGCATCCATTAGTTTGATGGTACCCCGTATGGCGTCGTCCATGTACATCATGGGCAATGCGGTTTGGGCCGATAAAAAACAGGTGTAATTTCCTTTTTTCAGCGCATCGTGAAAAATGTGGATGGCATAATCAGTAGTGCCGCCGCCGGGCGCCGCTTTCCAGCTAATCAATCCCGGATAACGGAGGCTACGCACATCCAGGCCATAGCGCTGAAAATAATATTCGCACCAGCGCTCGCCGGCCAGTTTGCTGATACCATAAACCGTATTCGGATCCATAATGCAGTACTGCGGAGTATGCACTTTTGGGGAATTAACACCAAAAGCGGCAATAGAGCTTGGCCAGTAGACCCGCTGTGTTTTGTACAGTAATGCAAGATCTAAAACATTCAGCAAGCCGTTCATATTCAGATCCCAGGCCAGTTTCGGATTTTGCTCGCCAGTGGCAGACAGCAAAGCGGCAAGCAGGTAAACCTGTTTTGGTTTATACTTTTTAAATATCCCTGTCAGAATATCTTTTTCTAAAACATTCACAAACTCAAACGGGCCAGCATTTTTAATGTCGTAATCAGGCCGCCTGATGTCACAGGCTACCACGTGGTTTTCTCCGTATATTTTTCTTAGTTCGGTTACCAGTTCCGTCCCGATCTGGCCATTGGAGCCAATTACCAAAATAGTTTCTTTCATGCACAATGCTTTGGCCAAAGGTAAAAAAGTTTAAGATTTAAGATCAGGGGGTTTCATTCACTTGGTTGCCAATTATTTTAAGCCATCGCTCATGAATTGGAGCAGTGCAAGGCGTGGTTGGCAATGCCGACCCGCCTTGTTTTAAGGATGACTGTAGTCGTATTTCTTCGTTTTCGTTCAATGCGCTCTTCTAAATTATCCTGTTATAAAATTACATTTCACTGAATGCCCCACATATTCTTAACCTATATTTTACATACTTTTGCTGCACCAAAAAACCCTCTTTTTGATGAAGTTAGATATAGATTTTCAAGAAAAATTTGCATACCGCCATATTGCCCCCAACAACCAGGATACCGCCGGAATGCTGGAAGCAATAGGTCTTAACACGATTGATGAGCTGATTGATCAGACCGTGCCTTCGCAAATACGGTTGAAAGGAAAGTTAAATCTCCCTGCCGCTAAAAGCGAATTTGATTACCTGAATGATTTGAAAGAAACCGCTTCAAAAAACCGGGTGTTTAAATCTTACATCGGGCAGGGATATTACGATGTGATTGTGCCTGGCGTTATTCAGCGAAATATTCTTGAAAATCCGGGTTGGTACACCCAGTACACCCCTTACCAGGCAGAAATTGCTCAGGGCCGTTTACAGGCCTTGTTGAATTTTCAAACCATGGTTATTGATCTTACCGGGATGGAAATTGCCAACGCCTCATTACTTGATGAAGGTACGGCTGCCGCCGAAGCCATGTTTATGCAATACAGCATGCGCAAAAATTCCGGGGCAAACGTATTTTTTGTTTCGGAGGAACTGTTTCCGCAAACTATAGATATTCTCAAAACCCGATCAGCCCCGTATGGAATTAAATTGTTAATTGGCAATCACCGGGATGTGGAGCTAAGTGATAGTATGTTTGGCGCAATCGTTCAATATCCGGCAGGCGATGGTGCCGTTTACAGCTATGCCGACTTCGCAGCAAGCAGCCATCAGAAAGGGATAAAATTAACTGTAGTTGCCGACCTGATGAGCCTGACGCTTTTAACCCCACCCGGAGAATGGGGAGCAGACATTGTGGTTGGAACTTCGCAGCGCTTTGGTGTACCTATGGGATTTGGCGGGCCGCATGCCGCGTATTTCGCCACCAAAGAAGAGTATAAACGCTCTATTCCGGGTCGGATTATTGGTGTAACTATTGACAACGCCGGGAACTACGCCTTACGCATGGCATTGCAAACGCGGGAGCAGCACATCCGCCGCGACAAAGCAACTTCGAATATTTGCACCGCCCAGGCGTTATTGGCCATCATGGCGGGAATGTACGCGGCATATCATGGCCCCAGTGGGTTGAAAGCTATCGCCGGCCGAATCCACGGCCTGACAGCTATGCTGGCAAAATCGCTGACAAGCCTGGGGTATACCCAGCAGAATGAGTATTTTTTTGACACGCTAAAAGTCACCCTTGGCGATTTAGTAAATCCGGTACACGCAGAGGCTCTAAATAGTGATGTAAACCTGAGATACACCGGCCAGGCTGTCACCATTTCTCTGGATGAGACAACATCGGTTGAAGATGTGCTCCTGCTGACAAAGATATTTGCGAAGGTAAAAGGAAAAACATTAGCAGATGTGGATACCGGCAGTATCGGCGAAAGCCTGCAATTGCAGTTGCCTGATAATCTACAGCGCAAATCTGCCTATCTAAGTCATCCGGTATTTAACACGCATTATTCTGAGCACGAAATGCTGCGTTACATTAAATCGCTGGAAGCGAAAGATCTTTCTTTATGCCATTCGATGATCGCTCTTGGCTCCTGCACCATGAAACTGAACGCCACAACAGAAATGGTACCGGTTACCTGGCCGGAGTTTAGTAAGATGCATCCGTTTGCCCCAACCGATCAGGTAGGGGGATATATGCAAATTTTTAACGAACTGAATAATTGGCTGAGCGAGATAACCGGCTTTGCGGCGATGAGTTTGCAGCCTAATGCGGGTGCGCAGGGCGAGTACGCGGGCTTGATGGTTATCCGGGCGTATCATATAGATCGTGGCGACAAGCACCGTAATGTGGCCCTGATCCCTTCATCGGCACATGGTACCAATCCTGCCTCGGCGGCCATGGCCGGGATGAAAATCGTGGTGGTTAAATGTGATGAGCGGGGAAACATTGATGTACGCGACTTGCAAACCAGAGCGGAACAGCATAAAGATGATCTCTCCTGCCTGATGGTTACCTACCCTTCTACCCATGGCGTTTTCGAGGAAAGTATAATCGAAATTTGCCAGATCATTCATGATCATGGCGGCCAGGTTTACATGGACGGCGCCAATATGAACGCCCAGGTTGGGCTTACCAGTCCGGCAACTATCGGTGCCGATGTTTGCCACCTCAATCTGCACAAAACATTTTGCATACCGCACGGCGGCGGCGGCCCAGGAATGGGCCCTATTGGTGTAGCCAAACATTTGGTAAAATATCTGCCCGCTCACAGCGTTGTCGATATCGCACACGAAAAATCGATCCATGCGGTGTCATCGGCACCCTGGGGTTCTGCTTCTATCCTGATTATTTCGCACGCATATATTGCCATGATGGGAGCAGAGGGACTGACCAATGCTACTAAATATGCTATCCTTAACGCCAATTACATTAAAGCAAGACTGGAGGGCGAGTATCCCGTTCTTTATTCTGGATCTGCGGGCCGCTGTGCTCACGAGATGATCCTGGATTGTCGTGCGTTCAAAGCTTTTGGTATTGAAGTAACCGATATTGCCAAGCGACTGATGGATTACGGCTTCCATGCTCCCACCGTGTCATTTCCGGTGGCTGGTACCCTGATGATTGAGCCGACAGAATCTGAACCAAAACATGAATTGGACCGGTTTTGCGATGCGATGATTGCGATAAGAACGGAAATTGAAGAGGTTGCTACAGGCGTTTTTGACAAAGCAGATAATCCGCTAAAGAACGCCCCTCATACGGCTGCCGTCGTTACTGCCGATGATTGGCGCCGACCTTATTCACGCCAGAAAGCCGCCTTCCCTTTACCTTATGTCTCGGCCTTCAAATTCTGGCCATCGGTAGGCAGGGTTAATGACACTCATGGCGACCGCACATTAATTTGTTCATGCCCTCCTATTGAGAGTTATTTAGAAGAACCGGTTAGTTAACAACCATCGCTAAAATCGGTAAATAAATTGCCGCAAGGGAACAATTCATCGGATTATGCGTAAGAGTATTTTTGCACGGGTATTTAAGTTTGTAATTATTTTAGTTTCAAATCACCCGTCTAAAAATCAATTACTTATATTATTTTAGCCGGTATGTTAAAAAGTCTTTCCCTGTGGCAATACGTGTAAACTTAAAAATAGCTTTAGCTGTACTTTGTTTTCTCGGCGTTATAAACCCGGCTACGCTTAGCGCCCAATATACCGCTGCCCGGCTGCAACTTAAGTGGAGCCATCGCTTTCAGTTTGCAGGTTACTATGCGGCCCGGCAACAGGGTTATTATAAAAGCGAGGGACTTGACATCCGTATTCTGGAAGGCGGCAAAAATATTTCGCCTATTGATATGGTATCATCCGGCAAAGCCGAATTCGGTATTTATGACCCGGAAGTATTATTTAAAAACCCCAAGGACAACCCGCTTACCGTTGTGTTTGCCACGTTACAAAGTTCGCCTTACGGAATACTATCCAAGGCAAAAAGCGGCATCAGGCGCCCGAGCGATCTGGTAGGAAAAAAAATCCTTTCTGCCAATGACCAGGGATGGAGCATCTTCAAAGCCATTATGCTTAAAGAGGGGCTTTCGCCGAACAGTACCCAAATTATTCCACGGGAAAAAGATTCTGAGGAATTACTTGACGGCAGCGCCGATGCGGTTATTACGTACATTACCTCGCAGCCAACACGTTTGCGGGACATGGGTCTTGACCCCGTAATTATGAAACCGCTGGATTACGGAGTTGACTTCTATGGAGATGTTATTTTCACTTCGCAAAAATATGCAAACCGATCTCCGGAAATTGTAGAAGCGTTTAATCGTGCTACCCGCCGCGGATGGGAATACGCCCTGAATAATAAAGCGGCAATGGCCGACTATATTTTAACCCTGCCAGGTGTGCAGGCCCGCGGAGTGAGTAAACTTAATTTACTTGATGAGGCCGAAGAGCTTGAGCAGCTAATTCTGCCCAAATTTGTCGAAATAGGCCACATGAATGCCGGCCGCTGGCAGAATATGCTTTCTATTTATCAGGAACTCGGCCTGGCTGATAAAGACCTTACATTAGCAGGATTTTTATTTGAGCCTAATGAAAATCGAAATCAGGAGTGGTACAAAATATTAATGTACACATTAATGATCGGCGCCGTGCTTTTCGTACTTGGTGTTGCCTTAAACTGGGAATTACGGAGGCAGGTTCAGGCTAAAACATCAGCCTTGCTTACCGAAAATCAGAGCCGCCGCCGGGCAGACGAGCGGCTGGAGCTGGCTATAGAGGCCGCCGGCTTAGGGCTTTGGGAACTCGATCTGAAAAATAAAACAGCGCACCTAAACCAACGCTGGATATTAAACCAATTGGGTTATCAATGGGATGACTCATCTAAAGACCTCAGCAAATGGGATACACTCATTCATCCGGAAGATAAAGCCCGGGTAGAGAAAGTGAATCTTGAATTTTTAGCGTCAAAGGCTTCTTCAAATACGATCAGCTATCGGGTTAAAGCCGAAAACGGCAATTGGCGTTGGATTCTATCGTTTAGAAAAATTTCTGCCCGCGATGAAAATGACCGGCCAACCAACATCACCGGGCTGCATCTGGATATTGACTCCATAAAAAGGAAAGAATTTGAACTTCAGGAGCTCACCAAAGAATTGCTGAAAAAGAACGGGGAGCTTGAAAAATTCGCTTACATCACCTCGCATAATTTGCGTGCGCCGGTTGTGAATTTAAAAAGCCTCACAGAAATGAATGCTGCAAATGATTTGCCACACGAGCTTGAAATAGAAATCAACAACAAGATCAGGCAATCTGTAAAGCAATTAGACAATACGTTAAATGATCTGGTGGAGATTGTTTCAAGCAAATCTGGAGAACAGGTTACCAAAGAGAGCTTAAACTTACCTACAGAACTGGAACAGGCCATGACGAGTATAGAAAATCAGGTACAACTTTCTAAAGCAGAAATAGATACTGATTTTTCTGAAGTAGAAAACATAAACTTCCCCAAAAGGTACCTGACCAGTATTTTACTCAACCTGTTAACCAATGCCATTAAATACCGCTCGTCAGAGCGGCCGCTGCTAATCAGGGTGTCTACCCACATTGAGCGGGATTACACTGTGCTTACTTTTTCTGATAATGGCATCGGCATCAACATGCAAAAATTCGGTCATAAAGTATTTGGATTATACCAGCGCTTTCATAATAATATAGATGGCAAGGGTTTAGGCTTATATATTATCAAATCGCAGGTAGAGGCCATGGATGGAAAAATAGAAGTTGAAAGTACTGAGAATAAGGGAACTACCTTTAAAATTCACTTCTATGACCCGCATCATCAGGGAGCCGAGCTATCTGTCAGCGCCAGGTAAACAATCAGCAACAACGTACTAATTGTTTAAACATCTTTTCAAATAGAATATATTTGGTTTTTAATACTGATAAATCATGAAAAAATTAATCACCACCCTCAGCCTGTCTGCCAGTCTGGTTTTATTTATGGCCTTTAACAAACCAGTTAAAACGGAGGTTTACAAGGTTGATACCGAGCGTTCATCTATAGATTGGATAGGCCGCAAAGTTACCGGCAAACACGATGGTAAGATCAAAATCTCATCTGGCGAAGTTTTGGTAAACGGAAATGCTGTTAAAGGCGGCTCTTTTGTGATGGATATGAGTTCGATAACATCAGACTCTGAGCGGTTGACCGGCCATCTAAAAACCGATGATTTTTTCTCTGTTGAAAAAAATCCAACTTCTAAATTTGTGATCACCAAAGTAACTGCCGCCGGCACAGACCGCGTAAATATTACCGGCGATCTGACCATCAAAGGCATTACGCAACCGGTAACTTTCCCGGCGAGTGTTAAAAAGCAGGATAATACGATTGTTGCGGTTGCTAAAAACGTAATGGTAAATCGCACCAAATACGATGTTCGGTATGGCTCTAAAAGCTTCTTTAATGATATTGGCGACAAAGCCATTGACGACGAGTTCGAATTATCAATCAATCTGGTAGCAAAAAAATAATTTTTTTAAAAATCTTATAAACCCGCAGGTAAAAGAGCGGGTTTTTTTTGTCCCTTTTTTTTCCGCACCCCTAAATTTTCAAACCGAAAACTAAAAGCATGCTGGTTTCGTAGAATACCCATGTTAAACGAAATGCATGATTAATCCACCCCGACACCTTTTCTATCTTAGCCCGCTCCCGATTAAATCCCAAACCAAAACTGTTATACCCGTAGAAATTCGCGATAGGCGCAAGCAGCAAAAAATTTTTAGCCTTGGACCGGTTTTACTTGCAAACTTCGCGGTAAGCGGCATCTACTTTCTGAGCGTTTTAGCGGCTTTAATTGCTATTGTTGCTTTGATTAAAAAAATCAGGCAATACCAAAAAGAGTTAGACCTTAAAAGCGCCGCCCTCGCAGATCAAACAAATTACCGGGAACAGGCCGAGGCACTTGCAGAAGCAAACCGGGTGCTATTTGATGTGGCCGTTGAAGGGGTGGGCCTTGGTGTTTTTACGTGGATAGTGGCCACCAAAGAAATAAGCTATAATCAGCAATGGGCTGCAATGATGGGATATAAACTCTGGGAAGTTGAGCCCAACTCAAAAGCCTGGTTAGACCACATTCATCCTCAGGAGACCAGAACTGTTAAGGCAGCTATTATTTACTTTTTGCGTAGCGGCAAAGATCACTACCAGTTTGAACACCGTGTTAAAACTAAAACCGGTGAGTGGAAATGGATTATGGCTTACCTGAAAGTACAGGAGCGTGACAGTAACGGAAAAGCTTTGAAGGTTACCGGGGTTCATTTAGATATAGATGACATGAAGCATAAGCAACTGGAGTTGCAAAAAATAACGAGGGAACTGATGCACTCCAATACCGAATTGCAGAAGTTTGCTTACATCACTTCACATAATTTACGAGCCCCTGCGGTTAATCTGCTGAGCCTGGCCGAGCTTTACAATTACACAAAACCAGATGATGAATTTAATGTGGAAGTGGTTCGTAAAATCCACAAATCCAGTTTGCAACTAAACGAAACGCTCAATGATCTGATCGAGATAGTTTCTCAGAAACCGGGGCATGTAGAACCTACACAAAACCTAAATCTGGCCCAGGAAACACACAATGTTTTAAATTCCATTGATTATCTTATTAAAAAGGAAAAAGCGCAGGTAAATCTCAGCTTTGACCATGTGCCCGAAATAAATTATTCGCGGAAAATTCTCCATAGTGTACTCCTTAACCTGGTGTCTAACGCCATTAAGTACAAGGCGCCAGACCGCAATCCGATTGTGAATATCCGTTCTTATCGGGTTGGCGGAAATAACTTTCTGGATGTTACCGACAATGGGCAGGGCATTGATCTGAAGAAAAATAAAAATAAACTGTTTGGCCTCTATCAACGCTTCAGCAGAAAGACAGACGGCAAGGGGCTTGGATTGTTCATTATTAAATCACAAATTGAGGCCATGAACGGAACTATAAGTGTTGACAGCAATGTAAACCTCGGAACCACCTTTACCATTGAGTTTAACAAATTTGAAAGAAATTAGATGATTGAACTTTTCCTTGTTGATGATGACGATATTAATAATTTTCTCTTTAGTCATCTATTAAAAAAAAGCGAGGCCAACGCTTCTTTGCAAAGTTTTACAAATCCGTTAGAAGCACTACAGGCCATTAAAGCCCGAATAGCCGATCAGAACGCCATTGATTTATTACTGCTTGATATCAATATGCCTTTGTTGAGTGGCTGGGAAGTGCTGGAAGAATTGCGGGCAGATACAGAAAGCTTACTAAAAAACACCCGGATTTATATGCTCTCGTCATCTGTTCATGCTACAGATATGGAACAGGCCAGTATCTATCCGGAGGTTTCTGGCTTTATTTCAAAGCCCATCAGTTTAGACCAGCTTTCTGGAATTTTTGCTGAGATTGAAAATAAGGTTGCTAAGCCGGGATGATTTTAAAATGCTCTCCATCCAGCGCCACTTTTGCAATCGGCTTTGACTTTGCGTGATAAAAAAGGCAGGTTTGATTCTCAGCTACGGCGGTGTTGCCAAATTCTTTTCGCAATTCCATCGACCTGCGTCCGTCAAAATCATACTTGGCCATAAATTTACGAAGCAGTTGCTCGGGCTCTGGCAGTACATCCCCACCGTAAAATATCGTCTGGTCTCCTTCTTTAACCGTAAAAACCTGGTGAAACTCAGAATGCCCGCCGGTAAGTGCGTAATCAATTTCGGCGTTCAATTTGCCCGAGCCTTCTATAAAGTGTACGCTGCCGCTCCGCTGTAACACATCAAAAATCTCCGTTTTGTACGATTTGGATGGCTTGCTGTATGCGTTTCCCCATTCGCCACGCTGAATCACATATTCGGCATTAGCAAAACTTAAAAGCCATTTGCCTTCAACTTCATAAACCATCCCGCCCGAATGGTCAAAATGCAGATGCGACATAAGCACCAGGGTTACGTTATCCGGATGATAGCCTGCTTTCTCAATATTTTCATGAATGATCAGCTTTCCTTTGGAATTTTTATACCCCAGCCCGGTGTCAAAAACAATCAGATCATGAGCGGTTTCTACCAGGAATGGCTGCACATAAATAAACAGCGAACCGGGCCGGTCTTTAGCCTTGTGAATAGTCGGATCAAACGGAAGAAACGTTTTAGAAACATCAACAGAGTAGGAACCTTCGTTCAGGGCGTTCGCTTTCAACAGAATTATGATTGTTGCCTTAATTGGTTATTTTTACCGTCTACAACCGGGCCAGGTGCCGGGTTAGAAAGTCAAATATATGCAAAAAAGATGGTTGGAACGCCAGCCCGGCAACCCCGCGGTGGTCTCTCTACTCCAAACCGATTTGAATATAGACGAGGTGCTGGCTAACTTGCTGGTTAGCCGCGGCGTTCATAATTTTGAACAGGCAAAAGATTTTTTCCGCCCGGATATCAGCCAGTTGCATTCTCCATTTTTAATGAAAGATATGGCCCCTGCCATCTGCCGGATTGAAGAGGCGATACGACTGGAGCAACGCATATTAATTTAC
>JBGTBV010000268.1:0-4564 GCA_041749185.1 Daejeonella sp. | reverse complement strand
TGTCGGTTGGTTTTTTTTGTTCCATGGTGTCAGGGTCTGAAAAGGCTGAAGAATTGAACAGATACCACTTCTTCAATAAATATCAGGAACATACCGATCACCACGGATGAATTTGCTGCTTTTCCCACACCTTCGGTGCCTTTAGATGAATTATATCCCTGATAACATCCCACTATGCCAATGGTAAACCCAAAAATGACGGCTTTTACTGTAGAAGCGATAATATCTAAAAAGGTGATTGACTCTAACGAGACCTGAAAAAACGCGGTTGCCGTGGTACCTTCACTCAGATAAACATTCAGCAAAGCCCCAAGCATGCCTACCCAAGCGGTATAAAATGTAAGAATTGGTATGGTGATCGTAGCCGCCAGCACGCGGGTTGTAACTAAAAATTTAAATGGATTGGTGGCAGAAACCTCCATGGCATCTATCTGTTCGGTGACCCGCATAGAGCCCAATTCGGCCCCGATGCTTGAACCTACTTTGCCTGCGGCAATTAAAGATGTGAGCAACGGAGCCAGCGTTCTCAGCAACGCAATGGCAACCAGCGACGGCAACCAGGAAGTGGCGCCAAATTCCGCCAGCGATGGACGGGATTGCTTCGTAAACACCATGCCGGTAATGAAACCGGTGGTTGAAATAAGTAGCAATGAACGGTAACCAATGTCATAACATTGCCTTAAAAGCTCCTTTCCTTCGTAAGGGGGCAAAAAGCCTTCTTTAAAAAAACGGGCAATAAACTGGTACACATCGTACAAGGTTAAAAACATCCGGGTAAGTTTGCCCGGCTCTTTAACCTGTTTTTCTAACACCGCAGAAGTGTTCGTGCTTTTGTCCATTGATTTGTATTGTTGCTGGCGATAACAGCAAACGCACAGGCGAATTGTTTGAAATTTCTGTTTCGGGGCAAAGATAATACAGAATTGATAAGCCCGACAGATTTACGCCTATTATTCAAATTTTTACAAATTGAACAGGATTGGCATATCTCCATTTTGGAAGGCTGTTTAAATGCAGTGAGCTATTAGGTAATTTCGCTATTTTATATTTTTTGTGATATTGTACTCAGCGTTTTTACTTTAAGGCACAATAATGGCTCGAAAAAAGCAGTACAAATCAAAATCATAACTTTGTTAAAAAAAAACGAAACATGAAAGCAGTAAAATTCAAAGCAACCGCCCTGATCTTTCTTGCAACCGGCTCTCTTTTTTTTGGAGCCTGCCGTGCAAAGAAACCTGTTCCGGCCACGCCGCCGGCAGAAGTAATGCAGCCTGAAACGCCGCCACCGCCGCCCCCTGCTGCCCCCAAGGAAGAACCCATGGCCACCACCGTGCCAGAAAAAATGCCCGACTTTAACTACAGCGATATTCAATTTGAATTTAATTCTTCGGTTTTAAAAACGTCGTCTTATGCCGTGTTGGATCAGGTAAGCTCTGAAATGAAAAAGTACGACACCGTAAAATTTAATGTAGAAGGCCACGCCTCACGTGAAGGAACGGAACAACGGAATATGACGCTATCTGTTGACCGGGCAAATTCAGTAAAATCATATCTGGTTAACGCCGGGGTAGACGGAAGCAACCTGAACACCGTTGGCTTTGGAGAAATGCAGCCCGTAGCCAGCAATGATACCGAAGAGGGCCGGGTGCGTAACCGTCGCGTTGAAATTAAAAAGATGAACTAACCTCTTTTCGCTTACGCGATTATTTTTCCATAAAAAAAGAGAGAACGGATGATATCCGGTCTCTCTTTTTGTTTAATAAGATCACCTGGCCGCAGCCTCGGAGTTTTGAAGCACCTGATTTGCCTGAATCAATGCCTGCATCAGCAAAGGAAATTGAAGGGGTTTAGAAATGTAGTTATCCATCCCGGCCCGCAGGCATATTTCCTTATCTTCAACCATCGCATTGGCTGTCATGGCAATTATATGCGGCTGCCTATTACAATCTTTTCTGATAATCCTGGTAGCTTCCAGTCCGTCCATCTCAGGCATCTGCACGTCCATCAAAATCACGTCAAAATCTTCGGCGCTAAGCTTTTCAAGCACTTCTTTTCCGTTTACGGCTACCGTAGATTTATAGCCCAAACGCTCCAAAATTTTGCAGATCAGCATCTGGTTGGTCATATTATCCTCTGCTATTAAAATATTTAAGGGATAAGTTGACGCAAATTCTGGCGACAAAGCAGTTTTTGACGGTCTTTCTATAATCTGCTCCCTCTCGCGGCTTACTTCAAATGCAGCCTGTATCACTTTGCCTAAGTATTGCTGCTTAACTGGCTTCGTTAGTACCGAGTTGAAGAGTTGGGGGTGCTTGGCTTTCGTTTCGTCGCCCACCGAACTGAGTAAAATAATTGGAACAGAGGGGTAAAGTTTTCTAACGGTATGGCTAAAGGTTACTCCATCCATTTCAGGCATTTGCATATCAGTAACCAACAGATCAACGCAGTTCGAAGCGAGATGGCTGAGCGCTTGTCTGGCACATAAATATACGGTCGGAATTAAACCCCAATTTTCCATTTGCAGGCTTAAGATGCGCAGGTTGGTGGCATTGTCATCCACAATAAGCACACGGTAGCCTTTATAGTTTTGAAGGTTGAATTTATTGGCGGTAATTTTTCGCCGCTTGCTTACGTTTGTCTTTATGCTGAAGCTGAAGGTTGAGCCTTTGCCTTCCTCACTGCTTACAGTAATTTCTCCGCCCAGCATATCAACCAATCTCTGGCAAATAACCAATCCCAAACCGGTACCGCCGTACCTCCGGGTGGTTGAGGAGTCAACCTGCGAAAATGCTTTAAATAATCTGCCGATTTTATCGTCCGAAATTCCGATTCCCGTATCGCTAATATCAAAACGGATTTCCACCTGCCCATTTTGAATCCCATTGAATACCACGTCCAATAGAATTTCGCCCTGCGGAGTGAATTTAAGTGCGTTTCCGATCAGATTGATCAGCACCTGCCGCAGCCGAAGCCCATCTGTAACAAGTTGCTCTGGTATCAGCGGATCTATCTGGTAAATAAGGTCAATGTTGTTTTGGGCGGCCCTTGCCGAAAACAGGTCCATCACTTCTTCGATCACCTGCCGGAGAACGAAATCATGCGGATCCAACTCCAAATTTCCCGATTCTATTTTCGAGAAATCAAGAATATCATTAATTACACTTAGCAGTGCTTCTCCGCTGTTGCGGATGGTTTCGGCAAATTCAAGCTGTTCGGCATCCAGCCGGGTATCGCACAACAAAGAAGCCATCCCTAAAACTCCGTTCATAGGTGTCCGGATTTCATGGCTCATGGTCGCCAGAAACACGCTCTTGGCCTGGTTGGCTTTTTCTGCCTCCTGGCGGGCGGCGGCTTCGAGCTCTCGTTTGTGAACCAGTTCTTCGTTCAAAATTTTTAACTGCGTTGATTGCACATTCAACTCTTCTGTGCGCACCAGCACCAATTTTTCAAGCCGGGTTCTCTGGCGGCGCACAGATTCCATCCGGCGACGGTAAGCGTAATAGAAAATGCCGATAACTGCAAGGACCGCAAGTGTGCGAAACCACCAGGTAGCCCAAAAAGGAGCGGTTATAATAAGCTTAATTGAATTACTCTGGCTGTTCCATAATCCATCGGCATTAGCCGCTTTTACTTTAAAAGTATAAACGCCGGGGTCTAAATTGGTGTAGGTGGCCATGCGGCGGTTGCCTACAAAATTCCAGCCTTCGTCAAATCCTTCCAGTTTGTATGCATAGCTGTTTCTGCCAGACCGGGTATAATCAAGCGAAGAGAAACCAAATGTAAATTTCGATTGGTTATGAGGCAAGGTAATGCTTTTGCTAAGGCTGATCTCCTCTTTCAGATAAGAGTCTTCTCCGGGCATTACTGGCCGGTTAAATAATAAGAAGCTGGTTAGGGCTACTTTTGCCGAAACAAATGATTTGATTTTCTGGGACGGATTAAAAAAATTATAACCTTTAATTCCGCCGAAATAGATATTTCCGTTTGAACGTAAGTACGAAGAGCGGGCTAAAAATTCAGGCCCCTGTAGCCCGTTATCAACCGAAAAATTTCTGAACTTCTCATTTTTAATGTCCATCCGGCTCATGCCGTTATTAGTGCTTATCCACAAAAAACCGCGGCAGTCCTGAACGGTGCTGTTGATTACATTATTAGGCAAACCGCTTTTCTGATTGTAGGTTTTAAAATTGTTTCTTTCCGGTAGATACAACGACAGACCGCCGCCTGACGTACCTACCCAAATACGCCCTTGCTTATCCCCGTTAACTGAGATGATCATGTCGCTCTTTAATCCGGAATTCTTCTCGTCAAACCTGCGGAATTTCCCGCTTAACGGATTGTAAACATTTAATCCTCCGAAATAAGTTCCTATCCAGATGTTTCCAGTACGGTCCTCATAAAGCGCCTGGACAAAATCGTTGCTTAAGCTGTTGGCATTGTCCTTCTGATGCTTAAATTTTTTGATGGTTCCGGTTTTCGGGTCAATCACATTAATGCCGTTGCCGTTGGTTCCCACCCAAATGTTCCCCAAGTGATCTTCCAATAAGTTATAAATGGTATTTCC
>JBGTBV010000267.1:0-38907 GCA_041749185.1 Daejeonella sp. | reverse complement strand
ACCCTGGCCTGATCCCGTAAGGGCAATATTTGGGCTGTTGCCGAAGCCGAGGCGAAAAATATAAGGTATAGCAATAACTTCTTCATATAACTCCACAATACTGACCACATTTTAATCTGCGATCATTCAATTTTACCCGGTATTAATTTCCTTTAAACTCCACCATACTCACTCCGGCCTGTAACGGTTCGGTTCCGTTGTACACAAAATAAAGCGTGTGCCGTTTGCCATCCGTTACCGGACTTAATGGCACCGAAACTATACCCCCCGGCTGGCCGTTCTGCACCGAGGCTAAATTCCCTTTGCCAAGCAGCTTCCCGTCTGGCGCATCTAAATGAACTTCGAAGGTAAGCCCGGCTTTGGGTGCCTGTTGCCAACCCGCCGCAATATTGGCCGAGCGGATTGCAGTGAGATCTACACTATCTATTGTAAACCAGCCCGGAGCGGTTGGAAACACCAACAAATCGGCGCCATTGAATTTGAAAGGCGTAAAACCGAGGGTTTTTTCCTGGCCGGTAATTGCCACTGTGCTGCTTTTTAGCGATACCGATTTATAACCTGTTAACGCTTTAAAATTAGTTCCACCCTTGTCTGTGTAGCTTGCGGTAATTACCATAACAGTGCCTGGTTTTTGATTTGCAGGCGGCGTAATGCTTCCGGCCATGGGCAATGATCTTTTTGCCGGGGTGCTATTTCCCAAAGACATAATGTAGCTTACTATCTGGCTCGCATCTGCTTGAGATAGCGCCGGATGCGCAGGCATGGCCACCTCTCCCCAAACTCCGCCGCCGCCGGTAATTATTTTTTTAGTAAGATAGCTGTTAGCGTTGGGGTCTTTGGCATACTTCTGAGCTACTTTGAGATAAGAAGGACCTACGGAAACGCCGTTTTCTTTATGGCAACTTTTGCAATCAAGTGTCATCACCAGATTTTTGCCTTCAATGTTAGCCTGACCCTGTAGGTGGCCGGCAGGAGCTTCTGCCTGATCAAAACCCTGTATGTAATCTACGGAAACAAAGAGGTTAGCCGGGTCAATTTTCTCATTACTGTTTTTATCGGTTACGGTTACCGAGTATTTTACCGGCTTTCCCGCTACGAAAAAAGACTGGTTGCCGCCAAATAAGTTGATGGAAACTACCGGAGCGTCATTACCTGCGTAAACGCCTACGGTATTGCTGGTAGCTTCGGCTCCCTTATCGTCTTTGGCGGCAACAGAAATCTGATAATCGCCGGCAGCAGTATAGGTATAGCTGAGTTGAGGCTCTGAGGTCTCCTTTTTAGTCCCGTTACCTAAATCCCAAATATAGCTTACCTTGTCTTTTTCCTGATCATTTGCGCTGATGGTTGCCTTAACCGTAAAGGGCAGTGCGCCCGAGGTTTTATCTACTTTCAAAGCGGTTAGCACCGGAGGCCTGTTGCCCCCATTAAAATCAATCCGGGCGAGACCCGCATCGGCATTTTTGCTGAACCAGCCGCTGCCATATTCCAGAATGTAGATCCTGCCATCGGGGCCAGCTTCCATATCAATCATCGCGTTCGCGTCAAGCGATCCGAAGAAAGATTCCATTTTATCATAATCACCATTTGGCTTCATACTTACGGCCTTAATGTAACCCCGCATCCAATCATAGATTAACAGCTTGCCGTTGTAATAATCCGGCAGTCGGGTTTCTTCCGGATACATATCTGTGTAATAAACCGGTCCGGCCATAGCGTTTCGTCCGCCAGAACCTAACTGCGGAAAATCGGGCGATTCTGCGTAGGGATACCAGATAAATGCCGGCTGTACCGCAGGCAGTTCAGTTAATCCGGTGTTGTTTTTGGAGTTGTTAACCGGCTTTGTTTTGTTAAATTCTGGTCCCGATTGTCCGGTTGCATAATTATACTGATGATACGGGTAGTTATCCCCTACAAACAAGGGCCAGCCAAAAAAACCGGCGTTACGGGCCTGGTTCACCTCGTCGTAGCCGCGAGGGCCACGGGTTTTCAAACTGTCGGCCTGGGCATCGGGGCCAACCTCTCCCCAATAGAGATTGCTGTTTTTCTGATCAATGCTGATGCGATACGGGTTGCGGTTTCCCATTACGTAAATTTCAGGCCGCGTGTTGGCGGTACCTTTCGGGAAGAGGTTGCCTTCAGGGATATCGTAACTGCCATCCTGGTTTACACGGATGCGCATGATTTTTCCACGCAGATCATTCGTGTTTCCGGCAGACCGGCGGGCATCGTATTGCTTATGACCGGGGAGATCATTTAGAGGTGCGAAACCGTTGTTTACATATTTAGCATCCTTCTCGTTAAATGGAGTAGAGTTATCGCCGGTAGAAAGGTATAAGAGTTTATCGGGACCAAAAGCGATGGATCCGCCGGTATGGCAGCAAATTTCGCGTTGCGACTTCACTTCCAGAATAACCTTCTCTGTTGATTTGCTGATCGTATCGTTTTGAAACGTAAATCGCGATAAGCGGTTAACCGAACTATCAGCCGGACTGTAATAAATAAAAACGAAATTATTTTTGGCGAAGTCTGGATCTTTGGCAATTCCGAGCATCCCTTCTTCTGCGTTTACCCCCGGAGTTGAGGTTTTAAAATACACATCAAAAAAGCCCACCTGCTTTACTTTCTTGGTATCGCTTTTATAAAGCATGATCTCGCCGCGGCGCTGCAAAACCAGAATATCCAGATTGGGCAATACAGTCATCTCGGTAGGCTCAAAAAACTCACCCTGCGTAAGCTGAGTTTTTGAGAACCGATTCTCATCCGGCGGAAGCTGAGATTTGGCCTGGTCGAAATCCAGTTCTTCATTCCCGCCCATAGCGTATTCAATGCCGCCCAGAATGTGCTTTAAATAAGGCTCCTCTGCGAAAGACTCGCTGGTGTGGCCCAGGGCGGTGTAAAAAGCCCGGCCGCCATCAAACTCATGGAACCATGACATGGGATGATTATCACCGTTTTTGCCACCGCGGTAAGATTTTTCATCAACCGTCATCAGCACATTTATATCTTCGCTGATATTTTTGAAGCTGTAAAATTCGTCTGTATGTTTCCACTCCTGCTCAAAATGTTTGGTGGCATCGTTCTTAGCATCGGCAATTTTTAAAATCCCCTGCTGAACGTTTGGAAACGTATCGTTAATTCCCGGATGATCTAAAAAATAGGCTCCTGCCAATCGGCAGTACCAGCCCCAGTCGTACTCCGTATCGGCCGCCGCGTGAATGCCCATGTAACCGCCCCCAGCCTGAATATATCGCTCAAAAGCAGCTTCCTGAAAATTATCAAGAACGTTACCCGTGGTGCTCAAAAACACAACGGCAGCGTACTTTTTTAAGCTGTCTTCGTTAAACATTTCCGCATTGGTAGTGGTATCTACATCAAAATTATGTTCACCTCCCAACTTTTTTATCGCTTGGTTTCCGACAGCTATTGATTCATGATGGTAGCCTGCCGTTTTGCTAAACACCAGGATCCGGGGCTTTCCATCACGCTTTTTTGCGCAGGAGACAGTTAGGACGGTGATAGCCAGAAAAACCAGACATTTCATAATTACAAAAGAATGTTTCATGTTTACGCTTTGCTTTATGGATTGATTGATAATGAATTTTCAATATACTGTAAAAATTAGAAAAACCTGAGGGTTGATCCGGCCACATACCTCCCACCCAAAGATAGCTGGTCAAAGGTTCTAAATAGAAATGATTCGGCCTGAACGAAATATCGGATGAATTATACACCAAAGTATCGCAATTTATACCTCTACCTTAGACGTAATATGATTGTAATCCTCAATGATGGTTTGCAGAAATTTTACATCAGACATTAACTTCCCATTGCTCACAGCTAACATTTTTCTGATCTTTTCGGCTGCAATAGAAACCAGAACATGATTATGGCTTTTATTATAATTGAACAAGACTTCGTGGATCAGCGTTAAATCAGCATCGCTTAATAGAATAACTTCCTGATAAACCGGGGTATAATCTATCTCTTTAGGCATAAACGCAACATGACTGATAGTTGTACGTGGACTTGTTTTTATCAAGGTAGTGCCGGCTACCAAGTCGCCGATACGTTGTTTGTTTTTTGTGAGGGCCACACAAATTAATCCGCCCGCCTGTCCCGTTAAACTAAAATCCACCAATCTGAATACCCAGCGTAGCAAATATTGCCCGATGCCAGGCTGAGCTCCGTCCAGGCTGATCACTTTTATTTTCATGACCCGTTTACCAACGCTTTGACCGTTAATAAGAATTTCACAGATCAAATCATAAAAAACGATAATCACCACCACAAATCCAACCAATATTTTCGAGCCGGTTGATTTGAATAATTCGGTTCCGCCGGTCGTTAAAACGAGGAGGATTATAGCAAGCAGATAAGTTCCAAAGAGAATTCCTATATCAATCAGCCTGGCAAAAATCCGATCTCCCAAACTGGCCACATCAAAATCAATGTCAATATTTTGAGCGGTAATAACTTTTACTGTTTGCATCTGAAGCAAATATATTTTTAATTCGTAACCAACGCAGATACATTTTGGTAAAATTTTATAAATTAACCCAATATTTAAAACACATTAATGAGAGAAGCTTTATTTGTAAAGCAGAATGCGGAGAAGTGGAATAAATACGAAGCATCAGAATCTAAAAACCCGGATGAGATAGCAGGTTTTTTTATAGATATCACGGATGACCTTGCCTACTCAAAAACGTTTTATCCGCAATCTAAAACAACGGCTTACCTCAACGGGATAGCTTCAAAGTTCCATCTGGCTATTTACCGAAATAAAAAGGAAAAAAATAGCCAGTTCAAAATGTACTGGAAATTTGAACTCCCGCTACTTTTTGCCATTTACCGCAGGCAATTATTCTATTCATTTCTATTCTTCATGATTTTCTGTTTAATGGGCGCTTTGTCTGCCAAATATGACGACTCCTTTATCAGGCTCATTTTAGGCGACCACTATGTGAACATGACCAATGAAAATATAGCCAGGGGCGATCCTTTCGAGGTTTATAAGGATAAAGATCAATTTCTAATGTTCTTCATGATTGCTACCAATAATATTTTTGTTTCTATTTACACTTTTGTAAGCGGCATTTTCTTTTCCATCGGAACAGTGATCAATCTGGTCAGGAACGGGATTATGGTGGGGGCTTTCCAGTATTATTTTTTCAGCAAAGGCTTAGGCATGGCATCCGTATTAGTGATATGGATCCATGGCACGCTTGAAATATCGGCCATCATCATTGCAGGGGGCGCCGGGCTAATTTTGGGCAACAGTATGCTATTCCCAAAAACTTATAAAAGGCTGGATTCTATTAAAAAAGGCGCAAAAGGCGGAATGAAAATAGTGATCGGGTTGATCCCTATTTTTGTATGCGCTGCATTTTTAGAAGGTTGCGTTACCCGACATACAGAGATGCCTGTTTGGTTAAGCCTTGGAATTTTGATTGGCTCCCTGTCTTTTATTATTTGGTATGTAATCATCTATCCCGGCACCCTATTAAAAACCCTAAAAACCCCGAAAACATATAATGGAACAAAAAATTGAATTTAGAAAAGTACGTGATTTTGGAGAAATAATAAACGACACCTTTGTTTTTTTAAAGCAGCTTGGTAAGCCCTTGTTGAAATCCATTTTTATGATCTGTGGGATTATTATTTTGGCACAGGGATTAACTACTATTCTCTACAAGGTAAAAGTCGGTAATATCGTAAGCAATGGGGTGCCTGCATTCTCCACAATTTTTGGATGGGAATATATAGCATCTGTGATTATAGGTTTAATAAGCTATACCATAATTTCGCTAACCACTTTATCTTTTATCCATGTTTATAAGGAAAAGGGGAACGAAGCGCCAACCACCGAAGAGGTTTGGACATTTGTGAAATTTTATATGTTCCGACTTACTTTCATAACCCTGCTTTTAAGCGTGATAGCTGTTGTTGGCTTTGTATTGTGCTTTATTCCAGGATTTTATTTGTGGCCTATTTTATCGCTGATTTTCCCTATCATGCTGATTGAAGGATCCTCTTTTGGAGATGCTTTTAGCAAGAGTTTCAAGTTAATTAAAGGCAATTGGTGGCCAACATTTGGTGTGCAGGTAATTATGTACTTTTTATTTTACGCGGTAGTTTTCATTTTGTCTATCCCATCTTTAATAGTAGGAGGCGTTGATATTTTCTTAAAGCCCGGGGCCACATCATCCATTAGCACCTCTTTAACAACTCTTTTGAGCGTATTTGGATATATCGGATTAATTTTTCCAACCATCGGCATTACGTTCTCTTATTACAGTTTAACAGAACAAAAGGAAGGAACTGGCTTATTGGAGCGCATCAATAATTTGGGCACCCAACCCGGCACAAGCCCTCAACTGCCTTTAGAAGAATATTAGAATGCTTAAGAATAGCTTTCTCCTTTTTATCGCATTCCTGTTTATTTCTTTGGGATTACAAGCACAAAAGCTTAATGCCGGGGGCAGTACAGCAGACTCAAAATTGGAGATCAGAAAATTTAACGAGAACTCTCTAATTGAATTTAAGCTGCAAAAAGAGTTTAACTATGCTGAAAATTCCTTTACGGTTGTATCTATTTGGGATCGTTTCTGGAAATGGTTTTGGCATCAAATAGGGAGTGTGGATGAAACTTCGGGAAATTCCCTCACGTACTTTCTGGCTATTATTTGCACTGCCGCGATAATTTTTGCCGTTATTAAGCTTAGCGGGATGGACATTATGCAGATTTTGACAGGAAAACCAACGGAAACGGATATCCCATATTTTGACTCCATTGAGAATATTCACGGGATAAACTTCGACCAAAATATTGAAATCGCGGTAAGCAATAAAAATTACCGCCTGGCGGTAAGAATACTGTACTTAAAATCCCTCAAAACACTCAGTGATTCCGGATTTATTGACTGGCAAATCAGTAAAACAAATTCAGCCTATGTAAATGAGCTTAACCATCCTGAAAAGAAGCAGGAGTTTCTATCATTAACCAAACAGTTTGAATGTATCTGGTACGGCGGATTTTATTTAAAAAATACCCGGTATCAGGATATTGAAAGGGCTTTCAAAGATTTTGTTAAGAAAATTTGATGAGGGACCTCAAAATATATATTGCCATTGCCGCTATTTTATTAACCGTTTACCTTATTGCGTTATACAACCAACCAGTTCCCATTAATTGGTCAGAAACTTATTCTAAGAACGATAAAATCCCGTATGGTACCTATGTGTTACGTCAACAGCTTACTGATATATTCCCCGGAGCTAAAATTTTAGACCGCCGCAGGCCTGTCTTCAACAATTTTAAAGAAGAACAAATTAAGCGGGGCAGTTATATTATGATAGCTGGTTCGGTAAATCTGGACGAATATGATTATAAAGAGTTGGTTAACTACATGCGTGAAGGAAACGATGTATTTATTGCCACCTATTATCTAAATTCATATTTAAAGGACACCCTTAAGCTTTCCATAAATTCGGCATTAGAGAAAAAGCCAAAACTAAAATTTACAAACAAGCTTTTGGGCGGCCGATCTTATTCGTTTGACCGCGGTATCGGCGATCAGTTTTTCAGTAAATATGATTCATCCAAAGCCGTTGTTTTAGGAACTAACGGGCAAAACAAACCTACTTTTTTAAAATACACCTTCGGTAAAGGAGCATTATATATCATTCCAAGCCCTAAACTATTTACCAATTATAATTTATTAAATTCCAAAGGCGCTGATTATGCCGCCAAATCACTATCGTACTTAAAACCAGGCGGAGATATTATTTGGGATGAGTTTCCAGCTTTAGGACATGAAGAAGAAACCTCGATGTTCCGGGTGTTTTTCCTTCATCCGGAGCTTCGATATGCTTATTATATCGCTCTTTTTAGTTTAGTAACTTTTGTGATTTTAGGGATGAAGAGAAGGCAACGTATGATTCCAATTATTGAGCCCTTTAAAAACAGCACCGTAGAGTTTGTTGAACTTGTCGGGAAGGTTCATTATCAGCAAAGGAATCATTCTAATATTGCCCGTAAAAAAATTACTTACCTTCTGGAGCATATCAGAAATACGTATAAAATAGAAACGAATATTCTCAACCGGGAGTTTAATGAACTTTTGATAGCCCGGTCTGGCATAGAGCCAGCATTCATAACCAAACTAATACTGAACATAAATATTGGCTTAAGCAGCAACAAAATAACAGACAGGCAACTAATTAACCTTGGCCAGGTTATCGAAGAATTTTACTATAAATCCAGATAAAATGGAATCAGAAATTATTGAACAACGAATCGATCTACGCCTTTTAAACGATTCAATAGAAAAAATAAAAAGCAAGCTATCTGAAATTGTGGTTGGGCAGCAGGAGATGATCGAATTATTAATTGCCGGCATTTTAGCCGATGGCCATGTTTTAATTGAAGGAGTACCGGGCGTTGCTAAAACTTTAACGGCAAAATTAATAGCCAAAAGTATTGATGCCCGCTTTTCGCGGATTCAGTTCACGCCAGACCTGATGCCTTCGGATGTTCTAGGTACAACGGTTTTTAATCCCAAAGAAAGCAGCTTTGACTTTAAGCCGGGGCCCATCTTCGGGAATATCATACTGATTGACGAAATTAACCGGGCACCGGCCAAAACACAATCGGCCTTGTTTGAGGTAATGGAAGAACGCCAGATTACGATGGACGGGAAAACGTATGAAATGGAAGAGCCGTTCATGGTGCTGGCCACGCAAAATCCAATTGAGCATGAAGGAACTTACCGGCTACCCGAAGCTCAGTTAGATCGCTTTTTATTTAAGATACTGGTTAAATATCCAAGCCTGGAAGAGGAACTGCAAATAATAACCCAGCAACATTCCCGTAAAACTTCTGAACAGTTAGAGGAAGTAGAATCGGTAATTACCGTCGGGCAACTTCAGGAATACCGAAAAATTGTTAAAAACTTGCACGTAGAACCAAAATTACTTGAGTTTGTGGCCAGTATAGTTCATGAAACTCGGAACAATAAATCATTATTTCTTGGCGGTTCTCCACGAGCGTCATTAGCGATTATCAATAGCGCAAAGGCTCTTTCGGCGATGAGAGGAAGAGACTTTGTAACGCCTGAAGACATTATCGCGATAACACCATCTGTATTAAGGCACCGTATTTTATTAACACCTGAGAAAGAGATGGAAGGGATCACTCCCGATGAGGTAGTTGCCCAGATTATTCAAAAAATGGAGATTCCCAGATAATTTTAAAAACCAGTTAATTGAATCCTCTCTTCATCTTTTATAAAAACATTTTTGCAGGTAATAGTTTGCTGATTGGCCTGGGAATGTCTTGTTTGTTTTTTCTCCTCGCTTTCTTCTTTCCATGGCTTGGGGTTTTGCCGGCCTTATTTTTCTGGAGTTTGATTGCCATCTTAATCATTGACGTAATCATTCTTTACAGGACAAAGAATGGGCTTTTTGCCATCCGGGAAACCTCTGATAAATTGAGTAACGGTGATGATAACGAGGTAAAGATTTTTATCGAAAGCTTTTATCCTTTTGCAGTGAAGGCCGGTATTATTGATGAATTACCGGTTCAGTTTCAAAAAAGAGACTTTTGGATTCCATCAGAACTGTTGCCCCGTCAAAATAAAATCATCAGCTATCTGTTAAAGCCAACCAAACGCGGAGAGTACCATTTCGGTGATATACAGGTGTATGTTCAATCGCCGATAGGCCTGATCAGCAGACGATACACTTTTGAGCAAGCTATGGTGCTGCCTGTTTATCCTTCGTTTGTACAGATGAGGAAATATGAATTGATGGCAGTTTCTAATCGGTTAACCGATATCGGTATAAAAAAAATGCGCCGTTTGGGGCATAGTATGGAGTTTGAGCAAATTAAGAATTACACGCCCGGTGATGATTACCGAAGTTTGAACTGGAAAGCCACCGCCCGAAAAGGTGAGTTAATGGTTAATTCCTTTGCGGATGAAAAGGCTCAGCATGTGTATAGTATTGTCGATAAATCAAGGGCCATGAAAATGCCTTTTGACGGGTTAAGTCTACTTGACTATGCGATCAACGCAAGTTTAGCATTGGCCAGTGTTGCGTTATTAAAAGAAGATAAGGCCGGACTGATAACCGTTTCAGAAAAGATAGGATCTGTAATTCAGGCAGACAGAAAAGCCATGCAGTTGAGCAGGATTATGGAAGTTTTGTATCGGGAAAAATCCCGCTATCTCGAAACCAATATGGAGGCTTTATACGCTACGGTTCGGACGGTGATAAATCAACGAAGCTTAATTTTATTCTACACTAATTTCGAAAGCATCTCTGCCATGCAACGGCAGTTACCCTTTCTGAAACGCATTGCCAAGTTTCATTTACTGATTATTGTTTTCTTTGAAAACGCAGGTCTGAAGGAATTAAGTGATAATCCGGCAGCTAATGTAGAAGAGATTTACATACAGACCATAGCTACGCAATTTATTTTTGAGAAAAAGCAAATTGTAAAGGAATTGAACAGACATGGAATACAATCCATTTTAACTTCTCCACAAAATTTAACAGTAAACACCATTAACCGGTATTTGGAAATTAAAGCGAGGCAATTAATTTAGCACCCTTCAGTATCCGTTAATTTGAAGGCATGATTGGATTTTTGAACAAAGTATACCATCTTTTTGGAATAGTATGGCTAATAGCTTTACTTCTGTTATACTATGTATTTAATCCGGAGCTCGACAGTTTTTTTCCAGAGTGCTTGTTTCACACCTTGTTTGCGTTAGATTGTCCTGGCTGCGGCTCGCAGCGGGCTATTAACAGCCTTTCGCATGGTGATTTTTTAAAGGCGGCCGACTATAATATCATGCTGGTGATGTCGATCCCTTTTTTAGCGACGCACTTTGCCTGTAAGAGTTATTTCCATTTTAGCAAAAAAAAAGTTGGACTTACCGTGATGGACAGCCCACTTCTCAAAAAAATTTTTATTGGTTTATTGGTTGCGTTTTGGATCCTTCGAAACATCCCAATACAACCATTTCTCTATTTAGCGGCTTAATTTAAGAGCAGAGATTAAAGCAAAAAACTAATTTCGGCCAGGTCACGTCCTTTGTTGCATACCTTTCAGTTTTCTTTAATTTTGATCGGCAGAAGGTCTTTTGATGCCTTTTATATATCGGACCAAAAGGCTTTACTTCATTGCCACACGCTCAGAAAGTTTGAGTTTCTGCAACCCAAAAATCGGCGCAGATCACTACACCCAAATAAATATCTGCGAAAATCCGCGGGAAAAGTTCACAAAAAAACCCTCCCCGAAAATCCGGAAAGGGTTTTTTTAAATTGAATTTATTAAGCCGGATTCGCCGGGGGACATTACATCATGCCGCCCATGCCGCCGCCGCCCATTGGTGGCATGCCGCCGCCGCCTTTTTCATCTTCCGGATCGTCTGCCAGCACACACTCGGTGGTTAGCAACATCGCGGCAATAGATGCGGCGTTCTCTAAAGCTACCCGTCCTACTTTAGTCGGATCAATAACTCCTGCTCCAATCAAATTCTCATAAACATCGGTACGGGCGTTGTAACCATAATCACCAGATCCTTCTTTTACTTTTTGAACTACGATAGAACCTTCAATACCGGCGTTCTCGCAAATCTGACGTAAAGGCTCTTCGATGGCCCGTTTCACAATCGCGATTCCGGTAGTTTCATCTTCGTTAGCACCTTTCAAGTTTTCAAGAGCTTCGATAGCGCGAATGAAAGCAACACCTCCACCAGCAACAATACCTTCTTCAACCGCTGCACGCGTTGCATGTAAAGCATCGTCCACGCGATCTTTCTTCTCTTTCATCTCCACTTCAGTAGCAGCGCCTACATAAAGAACAGCAACACCACCAGCTAACTTAGCCAGGCGCTCCTGCAATTTTTCTTTATCGTAATCAGATGTTGTAGTTTCTACCTGTGCTTTGATTTGGCTTACGCGAGCCTTAATATCATCAGACTGGCCAGCGCCGTTGATAACAATCGTATTGTCCTTATCAACCACCACTTTCTCTGCCTGACCTAAATAAGTAAGATCAGCATTCTCCAGTTTGTAACCTCTTTCTTCTGAAATAACGGTACCGCCAGTTAAAATGGCAATATCTTCAAGCATTGCCTTACGGCGATCGCCAAAACCAGGAGCTTTAACAGCAACCACTTTAAGCGAACCGCGGATTTTATTTACTACCAGCGTTGCCAGAGCTTCGCCGTCTAAATCTTCAGCAATAATTAACAGGGGTTTTCCTGTTTGAACCTGCTTCTCCAAAACCGGAAGAAGCTCTTTCATAGAAGATATCTTCTTATCGTAAATTAAAATGTACGGGTTTTCTAACTCCGCTTCCATTTTGTCTGCATTGGTTACAAAGTATGGCGATAAGTAGCCGCGGTCAAACTGCATACCTTCAACAGTTTTCATTTCCGTTTCGGTACCTTTTGCTTCTTCCACAGTAATTACACCGTCTTTTCCAACTTTGGCCATCGCATCCGCGATAAGCGTTCCGATTACTTCGTCATTATTAGCCGAAATAGCTGCGACCTGCTTGATCTTGTTATTATCATCACCAACAGACTGCGATTGCGATTTAAGGTTTGCTACAATGGCAGAAACCGCTTTATCAATTCCGCGTTTCAAATCCATCGGGTTTGCACCGGCAGCCACGTTTTTGATACCGGCAGTTACAATTGCCTGCGCTAAAACCGTAGCAGTCGTTGTTCCGTCGCCGGCAATATCGGCGGTTTTTGAGGCAACTTCTTTAACCATTTGAGCACCCATGTTTTCCAACGGATCTTTTAACTCAATTTCCTTGGCTACTGTAACACCATCTTTGGTAATTGATGGAGAACCGAATTTCTTATCAATGATTACATTACGGCCTTTTGGACCTAACGTTACCTTTACCGCGTTGGCAAGGATATCAACACCTCTTTTCAGGGCGTCGCGGGCTTCAACATTGTATTTAACTTGTTTTGACATTTTGTTTTGATTTTAGATGTGAGAGTTTAGTTGTGAAGGCAAAAGCCAACCCATCAAACCTCATCTATTTCGTTAATTATAATTTTCTGATTTAATATCCGACATGGAATTTTGATCGGGATAATTCTCATATCTCCTACCTAAATTCTTAAATCTCCCTTTACAGGGTTGCAAAGATATCAGACTCACGCATGATCAAATACTCTTTGTTCTCATGGGTAATTTCTGTACCTGCGTATTTTCCGTATAACACCTCATCTCCAACTTTCAGGCTCATCGGAATAAGTGTGCCGGTGCTGTCGCCATACTTGCCGTCTCCAACAGCAACTACGGTTCCTCTTTGTGGTTTTTCTTTCGCAGTATCAGGTATGTAAAGTCCTGACGCCGTTTTTTCTTCGGCCGCGGCAGCTTCTATTACTACCCGGTCTCCAATTGGTTTAATCGTTATTGCCATAGTGTATTTTGGTTTTAAATTATAAATTTTTTATCCGCCTTTAATTGTCAGTAATTATGCCAAGTCGTTTTAAGACGAGGTTTTGTCAAAATTTCACCGTTGCAGACTTTCAGTTCATTTTTTGTCTACATCCGATGTCAGGCTGTCAGTAATTGTCAGCAACGTAAAACGGCTTCCCGATTAAGGAAGCCGCGATATTTTAAAAGTTAGAAACTACCTCGCGATGCTGTCTGCTACCGGGGCCGGAAGCGTTACCGGAGCAGAAACGGGTGCAGGCCTGTTTATCTGGTTTTGAATTTCATTATTGGGATTTGATGAACCCTTTGGAATAACTACGTTAATGAGTAATGATAAAAAAATAAGCGCTACAGCTAAGCCCCAGGTTCCTTTCTCTAAAAGATCGCCGGTACGTTGTACACCCATAATATTGTTGGAGCCCGAAAAGCCCGACGAAAGGCCGCCGCCCTTTGGGTTCTGGATGAGGATGATCAAGACCAGAAACACGCACACTACAATGGCCAGAATAACTAAAAAGTAATACATATATATTTAATTTATTTTCTTCTGCAGTTCAGAAATTTGGTCGGCAAAGTAAGGTCTTTTTTCCGGGAATTTCAAACTTAATTTATGGTAAGTATCAATGGCTTTGTGATATAACATCTGCTCGGTATAAATGGATGCTAATGTTTCTGAAACCAGATCGCTGGGATCTTCGGAGCTTTTGCGGGCTTTATTTTCTAAGTCAAGCTTATCTGGCGATGGCGCATGGATTTGAGGCTCTTCCCGTATAAATTTTTCTATAATTTCTTCTTCTTTGCGGCGTATCTGAAAGGGAACGGTGTTTGGGGCACCGGTTTTTTCCAGTTCGATCAAGGGAGACTGAAGATGAAAAATGTTTTCCATTATCTGCTGATTTAACTCAACGCCACGTTTTTTTTTTATTTCGCGAGAAGTATCCAATTTAAAATCTACGTAAGGCTGATAACTTTCTGCATGCTCGCTGCGTGTTTTGTGCAGCCACCACAAAAACGTATACGGCATAGTGTCGTCGTTGTAACGGGATACCTGGCCCGGCTCCGGAACACTTTGGTTGTCGGCAACATTTTCGGCAGGAGCAGTCTCATTTTCCTCAACAATTTTTTGCGCTGGTTCGCTGGCCCGTGGCTCCATCTTTTCTTCAAAAGCGAAAAAATCTGTGAAGGTGATATTTTCCAGTATCATCTTTTCTTCTTCATCTCTCACGCTATCCGCTTCAGTTCCATCCTCCTCCGACTCCGGTTCCTCATAACTCAAGATTTCTTCTGCCGAGCCGTCAGTCTCTAATTCGATTTCGGGATCATTGTTTTCAGCCAGATTCAGTGGCTCAACTTCCTCCTCCACACCTTCTTCGCTATCATTCTCCTGATCTGGCTCCTGGAGCGTTGCAGAGGGCTGCCCGTCAGCTTCAAGCGCCTCAAAATCCACATCTTCTTCAATCCCCTCCACATCATTAACGTAAGCACGATCCGGCTGAAAAGCGCTGATATCTGTGTGCGCAAATACGCTTTCATCAACCAGACTTTCTTCACGGTCCTTTATTTCGTGGTGGTTTAACGGATTACTTACAACTTCAGCCTCCTCAATTTCTGCAGGAGCATATTCCTGGGGATTGTTTTGCTTCTCATTTCCAATGAGCTCTTTATATTCCACATCTGTTGAATCATCATCCACATTACCGGCATCCGAAGAGTACGTCGCTACGGAATATCTTAGTTTTTCAGGATGATTGATCAGATTGAATAACACCTTCCGGTCGGGAGCATAAAGAGAGGCGATGCCCAGAACGGATTTAAATTGTCTGGAACTTTGTTTTTGGGCTGCTTTTGCACTAACAGAACGCAAAATCTGGCAATACGGAAACTCATCAACCATTTTTTCAATCCCTTCAGCATCAGTTATACTGATGGCTGAGGGGTCTGAAATCCAGTTAGAAAATAAGGTTTTAGGAGCTGATTGTTGGTCTTCCAATTTTATAAATTTAAGGGTTTACCAATTGGCAAAAGCACGGTTAAAAATATCTTCTGTAAGCTGCAGGTTTATCTGCGGTATCAACCTACTCTCCTGAGTTTGCAGCGGGCCGGCATTCAGGTCCAGGTCCTGAAAGCGGGTAAAAGACTGCTCAAAACTTTGCCCCGGCGTTAAAGTATTGGTGTATTTGACGCTAACCGTAATGGAAAGACGATTTAAGCCCGCCCGCTCATTTCCCTGCACGGCTACCGGCCGGATGCTATAATCAGAAATACGGCCCTCAAAATTGGCGTCGGCATCTGAGCGGGTAACGCTTAAACGCGATTGGCTCCTTATCCGGTTTTTGAGTGCCTCGGTAAATTGCTGACTCAAATACGGTACTACCAGCGTTGAATTGTTCTCAAAAAACTGAACGGAAACGGTCTTCATATCCGGGGGAATAGACGCTCCCGACAACTTATAACTGCAGGCCGGCTGGCTGATTATCAGCACAGCTATGAAAAAACCGAATGCGGGTCGAATTATTTTAAACATCTCCAATAATTAATTCAAATCAAGTTCCTTTATTTTTCTGTAAAGTGTCCGTTCAGAAATTCCTAATTCCTGGGCAGCCAGCTTTCGCTTTCCGCGATGTTTTTTTAGAGCCTTTTTTATGAGATCAGATTCTTTATCAAGCAATGATAACGATTCTTCAACTTCTTCAGATTCATCCATACGCCCGTAGTTTTTGTCTTTCTGCGGATTGCGGATTGTTAAAGTAGGGTGGTCCTGATGGTTATTGGCAAGATGTGCGGGCGTATCAATATCGCGGTAAAGCTGGTTAATGGTTTGCTGATGTGAAGAAAAATCGGCCTGACTGTCCCCGCTGCGAAGAATATCCGCTACGAGTTTTCTCAGTTCTACCATATCCTTTTTCATGTCAAAAAGTACTTTGTACAGAATATCCCGCTCCGAAAAATCATCTTTATTTTGCTTTTCAATTCGCATGGGCAAATTGTGACCTGATTCATTCGGGATATAACTGAGAAGGTTCACAGGGGTTACATTGCGGTCTTTTTCCAGCACGGCTATTTGCTCGGCGATATTTTTTAGTTGCCGCACATTGCCCGGCCAGCTATAATCGGTTAGCATTTGCTGGGCCGCCATATCTAAATTAACCGAAGGGCTGCGGTATTTATCGGTAAAATCAGCAATGAACTTTCTGAAAATTAAATAAATATCATCTTTCCGTTCGCGTAAAGCAGGAATTTTTAGAGGTACGGTATTCAGTCTGTAATAAAGATCTTCCCTGAATTTACCTTCACGCACAGCGTCAAATACATCTTTATTGGTGGCCGCAATAACCCGCACATTGGTTTTCTGCACTTTGGAAGAACCCACACGAATGTATTCGCCGGTTTCGAGCACGCGAAGCAAGCGGGCCTGGGTGCCAATTGGCAGCTCGGCCACCTCATCTAAAAAAATCGATCCTCCGTCTACAACCTCGAAATATCCCTTCCTGGCTTCGTGGGCACCCGTAAACGATCCTTTTTCATGACCAAATAATTCTGAATCTATCGTTCCCTCCGGAATTGCACCGCAGTTTACGGCTATAAACGGACCGTGTTTGCGGGCACTGATGGAATGGATAATATGCGAAAAAACCTCCTTTCCGCTACCGCTTTCGCCGGTTATGAGCACTGAAATGTCTGTGGGCGCTACCTGGCGGGCAATGTCTATGGCCCGGTTTAGCAATGGCGAATTGCCAATAATCCCAAAACGATTTTTTATATCCTGAACGTCCATTTGAGTAGTGCGTATTGCGTATTGAGTATTGGGATTACGATCAACCCGATACCTGATACCCCCGATCGGGTATCTAAACTATTCTTCCAATTAGTGTTGCCGGTGTGCATCTTTCTATCAAAACTTCCACGTAGTCGCCTATCCTGTATGTTGTATCTACCGGAAACACCACGGTTGTGTTTTGATCACTTTTCCCCGAAAAATCCTGATCTGACTTCTTGGAGTATTGCTCTATGAGCACTTTGCAGGTTTTACCAATTTTCTTTTCAAGCTGACTGGCGGAGCATTTTTGCTGCTTGGCCAAAATCTCGTTGAAGCGCCTTTTCTTCACTTCCTCCGAAATATCATCAGTATAACGCTTGGCAGCCAATGTTCCGGGCCGTTCAGAATAGGTAAACATGTAAGCAAAATCATACTGCACATAATCCATCATAGACAGTGATTCCTGGTGGTCGTCTTCGGTTTCTGAGCAAAAACCAATAATCATGTCTGTAGAAATTCCGCAGCCGGGAATGATCTTACGAATGGCATTTACCCGGTCTATATACCACTCACGGGTGTACGTGCGGTTCATCATTTCCAAAATGCGGCTGCTGCCGGATTGTACGGGCAAATGGATATGCTTGCAAATATTTTCATGACGGGCCATGGTATGCAAAACCTCATCCGTTATATCTTTGGGGTGTGAGGTAGAAAAGCGCACCCTCAATGCTGGATTTATCAGAGCAACCTCCTCCAGCAAGCGGGCAAAGTTTACGGGATCGCTTCCTGCATTTGCGCTCCATTTATACGAATCTACATTCTGCCCCAGCAACGTTACTTCGCGGTAACCGCGGTTAAATAAATCGCTTGCTTCCTGCAGAATAGACTGCAGATCGCGGCTGCGCTCGCGGCCACGGGTAAACGGTACCACACAGAATGAACACATGTTATCGCAGCCCCGCATAATGGAAATAAATGCTGAAATACCGTTTGAATTTAAACGCACCGGACTGATATCTGCATAAGTTTCTTCGCGGGAAAGAAGCACGTTCACTGCCCGGTCTCCTTCATCAACGCGGCCGATGAGGTTTGGAAGGTCGCGGTAAGCGTCTGGACCTATTACCAGGTCTACCAGTTTTTCTTCCTCTAAAAATTTGGACTTTAAGCGCTCGGCCATACAACCCAATACACCGATTGTAAGTCCTGGCTTCCGGCCTTTGGCGGCACTAAATTCTCTTAGCCGGTTGCGCACCCGTTGCTCGGCGTTTTCACGGATAGAGCAGGTATTTATAAAAATAACATCGGCATCTTTGTAATCGGCGGTGGTAGCGAAACCCATCTCAGCCATTATAGAAGCCACAATTTCGCTGTCAGAAAAGTTCATTGCGCAGCCGTAACTCTCTATAAAAAGCTTGCGGGATTTTGGCAGGCCGGGCGCTTTTAATTGTAAAACTTCGCCCTGCCGGCTTTCATCGTGCATGCGGTTAGAAGTATGCGGAGGGTCTATCACTGTAGCTTGCTCACTATTCATTTACTGGTATTTTAAAAGCCACAAAAATACAATAAAAATCAGAAAATGACAGATTGTCAGCCGTTTTTTAAAAGGCTTATTATTGCTAATTTGCGCATTCATGTTTCCCCTTTAAACATTTCCGGTGAGCGCCCTCCATGCATCAGTAGATGAATCCCCAAAATTCTCCATGTTCTGGAAAAGATTTTTGATCGTTGCTTTTTCCTTGCTTTTTGTGATAGCGGGCTTCGCAATATTTTTAAACTATCGGTGGAAACCATTTCTAACCCAACAGATAAAGGAGGCGGTAAGTAGTTCAACAGACAGTTTATACACCATTAATTTTGATGATGTTCGTATAAATGTGCTAACGGGCAGCGCCACCTTCACTAAAATTGATTTTGTTCCGGATACTGCTATTTACGCTAAAATGGATAGCCAGGGAACGGCTCCGCAACATTTGTTCTCTGTAAAAGTAGCCCGCCTTGATTTGAACAGACTGCATCCGTTTAAGGTTTACTTTGGCCGCGAACTGCAACTGGCATCGCTGATTATTCAGCAGCCGGAGGTTAAGATGATCTATCAAAATTCATCGCGTAAGCAAGACACCACCACCGACAGCCGAAACGCTTACCAAAAACTGAAAAAATATCTGAGGTCTATCCGGGTGGATGATATAATCTTTCGGGATGCCGACTTTGAATATATTGACAAAAGTGCCAGGCAAAATCAGATAACCGGCTTGAAGAATCTCAACATCCAAATAGCCGGTCTGCTAATTGATTCGGCTTCGCAGTTTAACCGCGGCAAATTTTATTATACAGACAACATTTCTGTACATCTTAAAAATTACACCTGGCGCCCGCAGAACGGACTGTACGATATTAAACTTGGTGATTTGAGAGCGTCTGTGAGAGATCGCTCTGCAAGCTTTAAGGATTTGCAGCTAATACCGCGATTTGCCGAGATGAATTTTGCAGAACAGCGCAGCGTTCGCACCGCCCGCTATGCCTGCAGGTTTAATGAAATTTCCCTTGAGGGCATTGATTTTAAAGCATTTAACACAAACCGCAGACTAATTGCACGAAAGCTTACCGTTACCAACAGCAACACGGTGATTTTCGTAAATAAAAGCAAGCCCGCCAAATCAAAAAACCGGATAAACAGTTTCCCCCAAATTGCTCTCCGGGAGTTTAACCTGGAAACCCGCATGGATTCTATTGCTATCCGGAACGCCCGCGTGGTGTATGCGGAATATTCGCCGATCTCAAAACGCCGCGGCAGGGTTTATTTCGATCGTATCAACGGCACAATTCTGAACGTAACCAACGATGAGGCATCGCTTCTGAAAAACGACCGCTGCCAAATTAACTTAACTTCGTTACTAATGAGCCGCGGCAGGGTAAATCTGGATCTAACGTTCGATCTTCGCGACAGCAGGGCAGCTTTCACCTGCACGGGAAACCTCGGTAACATGAATCCAACGATACTTAACCAAATAATCAGACCGCTGGCGTTAATAGAAATCAGGAACGGGTTTGTAGAGAATATGCAGTTTAGTCTGAAGGGAAATACACAGCGGGTAAGCGGCTCTATGCTGGTGAAATACAATAATTTAAAGATCAACCTGCTCAGCAAAAATGAAGGCAATCCGAGGTTAAAAAAAATGGGCGTGGCCTCTATGGCAGCCAACATCCTGGTACTTAAAAACGAAAATCCTTCCTCCGGCGAGCGGCTTAGAACGGCTACCCTAAATTACAGCCGCCCGGATAGCGCATCGTTTGTAAACACCATCTGGAAAACTTTACAGGGCGGTATCGAAACCAGCATCGGGCTCGACCCCGCAACGCAGCGTAAAATTGACTTGAAAATAAGAGAACTGAAAGTTGAAAAGGAAGATCGGGCCGAACGCAGGGAGGAACGCCTGAAGCGGAGAGAACAGCGAAAAAATGGCGGGGGAAAATAGACTGTAGTTCCGAAAAATCGTAAACATCCCAAAATAAAAAATGCCCCGGTTAAGAGGCATTTAAATCAGGTTAACAATACTTTTATATTTTATAGTTCCAGCCAAACTCATCGGCAACCAGGCCGTAACGAATATCACTCAACATTTTTAGCGCCTTATTTGAAAATTCGCGGCTAGCCGGCTCCGGCAAGGTATAAAGTTCGCCATTGTAACCAATATGTGCGATGTGCGCTACGGTAGCAGCCGTACCGGCCCCAAAGGCTTCCTGTAAAGTGCCATTTTTAGCGGCATCTATTACCTCTGCAACGCTTACGCGACGTTCTTCAACCTGCATGCCCCAGTTACGTGCAAGCATTAAAATACTGTTTCGGGTAACGCCGTCTAATATCGTGTCGCGTGTTGAAGGGGTTATCAGTACATTATTGATGACAAACATTACGTTGGTAGTACCCGATTCTTCAACATAAGCGTGGTCTTTCGCGTCTGTCCAGATTAGCTGATCAAACCCTTCTTTTTGCGCCTGAAGCGTTGGATACAGCGCCCGACCGTAATTCCCGGCGGTTTTGGCATACCCTACTCCACCTTCGGCCGCCCGTGCGTATTGGGTTTCAATTTTCACTTTCAATGGCTTGGAGTAGTAGGCACCTGTGGGTCCGGTAAGGATCACAAATTTGTAAGTGCCCGAAGCCTGAACGCCTAATACAGCCTCGGTAGCGAACATAAATGGACGAATATATAATGACTGTCCGTCATTCGAAGGAACCCAATTACGATCTAAACTGATAAGCTGAGTCATGCCCTGGATAAACATCTCTTCGCTAACCGGTGGCATAGCCATGCGCTCTGCAGAAATATTGAAGCGTTCAAAGTTTTTTTGCGGACGGAAAATGGATATTTCCCCGTTTTTATGCCGGTAAGCTTTCACGCCCTCAAAAATAGCCTGCCCGTAATGCAGGGCGGAGGCAGCCGGACTCACACTGATTTCTGCGTAAGGAACAATCTTCGGAGCCTTCCATTCACCGTCTTCAAAATCAGCAACCAGCATGTGGTCTGAAAACGTACGGCCAAAGGGCAGATTGTTAAAATCAACCTGATTAAGTCTGGAAACAGGTGTTCTGTTTACCGGGATGTCTAAAGTATCAATCACTGCTTAGAGGGTTTTAAAAGAACGAAATTACGGAAATCAGGTTGTTTCCGGGTATAAATTTTTATTTCGCGGGTGTAGAAAGTACACCCGTTACCCAGTTTCTACCCCAATTTTGCAATTCGTCTTCGGTCCATAATTCCGGGTAAAAAATCCGTTTCTGGAATCTGGGCGGCAAATACTTCTGCCAGTTAGTGCCGCCCGTGGCTTTAATTTCTTCAGGCAGCCGATGCAAATATTTTACCGCAGATTTAAAATGCGCCAAGGGCCAGTTGATATTTACGTTCGAATCTAAAAGCCGTAATTGTTCTTCTGAATGGGCGGTATTTTCACCTGCATTTTTCAGCCTGACTAACAGCGCCCTGAAATTATTGTTGCGACATTCTCTGGCAAGGCTGATAAAGGCGGAAGCATATTTTTTTTCAAATTGCTTCAGCGTAAGCGTTTGTTTTCCCGATGCGATTTCGGTTGAGCCAAACTTCCAGTAAAGAAACTGAAACTGTTCTTCCACGGTTGCGTTTTTCAATGCCAGCCGCCGGCCGGGTTCTACCAATTGGTAAAAATCAGTAGAATAAATTTCAATGAATCGGTATTGCGCAGATTGGAACCCACTTGCCGGGAGCAGAGACATCCGGAATTTTAAAAATTGCTCTTTCTCCATGCCATCTACCATAATCTCAAAAGAACTGGTAAGGGCGGTGAAATACGCGTTAATCCGCTTTAAGCGATCTGTAAAAAAGCACACGGTTAGATCGGGGTGGTCGCTTATCTGCCGGCATTCATGCAAAACCAGTTTAAAATAGAGCTCGGTAATCTGATGATAAATGATAAAAATTTCTTCATCCGGAAAGGAGGTTCGGGGAGTTTGCAGGCTCAGTAAGGTATCCAAGTGGATGTAATCCCAATAACTTAAATAGTCGGCATACAGTAAGCCGTCGAGGTACGAAGCCATATCCTGGCCCATAGCCGCATACTTTTGCTGAAGCTCCTCTAATTTTTGCAGAATTTCCGGACTGCTATTCATCCGCTAAATTTATAAATTCTAAACCTGATAATTGCTTTGCCTATTTTGGCGTACAGGTAACGTCAAATAATCAAAGCGCTGTTAACCGATTGTCTGAAATGAGAATAATTACCCGCACCGTGTGGATACTTTCTGTGGTGAGCCTGCTCACAGACGTGTCAAGCGAGATGCTCTACCCGGTAATGCCGGTTTATTTAAAGCACATTGGTTTTTCTGTTGCCCTTATCGGGATTTTAGAAGGCTTTGCCGAGGCTCTGGCGGGATTAAGTAAAGGCTATTTTGGCAAACTATCAGACCAGACCGGCAAACGCCTTCCTTTTGTGCAGGCTGGCTACTTTTTGAGTGCGGTTTCTAAGCCAATGATGGTTGCGTTTGTTTATCCCTGGTGGATATTTCTTGCCCGCAGCACAGACCGGTTAGGAAAAGGCCTGCGCACAGGCGCCCGCGATGCGCTTTTATCTGATGAAAGTACCCCCGAAAACAAGGCCCGGGTTTTTGGCTTTCACCGGTCTATGGATACGCTTGGCGCCGTTACGGGCCCGGCTCTGGCCCTTGTTTTTCTTTACTTTTATCCGGGTAACTACACGCTGCTTTTTTTGCTGGCCTTTATACCCGGCTTAGCGGGTGTTTTTACCACTGTTTTTCTGAAAGAAAAACCGGCGGCGCCCAGACCCTCTCCGGGAAAGAAATACTCCTTTTTTTCATTTATAAGCTACTGGAAAATTGCTCCGCCAGCCTACCGGCAGGTAGCGGCCGGCTTGCTCGGGTTTGCCCTGATCAACAGTTCTGATATATTTCTGTTGCTGATGATGAAAGAACAGGGACTTAGTGACACCGCTGTTATTGGTATTTATATTTTCTATAACCTCATTTTCGCCTTAAGCGCCTATCCGGCGGGCATCATCGCCGATAAAATCGGATTGAAAAAAATGTTGGTTACGGGCATCGGCATATTTATGCTGGTGTATTTCGGGATGGCCGTTAACACTTCCCAAACCGGGTTTTACTTTTTATTTTTCCTTTACGGAATTTACGCCGCCTGCACAGAAGGCGTTTCAAAGGCCATGATCAGCAACATCGCCTTGCGGCAACATACCGCAACAGCAATTGGCACCTATACTGCCTTTGGCAGTTTGGCGGCTTTGCTGGCAAGCGCCTCGGCCGGTTTTATCTGGTACAGCCTGGGGGCGCAGGCCTTGTTTCTATTCTCGGGCACAGGCGCCCTGGTGGTGATTATATATTTCCTTTTCGCAAAAGCAGCTTCAAACCATTTTGTATAGTAAAGACGAAACAGATTTTGGGCGCCTTTTATTTTCCCTTGCGGAAGATCGTGTCGGGATCTTAATCTATGATTTGATTAGCCCTGATCAGGATATGCCTTATTCTGCCTTCAAACCAACGCTTTTACCGCGAAACCACCCAAGTACAAACCCGAAATGCTGAGTGCCAGGTTGAGAATGATGTTGATTAATGCCAACCCCTGCTGTCCGTTTTTAAATAGCTCCACGGTTTCAAAAGTAAAGGCCGAATAGGTGCTGAAACCGCCGCAAAAGCCGGTAATAAGCAGGAGTTTTACCGGATAACTGAGCGTTGAACGGTTCATACCCAAAAAAATTAACGCACCGAATACAAAGCAGGCCAAAAAATTTGCAGTCAAAGTAGCCAGTGGAAAGCCCGACTGCAAGTCTTTATAGAGCCTGCCTACCGCAAAACGGGCAACGCTTCCGCAGCCGCCGCCAATAAAAACCAGTAATGCCTCTTTCATTTGTCAGGAGTATTGAGTAGTGCGTATTGAGATTTGAGACTTTCATTCCTTAATATAATATCCTGAACTTAATGGTATGCTCAATCTGCTTCAGATCGGTTAAAACCTGTTTGTCGTATTCGGCACTTACATCGGTTATGGCGTAGCCAATGCCGGTGTTGGTCATTAAAAACTGACTTACAATATTGATCTGGTGTCGGGCGAAAACCTGATTGATACGGGCCATAATACCGGGCACGTTCTGGTGAATGTGGATTAGCCGGTGCGCTCCGGCCATCCGCGGAAGCTGCAACTGCGGGAAGTTGGCGCTCAGGTGGGTATCTCCCCTGTTTATAAAAGCGATCATCCTTTTTGGAATAAAATCAGCGTTCTTGGGCTTGTTCCTTGGATCGTCAAAAACAACTATACCCATTTTGGTACAAATTTCCTTTGAAATTTTTTGCCTTAAATTTCCCAGATAACCAATTGTTTTAAGTTTAACCGCCCGCCGCAAGTTTTCGTCCCCGATAGTCTGCCCATCGGCCAGCAGCATCATCCCCACATCGGCCACGTACTTTTCTTCAAAGCTGGTTTTATGCCTGATGGAGAATCCGTCTTTTTTCAACAGGGCAATGGCCTCCTCCGGAACTTCGCCTATGGCTAAACATAAAATGCGATTTTTAGGATACGAGATGGCCTGCGGCAATTTGTTGATGTAGAGAAACTCATCAAAACTCGGCGTGACATGATCGGCTTTTTCAGAAACGGTTTTTCGTTCGATGTTTTCGGTAAAGGCGTAAAACTTCTTGATCATGCCGAATTCCTTTAGCTGAAAATCTGAATGGCCGTCGCCGATGCCGTAAATATCCCCTTTCAAATCAAGCTGTTTCAGCAGCTTAACCTTCCCCCCTTCGTCAGAAAGTGGATTCTGGATGTCGTAGCCAGTAATGTTATCCTGCTCATCAAATAAAAAAGTGTTGGCAAAAATGTTTTCCTTCGGGATGTGATAGGCGCTGACCACAGGCGTAATAAATTCTTTAAATCCTCCGGAGACGATCAGCACATCGTCTGCGTGGCGTTTAAAAAAAGCCTTGTTCCGTAAAAAAGAAGCCGAAACTTTCTTCTTAAGCCGGGTTACCAACTGCTTTAAATGCTGCCGGTTTGCCTGAAGCAATGCTACCCTTGCGGTTAAGCTTTCGCGGAAAGACATTCGGCCTTCCATAGCGGCATTGGTAAACTCTTCAATTTTTTGATACACCTCCTCGCGTTCCGGATTGTTTTTAAGCGATATGCGGGCTAATTCATCCAACGCCTCAACCTGGGTGAACGTACTGTCAAAATCAATGATATAATACTTTTTCAAGGCTTAAAAATTAAATGTCAGTCCGGCAGATTTCCAGAATGCTGGTCTCAACCGGCTTGAAAGTATAGTTTAACCACGATGTTATTTTGCTGTTAGAATAAGCCGACGTTTTGAAAGCGCCCCGCACAATCTCCCGGCTCATTGCAGGTACTTGTATGCCGAAGCCTTTTGCAATTGTGGACGCATAATACGCCGCGTTCAGCATCCAGGGCTGCAACCTTTTATTCGGCGGCGGTAGGTTGTATCCGCGGGCTATACCGCTAAACAAATCGCGGTAGCTGTAATTTTCGGCGTTTAAAATAAACCGCTCCCCTAAGAAATCACTTTTCATCAGCAAGATCATAATGCGGGCTACATCTTCAACATCCACCAAACCGCAACCTCCACCCGGGTAATACTTCGTCCCGTTTTTAACGGTTTGAAAAAAAAGGCTGCTGCCGGATCTGCCCGCATGTTTGCCAATAATAACTGAGGGATTTACAATCAGGGCGTTCAAGCCCTCGGCTATGCCCCGGAAAACCTCCATTTCGCTTTCGTATTTTGATATGGCATATCCGCTTTGGCCAGGGTTCTGCTGCCAGATATCGGCCTCGGTGGCGGCCCCGCCAAATTTATTTTTGCCCACTGCCGCTACAGAGCTCACGTGCAGCAACTTGCGGTTGTTATTTTCCAGGCAGATATTTACCAGGTTGGCCGTTCCTTCAACATTAACCCGCAGCATGGTTTTACGGTCGGCTTTGTTAAACGAAACCATAGCCGCACAGTGGTAAACCTCAGTAACGCCCTCCATTGCTGCTTTTAGTCCGAAGTAATCTAAAAAATCTGCCTGATACCATTCAATATTCGGATGCGCAGCCAGAAAACCCGGCAGTACTGAAGTGGAGCGCCGTAGCGCCCGTAGCGGTTGGCCCGTAGACAGGAGTTGCCGCATCAGTTCTGCACCCAAAAAGCCGGTTGCGCCTGTTATCAGGATCATTTTTTAAGATTATTGGTAATCCCTTCAAAAGTAAATTAATAAAATAGATATTTGCCAACCGGGGGTTTTGTTAGTTTAATCCATTAACCGCGGCTTTTTGCTTGTTAAAATTTCAGCGAAAAGTGCTGATGCAAATGCAGCATAAGCAGGCTTGCTAATTTTGTTTCACGATGTCTTTAACCGATTTCCTTTCTCCGCTTGACTTAGATAGATTAACCCCAAAAACTGGTTTTTATGCCAGCCAGATGGGCGATCTGATGGAAATTTACAGCTCCGGTTTCCCGGATCTGGAAAACCACCAATTTGATATAGCTATTGTTGGCGTGCTGGAAGACCGCAACGCAATTAATAACCAGGGCACGTCTCTCGCCGCAGATTATATACGCGAAAAGTTTTACAGCCTTTATCAGGGAAACTATACCTGCCGCATGGTAGATTTAGGAAACATCCGGGCGGGCGAAAAGGTTACCGATACCTACGCGGCTTTAAAAACGGTATTAACCGAACTGATAAAAAAGAACATTTTACCGATAGTTCTGGGCGGCGGGCAGGATCTTACGTACGCTCAATTTATGGCTTACCAGGAGCTGGAGCAAAAAGTAGACCTGCTGGTAATTGACTCGCATCTTGACCTTGACGAAAACGTTGACGATACGCTGGAGACCACTTCATCGGCTTACCTAAATAAGATCTTACTTCATCAACCTAATTTTCTGTTCAACTTCAGCAATTTGGGGTTCCAAACCTATTTTGTTAACCAGGAAAGTTTGAAGGTGATGGAGAAGCTGTACTTTGATGTGCACCGGCTGGGCGATGTAACGGGGCATATCAACAACACTGAGCCAATCATCCGCAACGCAAACATGATTAGCTTTGACGTTTCTGCCATACGCTCTTCAGATGCGGCGGCGAACGGAAACGCCACGCCCAATGGGTTTTATGGCGAAGAAGCCTGCCAGATGTGCCGTTATGCGGGAATAAATGATAAATTAACATCTATTGGCTTTTATGAGTTTAATCCGGCGTTTGACCGTAACGGGCAAACCGCCCTGCTGATGGCGCAGATGCTCTGGTATTTTGTAGATGGTTTTTATCATCGCCGAAAAGATTTTCCGATGCAGCCCAAATCCCAGTATTTAATTTACCGGGCCAATTTAAAAGACGGTTCGCACGAGCTGATATTTGTGAAAAGCAAAAAAACCGACCGCTGGTGGATGCAGGTGCCCTATCCTATTGGCCTTTCTAAAAATGAACGCTTCCATTTAGTTCCCTGCCGGTACGAAGATTATCAGATTGCGGTAAACGGCGAAATGCCCGATCTGTGGTGGCGTACTTTTCAGAAACTGAGCTGATACCCTGAGTCCGAACAATGTTTACCCGTAAGCGCATTGTTAAGCGGGGGGATGGCAAAGGCTGATAACCTGAGTCCGAACAATTTTTACCCGTATAAGCTTCATCTGCCGGGTTACCAAATCTATCAGCTGCGTTAACGATGGGAGCGGCATCCTTTTTTCTCGCCCCCGTTGGGATAAAAAGATACAGCGGACAGCGTTTTAAAACGCCCGAATTAGTATCTTCCAATTAATGAATTGATCGAACCTAAGGTTAACAGTTAGAGTTTCCAAATCGAATTGAGTTTTCACTCCTGTTATGTCAGCCGCCCATTTTTTTGCTTAAGATAATTATTTGCCCGAAGCGGGTTTTGAAATTTAATTTGCTTACTTTTTCCATCGTTTTGTAATCAGGAAACAGAATGGGAAATCAGAACCGCAGAGTGGCTATAAAAAACATATTGGCGGGCGCTACCGCTTTATCTGCAACAGGCGTTTTAACCGCCTTTTGTGCCGAAGCAGATTCACCGGAAGGGGCATTAAAAGGAAACATCAACCATTCGGTTTGCCGCTGGTGCTTTTCAGACCTTAGCGTTGATGAATTGTGTGCGGCCGCAAAAAAAATCGGCATAAAAGCCATAGACCTGGTGGGCCCCAAAGACTGGCCCACGCTGAAAAAATACGGATTACATTCTACCATGTGCAACGGTGCCGAAATTAATCTGATTGACGGGTGGAATACGCCAGCAAACCACGCTACGCTAATAAAAAATTATTCCGAAATGATCCCGCTGGTATCTGGTTCGGGCTATCAGAACCTCATCTGCTTTAGCGGAAACCGCCGCGGCATGGATGACGAAACCGGCTTGAAAAACTCTGTTGGAGGCATTAAAAAAGTCCTTGCCTTAGCGGAGAGAAACAACGTTGTGCTGGTAATGGAACTGCTTAACAGCAAAATTGATCATAAAGACTACCAATGCGACCACACCGCCTGGGGCGTTGAACTCTGCAAACGGTTGGATAGCGAAAATTTTAAGTTGCTGTATGATATTTATCACATGCAAATTGATGAGGGCGATGTGATCAGGACGATATCAGATAATCACCAATTTTTTGCTCATTACCATACCGCGGGTGTTCCCGGCAGGCATGAAATAGACGAGAGCCAGGAACTGTATTATCCCGCTATCATGAAAGCCATCCTTTCAACAGGTTTTAAAGGGTATGTTGCCCAGGAATTTATTCCTCTGAATAAGGATAAAATAGGTTCTTTAGAAAAAGCTGTTCAAATTTGCGATGTATAATTTAAGTCTGGCATACTGCAATTCAACTAAAAACTATCCTTCTTGTCGGCAGCATAAAACGCCCGTTCTAACTTGATATTCGGCATAATACCGGCTCTGTTTTTTGATTACCTGAATCGAAAGCTTTTACAAAATGCCGATGCAAAACACCATATTTAAAGAAATATAGGATGTTCCCCTTAGCAAACCGGAAGAACTTTACCAATTTGTTCATTCATTTACTCCAAAGACTAAATAAACCGAACCTTCAAAGAAAAAAATTCTTTCGTTTTGAGGTGCTTTTAGCTATATGAGCAGCTAAGCCTATTCAGACTTTCTTAATCAAACAAAAAAACAAGGGCAGAGCTTTTTGACCGCAAGATGGACCGATCTACACTGCAAAATTCACAAGCTTAGGTGGCGGCAATTATTTTAGAGTTCATTCGCCAAGCAAAAGGCAGATAAATATCTGAATTCATCTAATAACCCCTACAATCCACAATTCTTACAGCATCTAATTCAATTTTTATATAGCCTCCCGGCTAAATATTTTAAAATTGTTTAACATTTAAAACCGGGCCCCTGTATTTTCAGGTGCCAAAATTAACCCTATAGTTCATCGTAAAAAGGAGGACATCTTTATTGCTCTAATGGCCTCAAATAGTTCATCAGGTATTTATAATGATATTTCAAACCAACTATTAAACCATAACCAAACATGAAAAAAGAAATTTTACCCGAAATATTTCATATTCACCAGTCAGCTTATTTAAAAAAACTGATCGTTCTTCAACTAGTGTTTGCCTTGATCGCAGGTACCGCTTACGCGGGAAACAATTCTTCTATCTATCAACAAGGTACTGATATACAGGTTACAGGATCAGTCACCTCTGCCAATGGCGAAACTTTGCCGGGAGTAACGGTTGCAGTAAAAGGCCAAACAAAATCTACCAGTACCGGCCAGGTGGGGAGATATACTATCACAGTCCCTGATAATTCGATTCTGGTATTCACCTATCTCGGTTTCATCACTCAGGAAGTAAATGTAAGCGGACGGACTTCTGTTGATGTAGTACTTCAAGAGTCGAATACCGCATTGGACGAGGTAGTAGTAATCGGTTATCAAACCGCAAGAAGGCAGGATTTAACAGGTGCCACAGGCTCGGTCAATACAGCGAAAACAGAAGACTTGGTTGCACGTTCCATTCCCGAAGCTTTGCAGGGGCTTGCGCCCGGTGTTGCGGTGCGTAACGGCGGCGCCCCCGGGCAGGAAGCCGTGGTCAATATCCGGGGGTTGGCCACTTTTGGCAACGCCAGTCCCTTGTATGTGATTGATGGTATGTTTGCCGATCCGAACACCACGGTAAACCCCAATGATATTGAGAATATCCAGATCTTAAAAGATGCATCTGCGGCGGCCATTTATGGCTCAAGGGCCGGTAACGGCGTTATCCTGATCACAACGAAAAAAGGAAAAGAAGGGCCTCCTAAAATTTCTGTAAGCTCCAGGTACAGCGTTTCGCAGGTGCCAAACCAGTACGATATGATGAACGCTGACGAATATGCCGCTACCAATGCCCTGGCATATAATGCCTCGGGCATCCCATTACAGCCCGGAATAGCCAATTATAACGGCTCTATCAATACCAACTGGGCCGACGAGATATTAAAAACAGGTTCTGTTCAGGATTATAATGCCAGTATTTCGGGCGGGAGCAGTACCTCTACTTACCTCATTTCGGCGGGTTATTTTAAAGATGAAGGGACGCTAATCGCCCGGGATTTTGACCGCACCTCGCTGCGGATCAATACCGGATCAACAAAAGGAAGGTTTAAGTTTGGCGAGAACCTGGCCATATCTTCGTCTATATTGAACGCACCTTTTCAGGGCGGTTTTGCAGAAGGAAACCCCTGGTACGATGTATGGTCCAGCGTACCGCTCATCCCGGTTCAAAGCACTAACCTCATCAGCAATAATAACCCTGGTGGCTGGGGCTACGGTTCAAATGCTAACCTCAATACGTTTTCGCGTAACCAGGTGGCCATTGCCAATATCACCTCCGTTAGGTCGAATTTTGTGAAACTTCTAGGAAATGCTTTTTTGGATTTTGAAATTATTAACGGGTTAACTTACAGGCTAAATGCGGGCCTGGAAACAAGTTTAGACAAAGAAAAAGCCGTAAGAAGGGACGGTTCCTGGTACCAGAACCAATCGCCAGATTTAAGCCGGTTGAGCGATAACCGTTCCCAGTTCCTGAGCTATCTTTTTGAGCACACGCTAAACTATAATTATACCTTAAACAAGCACCGGTTAAACGGAGTGCTGGGCTACACCGAGCAAACCACGCAGATAGACAATACACTGGGAAGCGGTGTCAGGCTGTCCCAATTTGGCGGTAATTACTTCACCACTATCAATTCCACCAGCGGTATCAGCGGCGACCGGTCTTCATCGGGCAGTTTAACCAAATATCTTTTAAACTCTTTTTTAGGAAGGCTGAACTATAATTTTGATGACCGCTACCTGGCCACCCTAACTTTTCGGGCCGATAAGGATTCCCGTTTTTCGCCTGATTTCAGGACCGGGTATTTTCCTTCGGCCGCCCTGGCATGGAGGATATCTAAAGAAAATTTTTTCAATGTTGATTGGATTTCCGATCTTAAACTGCGTGGGTCTTATGGTATCCTGGGTGTAAACACTTTGGGTGCATACCAATATACCGGTTTCTTAAACCAGGCGCCAAGTGCGGTTTTCGGGCCTAACCAAGAGGTTTTTCCGGGATCGACCCAGGCAAGGCTGGTTTTTGAAGACCTCCGGTGGGAAGAAAAAGAAACCACAAATGTCGGTTTAGACGCTTTACTGTTTGAGGGTCGTTTCTCCTTTACTTTGGATGTTTTCAGGTCTGTTTCCAGCGATGTTTTGGTTGGACAGCCCTTGCCGCAATACCTTGGGAACCTTCAGGGCGACCCGATTGTAAATATCGGATCCATACAAAACAAAGGAATTGAATTGGATCTCGGCTATAACCCACAATCTTCGGGCGATTTCAACTGGAGCATTGCGGCCAATACCAGTGTAATCAGGAATAAGGTTTTAGAGCTGGGTAATTTAGGTATCGATCTGGAAACTGGATTGCCGAGGGCCTATGTTTCATCGGGCAATACACGTACCCAGGTGGGTAGGTCAATAGGCGAATATTACGTATTAAAAACCGATGGTATTTTCCAGAATCAGGCAGAGATTGATGCCCACCGGGCACAAAGCTCGTATGCAAAACCGGGCGACATTCGGTATGTCAATCAGGTGGACGGCGGCTCAAATAACGACATCAACGAGTTTGACCGGGTTTTTGCCGGCTCGCCTTTCCCTAAATTTACAACAGGCCTGCAGTTTAATTCTTCGTACAAAAACTTTAGCCTTTCTATGCAGCTTTACGGGGCTTTTGGCCAGAAATTATACAATGATGTTTTACGGGACCTAGACAGCTACGGCAACTCCAATTACAGAAGAGACATTAACCCATGGACACCTTCTAATACCGATACCGAATTTCCAAGGCTGGGCTACCAGTTTGCACCCAATGACCGGGGCATCAATGAAAATGCACGCGGGGATTCAGACCGGTGGATAGAAGACGGTTCTTTTTTACGGCTTCGTAATGTGGAATTGGGATATAACATTCCGGCAGAATTGCTAGGCAAGGCCAGTATCGGCAACGCACGTTTGTATGTAAGCGGACAAAACCTGCTGACCTTAACTAAATACAAAGGCCTGGACCCGGATGTGGTGGGCGCTAATTTTAATCTCCAGCCCGGTGTAGACAACGGGAATTATCCGTCGTCACGTATTATATCATTTGGTTTAAGTGTGGGCTTTTAACCGGTATCCTAAAAAAAGATCATGAAAAAGTATACAATCATATTAGCCGCATTTTTGATCATCCTATCAGGATGTGAAAGGGATTTTGATGCAATAAACCCCAATGCGCCAACCATTGCCAGTTTCTGGACAAGCAGCGACGATGCTGTTAAAGGAGTGAACGCTGTTTATGGCACGTTTTACCGTACACCGGGCTTATATTCCCGGTGGATTTATTACCACGGGATATTGAAATCGGACGAAGGTTTCGGCTCTGGCGGCGATGGTGGCCTGAACAACCTGATGCGTTTTAACCAGACCAATTACAACGATGGCTTAACCGCGTTAACCTGGGAAACGTTCTACGTAGGTATTTTCAGGGCCAATCAGGTAATCGCCAATGTACCGGCAATCCAGATGAACGAAACCCTGAAGAAGCGGGTAATTGCCGAGGCGAAATTTTTAAGGGCCCTGTTCTATTTTAATTTGGCACTGTATTATGGAAACCCGCCTTTGCTGCTCACCCCGTCGCAGCCTACAGATGTACCTCCCAATGCCACTACCGCTGAAACTTATATACAGGTTGCTAACGACCTGAACGAGGCCATTCCTGATCTGCCGGTAAGTTATACCGGTGATGATCTGGGTAGGGCAACCAAAGGGGCGGCTTACGCGATGTTAGGGAAAACTTATTTACAGCAAAAACAATATCAACAAGCTGCGGCAGCATTTGAATGGCTGATTACCGGACCCGGTAGGTCTGTTTATCGTTTAACCACCAGCTACCGCGATAATTTTATCATCACCCGGGAAAACAATGAAGAATCTGTTTTTGAAGTTCAGTTTAACGAAAACCTGGCAGAAAATACCGATGATGATGTGGACGAAAGCCGGGTAAACAATACCGGGACTTCTATTTCGCAGTTTTTTGCCCCGCCGGGAGTAGGTTTTAACGATGGCGCTGCACGCCGATGGCTGATTGACGAGTTTTTGCTTGAAACTACCACTAGCGGTGCCCGAGACCCAAGATTGGAAGCCTCTTTTATTTACAATTTTACTGATCCTGCCGGGCCTGATGCAACCCAGGTATACGGACGTTCGTTTGCTAGCCGTTACGGTAACGGACCGGATGCAAACGGTGTATGGTTCCGTAAACTTTTAAACGATCATTGGAAAAATGAAGAAGGTTTCCGTTCTCCCAATAACTACCGTTTAATTCGTTATGCCGATGTGCTCCTAATGTATGCCGAAAGTTTAAACGGTTTAAACAGATCGGCAGAAGCTTATCCTTTTGTTGACCTGGTGAGACAACGGGCTGGTTTACCAACTTTAACCAGTGCTAAACCTGGATTAAACCAGTCCCAGTTTTTATCCCAGTTAAAACACGAACGCCTGGTAGAACTTGCCGGCGAAGGCTGGCGCTGGGCTGACCTGCTAAGATGGGGAGACCTCAGCCCGGCACTGGCTTCCAGAGATGCAGACTTTACTAATTTTGTAATTGGGAAGCACGAACTTTATCCTATCCCGCAAAGGGACATAGACCTGAACCCTAATTTGCGGCAGAACCCAAATTATTAACAGGTGAGGAATTGAAAGTGGCAGTATAAAGTGTAGCAGTTGCAGTATTGAGTGGCAGTGGCAGTAAGTAATCCGGTAGAAAAAGCTACTGCTACTGTTACTTTTACTTTTCTCAGAAGAGAACGTATGACCAGAACAAAAAGAAGAACATTTCTAAGGAATTTTATAGGAGGTTTAGTTGTGGTTTGGACATCCCTGACTGGAATCTCTTGCGGTAAATCAGATCGCCCCGCTACGCCCGTACCGCCGCCTGTCGGTAATACATTCAGCAATCCCATCATTACTGGTGCGGATCCGTTTGTGTATCAAAAAGACGGGAGCTATTATTACCTGCAAACCAGTGGAAATTCAATCCGGCTATGGAAAACCAGCGCCATGACTAAAATAAACTCCGCTGTTCCGCAAACGGTTTTTACCCCGGTGCCGGGAAGTCAGAATGCCAGGAACATTTGGGCACCGGAAATTTATTTCCTTGACGGAAAATGGTACATCTATTACACAGCAGGGAATGGGGAGGATATTAGCCAGCGTACCTGGGTAATGGAAAATAGCAGTGCCGACCCGATGACAGGCGCCTGGGTTGATAAAGGTAAAATATTCAGTGCAGGCGCCAATTTTTGGGCCATAGACGGAACCGTACTGGAATACAATGGCAACCGATATTTTTTATGGTGCGGCAGGCCGGATGTAACTAATGTTGACCTTACCCAAAATATTTATATCTCCAAAATGACCAGTCCCTTGACGCTGGAAGGACCAGCGACCAAACTAACCGGCCCCGAATTTGCCTGGGAAAAGAACGGGTTTGGCGTGAACGAAGCTCCGCAAATCTTAAAGACAACAGATAATAAAATCTATATGACGTACTCGGCCAGTTTTTGCGGGACCGATGATTATGCCTTGGGCTTGTTGGCATTACAAATGGGAGGCGATCCTTTGTTTGCAGCAAACTGGACCAAAGCAGCACAACCGTTTTTTACAAAAAAGCCCCAAAGCAATGTTTTTGGCCCGGGCCATAATTCTTTCTTCAAATCACCAAACGGCCTGGAAAACTGGATCATTTACCATGCGAATTCCTCTGTTAACCAGGGTTGTGCAGACCCACGGAACGTGAGGATGCAGAAAATCACTTTCAATGCAGATGGCTCGCCAAACTTTGGGGAGCCGGTTGCTACCGGGTTACAGATCAATAAACCATCAAAAGAATAAGCAGCATGACCGTACTAAATAAATTTAAATTCCAAACCCTTCTGATTGCCTCTTTCAGCCTGAGCTGGGCATGTGCCATCGGGCAAACCTTTACCAACCCGTTGTTGCCATCAGGCGCCGACCCCTGGAACATTTACAAGGACGGTTATTATTATTATACCCACACTTTACAGGATAGCCTGGTGATTTGGAAAACGAAAAACCTGGCCGACCTGAAATCGGCAGAGAAGAAAACCATCTTTGTTCCTCCCGCAGGCACGGCTTACTCTAAAGAACTTTGGGCTCCGGAGATCCATTTTTTGGAGAATAAATGGTATGTGTATTTTGCTGCCGACGACGGGAACAATAACAATCACCGGATGTATGTGCTGGAAAATGATTCTGCTGATCCTTTACTCGGTACCTGGGAATTTAAAGGGAAAGTGGGCGACCGTTCTGATAAATGGGCTATTGACGGGTCGGTTTTTCATCATAAGAATAAGCTTTACATGGTTTGGGCAGGATGGGAAGGCGATGTCAATGAAAAGCAGGAGATTTATATCGCTAAAATGAAAAACCCCTGGACCATTAAAGGTAAAAGGGCTAAAATCTCCAGTCCGCAGTTTGAATGGGAAAAGCACGGCGATCTTAACGACCCGAATAACCCGCCGCATGTAGATGTGAACGAAGGCCCACAGATACTGAGAAATAAAGATAATTTATTCCTGATTTATTCTGCCAGCGGTTGCTGGACGGATTTTTACGCCCTGGGTATGCTAACGTTTAAGGGCCGGAAACTGACCGATCCGAGTGCCTGGATCAAGAGCGAACAACCGGTATTTAAGCAGTCGGCTGAAAACGGTGTTTATGCCCCGGGGCATAACTCCTTCTTCAAATCCCCCGACGGCACGGAAGACTGGATCCTCTACCATGCCAATTCAGAACCGGGGCAGGGCTGCGGAAGGTTTCGTTCGCCAAGGGCGCAAAAGTTTACCTGGAGTGCCGATGGAACGCCCAATTTTGGGAAACCGGTAAGGGAAGGTGTAGAAATTCCGGTTCCTTCTGAGGGGAAGTAGTTGGCAGTTTACAGTTGGCGGATGACGGTAAGAAGCGAATGGCCTGAGTTAAATAAACCCGATAGGAGCGGCAGTTCCGATCCTTCATCGGAACTACAGCGGATAGCGGGGCTACCGTTAATAGCAGCAACGGAACCTGCTTTTCTAATAATTATTAGATGATTGAAACAAGGCGTAATAATCCACGACATACAACTATGTCACTTTAAACATAACTCCATACTTATAAATCTCCATACTCAGTCTCAAATCTCATATCTCAATTCTCCCAGCATGAAAACATTAAAAAGCCGCTTTCTAATCCTCTACACTCTTTTTTACATTGGCACGGTCAACATGGGCTCCGCCGTGGGCCAAAGTCCAACCGCCACTTCACCCGAAAAAGTTTGGCCGGTAGAAAAGGCCAACGAATGGTACAAACAACATAAATGGATCAGCGGGGCCAATTTTTTGCCCAGCACCGCTATTAACCAGTTAGAAATGTGGCAGGCGGCCAGTTTTGATCCCGTAACGATTGACAAGGAACTGGGCTGGGCGCAAAATATTGGTTTCAATACCATGAGGGTTTACCTGCACAGCATCGCCTGGAAAGAAGACCCGGAAGGGTTTAAACACCGGATGGACGAATATCTGGGCATTGCAGACAGGCATCAGATCAAAACCATTTTTGTTTTTTTTGATGATTGCTGGAACAAGCAGGGCACAGCCGGCAAACAGCCGGAGCCGAAACCGGGCATTCACAATTCGGGTTGGGTGCAGGATCCCGGCGATCCGGATTCAAAAAACCCGGCCAATTTCCGCGAACTGGAGAAATATGTAAAGGATGTGATGACCCGCTTTAAAACGGATAAGCGGATTTTGCTCTGGGACCTGTACAATGAGCCCGGTAATTCCGGTAAGCTAACCAGTTCGTTGCCCTTGCTAAAAAACGTTTTTAGCTGGGCCAGGGAAGTGGATCCCGAACAACCCATTAGTGTTGGTTTGTGGGATTGGAATTTTCATGAGTTAAATGCTTTTCAGGCAGAAAATTCAGATATCATCACCTACCATAATTATGAAGACCCCCAATGGCACCAACGGGTTATTGACCTTCTGAAATCGCATGGCCGCCCTATGATTTGTACAGAATACATGGCCCGGACGCGTAACAGTCGTTTCTCCAACATCATGCCCCTCCTGAAAAAAGAAAACGTTGGGGCCATTAATTGGGGCCTGGTAGCCGGAAAATCAAATACTATTTATGCCTGGGATACGCCTTTGCCAAACGGTGGACAGCCCATTGAATGGTTCCACGATATTTTTAAAAAGGACGGAACGCCCTACCGGAACGATGAAGTGGAGTTAATTAAAAAGCTGAACGGAATGAAGTAGGAACCTGTTAGCGATCATTGTAAAGAACCCAATATCAATGATAAAAGGAAACCCAATATCAATGATAAAAGGAAACAGTTATGAATATGATAAAAACCATTCCAGCACTCCCGGTTCATGATATAGATATTGCTGCAAAATTTTATGAAAGCAAATTTGGGTTTGTTTGCCGTTATAAAAACAATGGGTTTTCCAAACTACTTCGCGACGAAGTTGAAATTCATTTATGGACATCGTGCGACAAGAGCTGGAAATGGAGGA
>JBGTBV010000266.1:0-5518 GCA_041749185.1 Daejeonella sp. | reverse complement strand
GATCTGTTTTGCCGGAGCATGATTGCAGATCGCCTGCGATTGTTCCGTCATCTGTAAGGGGTTTCTGTTGGTGAAGTTCCATGGCCAAAGCCATCAACACTTCGTCGGCAGGATTATTTCTGAATCGTACAAAACCGATCTCATCGTATGTTTTTTCCAGTTCGCGGGCTGTTTTATAAACCTCAGCGGCGAGCGACCCTTTCTCTAAATAGTAAATTCCGCCGTTAAATTTAGGGTAGTGCGATACCCCAAACTTCCGGCAAATGGAAGCCACATCTCCAAACCATTCGCCCTCAGAGATATACCCGCCAATTACCGAGACGGCGTGGCCTTCAAATTTTTTAAATACACTTTCAAGATTCCCGAAAATAAGGGAATCGCTGTCTATAAAAAGGGTTTGCCCATTTGATGCCAGTAAATCAAGGCTAATTTTCGGATAAAATCCGTGTCCGTGCTCTCCCGGTTTTATCGTTATCAGTTCAAGTTTTTTGAGTAAGTCGGGCGGGAAATTTTGCGGCTGGTCTGTAATTAACCGGAACCTGACGTCTGAATTTGGATGCCACCATAAAAACGAGCGTGCTAAATTGGCGGCCATATCGGCGTATATTTTTTTGCCGGTGGCGATGGTGAGTACGTTTTTAGCAATTTCCATGTATTAATTAAACAAAGCGTCCCGCCAGAACAGATGCCTTACTTCGCCCACATAATGCCGTGCGATAATGTTTTTTGATTTTCGGGGAAAGAAATCCTGTTTACCGCTCAGGTCAATTACAAATTGATCGCTGTCGAGGTTGAAATTACCGGCTTGAGTGTTTAAAAAAGCAAGGATGGTTTGCTCGGTAAAATGGTTAGAATGATCGGCAGCGGCTGGCAGTAATTTATCAATGAGGGCGTAATGGTGTTCTTTCAATTCTTTAAAAAAGGCGATCCCCGTGCAATAAAAAGGCGCATTTTTTAGGGAGTTTAAATTCAGTTTTTCTATAAGGGTCTCATCATAAGCTGCCTGCACATCCGCCGAGAGCGAAATATGGCATCGCGGATTGTCTCTAAGTGCGTTCAATTCCGACGCCGGATCCTGGTACCAAATTACATCTGTATCACTGTATAGAACGGGTTTCCCTGATTCAACTACCTGTAAAATTGCGGCCAGTTTTAAGCCCAAAGGGTTTTTTCTGGCGAATTTTGCTAACAGGGTGTTGCCTTTTCCCTGGTGATATTTCAAACAATCCAGACCGCTCACAATGGAGAAACTGCCAGCAGGTAGCCAGTTCAGGGCCTTCCGGCAAGTGGGCTCATCAAGGCTGAGATCCGTGGCAACGTAAATGTGCGGCATCTGCTTAAATTTGGTGCAGACACTTTTCAGGCAAACATTCAGCATGGTTAGATGCGCTTTGCCGGTATATATCAGGAAATTGTATTTTTCGGTGGTTGGATTTAGAAGCCGCTTCTTTATCAGTTTAAATTTTATTTTAAAAAAAAGGCGGTATAAGTTCGGCAACCGGTAAACTAAACTATTTTTTATTTTACTGATCAATGTGCTGTTTTTTGGCACTGATTGATTTATCGCCGGAGGGCTCTTTGTAAAATTTAAATATTTTCCGGGTATTTTCATCAACACCCAAATTGATGCGGGTGTAGTAGAACAAGATCACCTTTACATCCTCTAAAGCCCAGCTTTTGCGACGAAGAATTAGAGTTGATAAGTACCCGAGGAAAGTTTTCACAAGTAAAACAGATTTTCCGATCGTCCCTTCATGCTTAAGCCGGGTTAACAGGGCGTATTTATTTAGCTCCTTTGTTACCTGAACGCCTTTCTGGCTTGCCAGTGCGGCCCTTTCAGCATATTCGTCGCTCCAGCGCACTTTAGAAATGAAGTGAATAAACCTCAATTTCTCATCGTAAAATAACTTATATCCTTTTAATAGCAAGCGATAACAAAATTCATTATCGCCGCCCGAGCTCAGGAAATCTCCTTTGCGATCAGACATTATTGCCGGGAAATAATCGGGATAGCAGTGTAAGAAAATGTTTTTTCGCGTTACCAAACCAGCTCCCCAAAGCATACAAGTTTTAGAAACATCGCCTTCATGTTCTGCCTGCGGACCCACTGCGAAGCCGTTCTGTAAGCCCTCAAACCAATCGGGCAACTTCACATCATCGGTAACTGCCGTGCTTCTGCCGCCCAGCGCACCAATTTGCGGATCGCTTTCCATAATTCTGAAAGCGTTATGCAAATAATCAGGCGCCAGCCAGTTATCGTCATCGCAAAAAACGATGCAGCCACACGTTGCTTCTTTTGCGCCGCGTTGCCTTGCGTAACTCAAACCCGGTTTTTTTTCATCAACAATCCGAAATTCACCTGAAGATTGATATTTCTGCCACTCATTTTCTGCAACCGCGGCTGTATTGTCTGTTGAAGCATTGTTCACTACAATTACTTCAAACAAAATGTTCGGCGGCAAATTTTGTTGCGCCAGGTGTTTCAAAGTTTCCGGAAGCCGTGCAGCACTGTTGTAACAGCAAATAATTACAGAAACTCCCGGATTGAATGTTCCCAAACTAATGCGTTATAATTCGGTTTAAACGATGTGTAATACGGTGCAGATTATATTTCGCGAAAGCGTATGCGGGCCTGATTTTTTGATATTTTTTAATCATCCACGTTCGGTTACTATTAAACGTGATGATTTCATCTAACCTGGCTGCTATGTGCTCTATCTTCAGATTATCATTTAACTGATTGTTGACGAATACCGGCTCACGCAAGTATTCCAGATATTTTTCATCGTCCTGATCTACTTCTAAAACGTGTTTAATTACTTCATCAAAAGAGTTAAAGTCATGGGAATTGATAAACCTGCGGGTGTTAAATTCTTTCCCTATAAGCGGATCGCCCCAGTAAATGGGAACGCAATTTTCTAGAAATGGCTCAAAAATTTTTTCGGTAACGTAGCCCGGATAAGACGAATTTTCAAAAGCGATCACGAATTTGTAATTCCGGATAAAATCCCGTTTGTTATCTACGGGTCCTCCAATATTATTAAAAAGTAAGCCACCCGAATCAACCTGTTTGTGTTGTGCTAACTTATTGAAGAATTGGTTGCGTATTTCGCCGGAGGGATTGGAAACCACAAAACAGCAAAATTTGGTTTTTGCGGCCAGTTCTGAGCTTTCGTCAACTTTTCGATTCAGCAGCCGGGTCACATCATCGTAAAAAGCGTACAGTGGTAATCTGTAATTCCGCTTGTTCAAAGTGTAATCAAAGCTGAAAGCAAAGTCGCATTCGCGAAAATTTGGCCGCACGTTTTCTGCCGAGAAAAGCACTTTTGTGCAGGTATATTTCAGATGCTCATGGCCGTAAACGGAATAAAATAAAATTTCGGGCTTATTGGAAATTACCACCTCATACTTTTCAATCAGCAGCTTGTAAAACATAAAAGCAGGAAGGTCAAATCCTTCCCAGAAATCTGTAAATTTTATCTTGATAACAGGTTTAATTTTAATCAAAAAGTTGATCTATTTTAAAGTTCTTAATATGTTTTTATGAATGCTGTTCACGTTTTGGTAAGATATATATTATATCATTCTTAGTTGTTAATGTATATGGAGTGGTTTTGATTAAATTTTGCAGTTCTGAAATAGTTGGATAGTCATCTTTACCAATAAACAACCTTGCATCATCAATTAGTATTATATGTTGATGGCTGTTAGAAAAAATATTCTTTAATTCATTTAATATTGGCGTGTTTTTCTCTCCTTTTGCAGTTATAAAATATTGATCTCCAAAATAGAACTCTGAGGAATAATGTCCATCCAGCCAAAATAATGCTGGCTGATTTATTTCATTTACTAAATCAGCTAATATAAGTCCGCTATCTCCTTGTACAATTTTAACATTCTGGTCTTTTGCAAATTTAATTTTTGCTTTGTTTGCAAATTCTTTAGAAAGTTCAATAGAATAAACAGAATCAAATTTATCTTTAAAATATTCTACCGTATCACCCAAAAAAGTTCCGGTTTCCACCAATACGTTTAAATTGTAATTCTGCCGATAGTGATCAATCTCCGCCCGTTTAAATTCATAGCTTGGGATAAAGGCCGGTTTTGTAAGCAGGCGTGAAAGTTTGTTTATTATTCTAATGAAAATATTCATTCAGCTATTTGTTGCAAGGACTTATTAATTTTTCATCCTCCTGATCCACTCTACCAGTTTAGACGGCAAATATTTCTTGTCGAGCCCGGAAAGTTTCACCGTCCCGGATTTATTCATTCTCCTGTATTGGCCGTACTCCAAGAATTTTCGGAAATAAGAGTCGGCGTTATTTTTAATGTTAAAGTGCTGCTGTGCAAGTTCAAAGCAGGCGTGCTGCATGGTGTTCAGCCGCCGGGCATCGGCGGCAAGCAGACATATATTTTCTGCGAACTCTGCAAGATTATTTAATCGGCATTTAAAGCCGATATTTTCGGTTACTATATCCCTGATCCCGCCCGGCAAATCATTGGTTACAGGCACTACGCCGTTTGCTAAACATTCCAGAACAGATACCGGCGTTCCTTCAAACGAAGTTGGGAAAACCAAAATATCCTGCTTTTTCAGAATTTCATAAACCGCATGTGTAGAATCGGGCGCAACAAAAGAAACGTTGCTACGCCCAGCCCATTGTTTCTGTAAAAATGGTTTTAACGGTCCTTTTCCGATAATTGTCCATTCGGCTTTCACATTTCTTTTAACCAGCCGTTCATTAATTTCAAACAATTGCCGCACACCTTTTTCCGCTACCAACCTTCCTAAAAAAACCAATTTTACCAGCGGGTTATCTTTTGCCGGAAACGCATCCAATTGTTTTACACCATAGGGAATATAAAACGTCCGATCAAAGAACAGGGCTGGATTAGAGGCGAAAACTGCATCGCTGAAAAAAGAAGAGTGCGCAATGGCCACATCAACTAGGTCTGCCAGATGCACCGTTTCATTCACATAAAAATAGTCGTGAAGTAAGCTGTAAACCGTTTTCGGGTTGTTAAACAGCGCCGCCGCTTCTATCGTCAGACTGTTATCTGCAACCAAGGCGCCTTGTTGAATACCCAGAAGGAAGTTAAGGCGCTTCAATAAATGATACTTGTTTTCTCTGATTGAATAATTGAAAGTTTGCACCTCATCAACAATAAACTGCTCGGAAAAAACAGGCCGGTTGTCTTCGTCGGCTTGTAAAAGAATTACTTTCGATCTAAAGTTTTTAATCAGTCGGCTGTTATTAATGATGTTGAAATTGAAACTGGCCACTCCGCCCATACAGGCCGGAAACGTGAAAACAATCTCGGGTTTATCGCTCATCGCGGATTTGCAGAAACCAATTAATATATTCAGGTAGCCCTTCAGAAAGGTGTTTTTCGGGCGAAAACCCCAGGCTGATTAATTTGGAAACATCTGCCCGCCAGTTATTTGGGTCTCCCTTTTTTTCTTCGCCCGAAAAGGAAACAGCAATTTTGCCTTTAAAGTGTTTTTCAAACATTTCCG
>JBGTBV010000265.1:0-28922 GCA_041749185.1 Daejeonella sp. | reverse complement strand
ATTTGCGTCGTAATTGTTGGGGTTGATATTTAAAATTTTTTCATAATATTCTTGTGCTTTGGCGACGTTTCCAACTTTCTGGTACGAAAATCCTGCCAAATAATTTAATGGAATGCTGTAGGGTTCCAATTCCAGCGCATTTGGAACCAGGTCTATAATTTTCTGATAATCCGCTGTGGCGGAAAAATGATTAAGCTCTTTAAATACCAGATCTTTATAATCAGGAAATTTTATCCGACCCAGTTGCAGGGTTTCTATACTCAGATCCGTATCGCCTCTTAAATTGTAAAGCTCTGCCAGGTTGAAATAATATGCGGGATGCGGGTCAGCTTCTACTAATTTTACATAATAAGTAATAGCCGCATTTATGTTGCCGGCTTTCTCATGCAGCAGGGCGAGGTTATAGGTGAGCCTCAGATTGCCGGGGGCTAAAGAGTCAACAATGCTGAAGGCTCTGGCTGCCTTTTCAAAATCGCCGTAGTTTAAAGACTCTTTAGCGATATACAGGTGGGCTTGGGCCATCCGGTTTTTTATATAATTTATTTCATCCCGATGCTCGTCTTTAAACTCAATTTCTGTCAACTGTCCCAGAGCATAAGATGCTTCTGCCAGCGGGTCTTTATTGTAACTAAACGTACGGTTGGAGTCTTTAACAGAAAGAGCAGAATAAACCATTGCCCTGATTAAGTTAATTTGTTGCGTTGAGGAATCGCGGGCAGTTTTGTAGGATTCGTCAATGTGTTTCCGGGCAGCCTCCAGCTGGGTAACATCTCCTGTCTTTGTAAACTGGGCGAAGGCGTTCCGGCTTTCCTTGGTTGGATTTTGACCACAGACTTCGGAAAAGAAAAACACAAAAGGCAGTACAACCGGTAAAAAGATCAATTTCTTCATAAACTGTTGCTTTCAAAAAAGCTCCACGTTTTAGTTTTCAAAACGGGGAGCTTTTTTTTACCAAAATAGTCTATTCGTTTTCTGGTTTAATTTCTGAAGTTCCATCATTTTCAGAAGAATTTTCGGGAATTGTCGGGGTATCGCCTTCTCCAATCTCTTCAAAATCTTCGTCGGGCTCTTCATGTTTTACCTTTGCTACAGATGCTATGGTATCGTCACCTTTAAAAGTGATTAGCCGCACGCCCTGGGTGGCTCGTCCCATTACTCTCATGTCCTCTACCCCTATCCGGATAACGATTCCAGATCGGTTTATAATCATCAGATCATCTTTATCAGTAACATCCTTAATGGTAACTAATTCTCCCGTTTTTTCGGTTACGTTAATGGTTTTTACCCCTTTGCCACCACGGTTTGTTACCCGGTAATCGTCAATGTCGGTACGTTTGCCGTAGCCTTTTTCAGACACTACCAACACCGTACTTTCCGGACCTTCCACACTGATCATTCCTACTACCTCATCTTTTTCGCTGGCAAGCCTAACCCCTCTTACGCCGGTTGCGGTGCGCCCCATGGGCCTAACGGTAGACTCATTAAAGCGAATTGCACGCCCGGAGCGTAACGCCATCACAATTTCGCTATTGCCATTGGTCATGCAGGCTTCCAGCAATTGATCACCTTCATTAATATTGATCGCGTTTATTCCGTTAGCTCTTGGTCTGGAGTATGCTTCTAAAGATGTTTTTTTGATGGTTCCCTTTTTGGTGCACATCATTATAAAGTTGTTCTGCAAATATTCCTGATCTTTCAGGTTCACAACCTTTATGTAAGCTTTTATATTTTCCTCCTTCGGGATGTTTATAACGTTTTGAATTGCCCGCCCCTTGCTGGTTCGTGTGCCTTCCGGAATCTCAAAAACCCGAAGCCAGAAACATCTTCCGGTTTCGGTAAAAAACAGCATATAATTATGGTTTGAGGCAACCAGCATGTGTTCAATAAAGTCCTTGTCGCGAGATTGTGAACCCATAGAACCTTTACCGCCTCTGCCCTGCCGGCGATATTCGGTCAACGCGGTTCGTTTGATGTATCCTTCGTGGGAAATGGTGATCACAACTTCTTCATCGGCAATAAAATCTTCCATCGTCATATCCTCGGCAGAATGCGTGATAGATGTACGACGCTCATCACCATATTTCTCGAGAATTTCTGCAAGCTCATCTTTGATAATTTGCATTCTCAAGCTTTCATCAGCCAAAACTGACTTCAAATAATCAATGGTCTTCATCAATTCGGCATATTCTTCTTTAATCTTATCGCGTTCTAAACCAGTTAGGCGGCGCAAAGTCATATCCAAAATAGCCCGAGCCTGGATATCGCTAAGCGAAAAATTCTCCATTAAACTTACACGAGCTTCATCAGGGCTACCTGAAGCACGGATCAAACGAATTACCTCATCCAGATGGTCTAATGCGATGAGTAAGCCTTCTAAAATATGCGCCCGTTTTTGAGCCTCAGAAAGATCAAATTTAGTGCGGCGCACCACCACTTCGTGGCGATGATCAACAAAATGCCTGATCATATCCTTCAGATTCAACATCATGGGCCGACCATGAACCAGGGCGATGTTATTTACACTGAAGGAAGTTTGAAGCGAAGTATATTTAAAAAGGTTGTTTAAAACAACTGCTGCATTTGAATCACGTTTTATCTCGTAGACTATCCTCATCCCGTCACGGTCAGATTCGTCGCGGATTTCTGAAATTCCCTCCAGCTTTTTATCGTTAACAAGCTCGGCGGTGCGCTCAATCATGTTGGCTTTGTTGATCTGATAGGGAATCTCATTTACGATAATCCGTTCGCGATCATTGCCATAGGTTTCAATTTCTGCCTTGGCACGCATCACAATACGCCCGCGGCCGGTTTCAAAAGCTTCCTGCACTCCGGCGTAGCCGTAAATAATACCTCCGGTAGGGAAATCAGGCGCTTTTATATGTTGCATTAACTCCTGAACCGTGATTTCGTTGTTATCAATATAAGCGATGGTGCCGTTTATTACCTCGGTAAGATTGTGAGGCGCAATATTGGTAGCCATACCTACTGCGATTCCAGAAGCACCATTTACCAGCAAATTTGGAATACGCGATGGTAACACGGTTGGCTCTTGTAGGGAGTCGTCAAAATTAAGCTGGTAATCAACAGTTTCTTTGTTGATATCGGCCAGCATCTCTTCGGCTATTTTTTTGAGGCGGGCTTCTGTATAACGCATAGCCGCCGGACGGTCGCCGTCTACAGAACCAAAATTCCCCTGCCCGTCAACCATGGGATAACGCAAACTCCAGGGTTGGGCCATCCGTACCATGGTATCATAAACCGAAGCATCGCCATGCGGATGGTATTTACCAAGAACATCACCCACAATACGAGCCGATTTTTTATGAGCTTTGTTGCTGGTTACACCCAGATCAAGCATACCGTATAAAACGCGGCGGTGAACGGGTTTCAACCCATCGCGAACATCGGGCAACGCCCTTGAAACAATTACCGACATTGAATAATCAATGTATGCGGCTTTCATCTCTTCTTCTATGTTTATGGGGATTATTCGGTCGTTTGGTTCAATATTCGTGTTTTCGGTGTCTTCAGCCATCGTGTGGTTAAATTCTGTTAGGTTTTAAAGCACCCAAAAAGGGGTTCTGGATGCATGTCGGTTTTACGACTTGCGAAGTTACTAAAATATGTAGGTTTTTTAAACGGAGATTCAGAAAATTACGGCAGCTTCCGACTCCAGGAAAAGCCGAAACTGCGCATCAAAACTGTAGTTTTTGTAAATCAATTCATCCGAATTGCATGTTTTACTTTATCCGCTTCCAATATTCTTCAACCTTCATCCCGTTAGGCAATACGCCATTAAGCGTTAGCCGATCATCCTTAATTTTATACTTATAGCTGATAGTTTTATCTATCAACTGGGAGGGTTGAAGACTGTACTCTGAAGTAACCATAAAGGAATCACCTTTTAATTCATACCTGCCAGACCCGTATTTCTCTGGCTCAGCGCCTGCTTCCAATACAAATGCCTCGTATTTATCAGCAGTGTAGGTTCGCTGCATTTTAAAATCAGGTGAAGCGTTTTGCTCGCGATCGTTATAAATTCCCCCGTCATATTGCCAGGTGCCCTTAAAAGTGTTTGGAGAGCAGGCCGCCAGGGCGATAATCATCATCCCGAAAATACCGGACAGTTTGCTTGTTTGTTTCATATTGTTTGAAGTTACTTTATCTAAATCCAGTTAATTCCTTTTTTAAGGAGTGATAGGGTTCGTTCTTCTTCGCTGCCCGGTTGAGCAACGAAATTATAATGCCAGTTTGCCTGCGGCGGCAAACTCATCAATACAGACTCTATGCGCCCGTTGGTTTCCAAACCGAATTTCGTTCCGGCATCGTAAACTAAATTGAACTCCACATACCGGCTTCGGCGCTGGTGTTGCCAATTTTTATGATGCTCTTTAAAATCACGGCCGCGGTTACGCTCAATTAAGTTGGTGTACAACGGCAAAAACCCAGCTCCCAGCTTTTTTGAAAAGTCAAAAATATCCGACCATTCTAATCCGGAGTTTTCGGGGGTTAACCGGTCGTAAAAAATCCCACCAATTCCGCGGGTTTCTTCACGATGTTTGATATAAAAATAATCATCAGCCCAGGTTTTAAATTTGGGGTAAAATTCCGGGCTAAACAGATCGCAAACCTGTTTTAAAGCGCTATGAAAAAAACGTGCGTCATCCGAATTAACATAGTGCGGGGTAAGGTCTATGCCACCACCGAACCATTGCAACGGTTTCGCTCCTGCGTGTTGCCCGGGCATCTCAAAATACCGGATGTTCATGTGGATAATGGGGATAAACGGGTGGGTTGGATGAATTACGAGTGACAGGCCGGTAGCAAAAAAATCGGCGGAAGCCACCCCAAACGCTTTTTGAACGGTGGGGGGAAGAACGCCATGTACTGCTGAGAAATTAACGCCGCCTTTTTCAATAATATCGCCACCCTGTAAAATCCGTGTATGGCCACCGCCTCCCCCTTCCCTCTCCCAAATTTCTTCAACAAATTTTCCCGTGCCGTCTGCTGTTTCAAGGCCGCTACAGATTTCATTCTGTAGTTGCTTGTAAGCTTTTACTATATGTTCTTTATCAAACATCGCAACTACTGTTAATTCTCAGTTTAATCCGTTTTAAGTTCGTTATTGCTATTTCACCGATCCGTTCACCTCGTCAAGATATTGATCTTTTAAACGATCATAAAACGAATGTTTATCAATTAACGTTGAAATTATATTGGCGAATAGTGCAGTAAGCATTAAGTAAAAGATAATATTATGGCTATTGGTCATTTCCAGCACCAGAATGGAGGAGGTAAACGGACTGCGGGTTACACCAGTTAAAAAGCCCACCATCCCACACAAAACCACAATATTGGTATCAGTAGCAGAGAGTTCAAGCCATCCGGAAAGAACTGCTCCGAAACTCGCACCTGCACTAAGGGAAGGGGCAAAAATACCTCCGGCCGCTCCTGTTGTAAATGAAAGCACCGAACCTATTATCCGCATAACCGGAATATACCAGGCCATAGATTTATCGTCGGTGAATAACGCACCGATCATTATTTCCTTGCCCGAGCCGAAGGCCCGCTCATCAATAAAATACGCCATCGCTGCTAAGATGACCCCTCCTAAAAAAAGGAATATAAACTTTTGATGAGTTTTCTTAAGCGTCTTCTTTCTTTTAAAAAGATATAAGATGAGCACGCTGGTGCCGCTTCCGCTGATGCCGGTTATAAAAGCGATTAAAATTACCGGAAAAAACACCCACACAGAAAGATTGCTTAAATCTGGATAACCAAGGTACAGATAGGGCCCTAAAAAATTCAACGCAGTTAAACCGGAAATGATTACTCCCGTTAGCAAAGCCGATTTAAAGAAGCTGATGTGAGTTTTTGTTAACTCTTCAATAGCAAAAACGATTCCGCCAAGTGGCGTGTTAAAAGCAGCGGCAAGACCTGCCGAGGCCCCGGTAATGATCATATTTTTTTTAGAGACCTTTGGATACCAGGCCGGCAACAAGTCGTTTATTTTCTTAAAGATTGAGCTGGCTATCTGAATGGTAGGCCCTTCGCGGCCCACTACCCCTCCACCAAAAACCATTACCAGGCTTGACAAAATTTTAACAGCTACAATTTTTAAGCTTAACAACTCGCCAACCTTATGATTATCTTTTGGGTTAGAAAGCTCAATAGCGGCGTTCACCTGGGGTATGCCGCTGCCGCGGGAAAAAGATGAAAATCTGGCCACCAGCCACCAGGCTAAAAAAAAGGCTGCGGGCGTAATAGCAAAGAACAACCAGGGCGCCTTATCGAAAATATAGGAGGTTGCCGACTCGGCCAGCGAAAACAATTCGGCATACAGCACCGACACAATTCCGGTGATAATGGCCCCCACCCAATATGGCAGAGCGTTTAATAAGTTTTGCTTAAGAAGTTTGTTGCCTTTTTCGCCAAATTTGTAGGATGACAAATTTCTAAACTCATCTAAAAAGCTCATTCTATAATTTTTGCACTATTGAGAAAACTGAGAGATAAATGATATCAACTTCGGACGATAAAGACAAAGTCCCGATTAAACTATTTCGAAAAACGTTGTGGGAATTGAATTTGAATTGCCGTTTGTGATGCTGTATTATTTACTTTTCCCAACATGTCCGATTGGTTGTCCGCAAAATTAGATTTTCTGTCTAAACGATTTGAATTAAATGAAGAAATAATTGATGTAGGTCAAAAAGTAAAATTGCGAGCCCTAAATACCAGGAGTTGCCATCGGTTCTACGTAATCCAGGTCTTTAGCATATGTTTCCTCCAGATTGTACAAAGCCAGGTAAGCGATAAAAATAGTAAGACTTCCAACAACAAGTGCCGCATTGACAATTCCGAGATAAATTTTTAGATAGCTGAATACGAAGGTTACTAATATGAGCGATCCGCGAACAAAATTCGGTGCGGTAGTGGTTACCGTTGAGCGCAAGTTGGTTCCGAACTGCTCTGAGGCCATGGTTACAAAAACCACCCAGTAACCTGTAGCTACACCGAGATACAGACATAGCAGATAAAATGCCTGTACCGTCAAACCATTGGAAAACAAAAGAAACAAAATGCCCGCGTACGTAAGTGTTAAAAACAGATAAACAATTTTTTTGCGGCTTTTAAAAATTTGGCTTAAAGAACCTGATATCAAATCGCCTAAAGAAATACCGATGTAAGTGAACATTACACCGCGGCCGGTATCAAGAGTTCCGGTAATGCCGAGTGCCTTTCCGAAATCCGGGGCTAAGCCAATTAAAATCCCTACCACAAACCAAACCGGTACAGCTATCAGTATACTAAAAAGGTATTTCTTAAAACGGCCGTAATTATTGAACAACATGGTGATATCACCCTTTTTTACTGGACGACTTTTTAGCTTGTTGAACATCCCCGATTCAAAGACTCCAATTCTAAGCAGTAATAAAAGCATGCCCAATCCGCCTCCTACGAAGAATGAAATCCGCCAGTCGAAAAAATCTCCTACAAAATATGCCGCTACCGCACCCAAAATGCCCACTGTTGCTACAATCATGGTTCCATAACCCCGGTTTTCTTTACTCATACTTTCGCTAACCAGCGTTATTCCCGCACCTAATTCGCCGGCAAGGCCTACACCCGCAATGAAACGGAGGGCTGCATACACCGGAATGGTTTGCACAAACCCATTTGCGATGTTTGCAAGCGAATACAAGATGATACTGCCGAATAATACGGATAAACGCCCCTTCTTATCGCCCAGTACACCCCAAAGAACGCCGCCGATGAGCAGGCCGGCCATCTGCCAGTTCATTAACAATAATCCGGTGTCGGCCAATTCCCCCGGCGCTACGCCAAGGCTTGTGAGGCTTTTATTTTTGATGATCAGAAATAGGAGGAGGTCATAAATATCAACAAAGTAACCCAGAGCGGCTACTACAATAAGTACTACAATATTTTTGTTTGACGACGAATTCCCTGACATAGATTGTAATTAAGGGCGTTAATCTACAAACAAAAAGGTCAAACAAAAAAGGCCCTCCCAAATTAATGGAAAGGCCTTTTACTAAAATTGATCTATCTTATTTTGAAGGCAATAATACAGCGTCAACAACATGAGTTACTCCATTACTTGAAACTACGTCAGCAATGGTCACGTTAGCATCGTTGATCATGTACTTTCCGTCTTTAACAGAAACTTTTAACTTCTGACCTTGAACGGTTGTAAGCTCCATTCCATCGGTAAGATCAGCTGCTTTGTAAGAACCAGAAACTACGTGATAAGTTAAAACTCCCTGAAGATCACTCTTCATTTCTGGCTTTAACAAGTTATCAACCGTTCCGGCGGGCAATTTATCAAACGCAGCGTTTGTTGGAGCAAATACTGTGAACGGACCTGCGCCGCTTAAGGTTTCAACCAAATCTCCAGCTTTAACTGCTGCCACCAAGGTGGTGTGGTCGCTTGAGCCCATTGCGTTTTCAACAATATTTTTAGAAGGTACCATCATTGCACCGCCAACTTCCACGCCTTGCTCATCCATCATGTCCGCATCAGTCATAGAGCTGTCCATCATTGATGAGTCAGACATGTCTGAAGACGTGTTTGAAGAGTTACACGCTGTAAAAGTCAAAAGGGCGGCGCCCATAGTTAGGGTCAAAAGTTGATTTTTCATTGTTTTAAGTTTTGATTTTTTTAATTAATTGAGTTTGTTCCTGGAAAGTTACGGGAAAACATTCCGCCTGGTTTTCTAAACTGCGAAAAAATTTTTCCTTAGAAATACTTTTAACACCGGTAAGCCTATTTTTGTTTTCTTATTTCTTTTTGGATTAATTACCCGAGTTCTACAATATCTTCGCTTCAGTTTCGGATATTAGCCCTTATGCGAGTTTCTGAAAACGTTTTAAAGTGGGCGATGCGGTTTTATCCTCCCCTACTTTTCCAACGGATATGGGTTGTAAAGTTTTTAGACAATTATGCGGGTGTTGAGGTAAAAATTTCTAAAAGTATTTTCAATACGAATTACAATAATTCCATATTCGGCGGTACCATCTTTAGTGCGTCTGATCCATTTTTTGCCCTGCTTTTTGATCAAATTTTGCAGCGGAGGGGTTATAAAGTTCGGGTGTGGTTAAAAAGCGCTAAAATTGACTATTTGAAACCAGGGCGCAGCAACCTTTATTTTCAAATTCAGCTTTCAGAATCAGACATCTTAGAAGCTGAAGCAGCTCTAAAAGCCTCTGGAAAATACATTAAAGCCTTTAAAATGGAAATTAAAAATGCCGATGGCGAAATTTGCGCAACTGTTTTAAACGAGGTATACCTTAGAAATTTGTACACTGGCGAAGAAGAAACGGTTGCTTACTAAATCATAACGATGGCTACAAACATCAGGCGGCTAATTATCGAGGGAGAAGGAACCACGGTTGACTTCAAAAAGACGATCACCAGTTTCGAAAAAATCGCTAAAACCATAGTTGCTTATTCTAATAATAAAGGCGGTAAGCTTTTGATTGGGGTGGCCGATGATGGAAGGATTGCGGGGGTAAAATCAGAGGATGAAGAAAAATACATGATTAACAAAGCGGCCACTTTCTATTGCAAACCGGCTGTAGAACCATCTTTCGAAGAAATTTATGTTGATGAAAAGATAGTTTTGGTTGTGGATATTCCCGAGAGTAACCTCAAGCCTCATTATGCTTTGGGAGACGATAAAAAATGGTGGGCGTACATCCGGGTAAAAGATAAAAGCGTTTTGGCAAGTAAAATTGTAGTAGATGTTTTGAGAAGAGAATCAACGGGAGAAGGCGTAATGCTTGAGTACTCCAGTAAAGAAAAAGCCCTGCTTGAATATCTTGAGTTAAATGATAGAATTACGGCTAAAGAGTTTAGCGCTATGCTCAATTTATCCAGGAGGCGTTCTTATCGGATATTGGTTAACCTGGTTTTGGCCGGTGTTATCAGAATTCACACTACCGAAAAGGAGGAATTTTACACAAGTACTTAAAAAAAGTAAGACAACTGTCGGTATTTAAATGACAGATTACTATATTTGGATATAGATTCTTGTAAAATGGAAGATTCAATTTTAAATGACGCATTGGTTTCTTATCAATCGCTGGGAAACCGGAGCATATCTTCTGTAATAAATACCGTTAGGCGAGGTGTTGGCTTTGAGGCTTTTTTAAATCTGGTCAAAAAAAGCCCGTTTAACATTGCAGAGTGGTCGGTTTTTTTGCATCTTTCTGAGCGTACAATGCAACGCTATAAAAAGGAGTCGAAAACCTTTGAGCCAATTCATTCAGAAAAAATCCTCGAAATTGCACTGCTTTACCAAAAAGGGGTCGAAGTTTTCGGCAACAATGAGCGGTTTGACACCTGGCTCACTTCTAACAACATTGCTTTGGGCAATGTAAAACCAAGGGATTTACTCGATAATACTTTTGGGATATCTCTGATCAAAGATGAATTAGGCCGCATAGAATACGGTGTGCTTGCATGATTTTTTTTCGTTTGAGCAAAACCGATTACTGTGCAGACCTGTCTGGGAAAGGCGCCGAAATTAATGGCGGCCGTTGGAACAGTAAAGGCCGGGCGCTGCTGTACACCTGCGGGTCCCGGGCGCTTTGCACCACAGAAATAGCGGTACATACACCACTCGGAATTGTTCCTTTAGATTATTGTCTTTGTTCCATAAACATTCCGGATAATTCATCGGTACGTCAGATAAACGCAGAAGAACTCCCCAATGATTGGAAAAGCTTTCCGCACCCGGCTTCAACACAAGTATTGGGCGATGAATTTATTAAAGCAATGGAGTACTTAATTTTAAAAGTTCCATCTGCCGTTGTTTCCGGCGATTTCAATTTTTTAATCAACCCCATCCATCCCGAGTTTAAAGGCCTTCGCATTTTGCAAACCGAGCCTTTTGCGTTTGATGAGCGGTTATTTCGATAAGTTTTATTGCAATAACTTTGCAACCGTTAGATCAAAAGCACCTTTAAATCTTTCAAAAAACTGTGAAGCAATTTTACCTCAAGTACAAGCCGCATTATCAAAGCAATCTGCACCTGGCTATTCCGGTGGTGATTTCGCAATTAGGACATACGTTGGTTCATACGGCTGATAGTATTATCATCGGCCATTTTGTAGGAACCGTTTCTTTGGCAGCAGTATCACTGGTTAACAGCATTTTTACGGTCGTGCTGGTTATCGGAATTGGAATATCTTACGGTCTAACCCCGCTCATCGCTCAAAAAAATGGAAATAAAGAGTATGAGGAATGTGGACGGTTGTTGGCCAACAGTTTGCTGATCAATGCAGTAGCGGGTATCTTTCTGTATATTCTGATCTATTTTGGCTCGCTTGCGGTTATAGACCGCCTGGATCAATCTGTTGAGGTGGTTAAGGAAGCTAAACCATATCTAAATCTGCTTGGTTTTTCCATCATCCCATTAATGATCTTTATGACCTTTAAACAGTTTGCCGAAGGTTTAGGATTTACAAAACAAGCGATGGTGATTTCTATATGGGGAAATGTGCTCAACGTTTGTTTAGGAATTATTCTGGTAAAGGGATTGTTTGGTTTTGATGCTATGGGAATTAGAAGTGTTGGCTGGAGCACCCTGGTAGATCGTTGTGTGATGGCTTTGGTAATGGCCGGTTATGTCTTAAAGTCAACAAACTTTAAAATGTATCTGTCAAAGTTTACAACCAAATCCTTATCGAGGGTAAGATCATTAGCCATTCTAAAAATTGGGGCGCCGGTAGCCATGCAATATACTTTTGAAATAAGTGCCTTTAGCGGAGCAGCCATTTTAATAGGTACAATTGGGGCTGTTCAACAAGCTGCCCATCAGGTGGCTATCAATCTGGCATCTATGACTTACATGATGGCCAGCGGCATTTCTGCCGCAGCGACCATCAAAACCGGAAACAATTTTGGTAAAAGTGATTTTATCCAGTTGCGGCTATCTGCCATCTCCAATTACCATATTGTACTTGCCTTTATGAGCGTTACGGCGGTACTGTTTATCGGATTAAACCAGATTTTACCCTGGATTTATACATCAGACCGGAACGTAATTTTAATTGCGTCTCAATTGCTTATAATCGCCGGGTTTTTCCAATTGTTCGACGGCACGCAAGTGGTTGGACTTGGTGTTTTAAGAGGCATGGGCGATGTGAACATCCCCACCCTGATCACTTTTATTGCTTATTGGGTAGTTGGGCTGCCCATCGGCTACTTATTGGGAATTCATTATGATTTGGGCGCAAACGGGATATGGTATGGTTTAACGTTAGGTTTACTGGTGTCATCGGTCTTTATGTTTATACGGTTTCACACCCTTAGTAAAAGCATCGCCTTAAGACCCGGATAAAAGGTCAGCGGTTTTATTCTATTCTATTTATATCCCATATTATGAACACTGCTTACCGCTCTTCCCGACGGATCATTCATCGTTTGAAACGAAGCATCCCAGGAGAGTGCCTCGGGGGTGCTGCAAGCCACTGATTTTACCGATGGAACGCATGATGCGGCAGATTCGGACGGGAAGTGTTCGGCAAAAATAGAACGGTAATGATATTCTTCTTTTGACATTGGCGGGTTTACACTAAACCGAAACCGGGCGTTTGCCAATTGCTCATCGCTAACTTTTTCTTCGGCTGTTGCCTTCAGCGTATCAATCCAGCTATACCCTACTCCATCAGAAAATTGTTCTTTTTGCCGCCATACAATGCTTTCGGGTAAGTAATTTTCAAAAGCCTTTCTTAATATCCATTTCTCCATCTTGCCATCTTTGGCCATTTTTGCTTCCGGATTTAGGCGCATCGCTACATCCATAAATTCTTTGTCCAGAAATGGAACGCGGCCTTCAATTCCCCAGGCTGCCAATGATTTGTTGGCTCTCAAACAATCATAAAGGTGCAGTTTGCCGAGTTTTCTCACCGTTTCTTCATGAAAAGCCCTGGCCGAAGGAGCTTTATGAAAATAAAGGTAACCACCAAATATTTCATCCGCTCCTTCTCCAGAAAGAACCATTTTTATGCCCATTGATTTGATAACCCGCCCTAAAAGATACATCGGTGTTGATGCCCTGATGGTTGTTACGTCGTAAGTTTCCAAATGATAGATCACGTCTTTTATCGCGTCAAGCCCTTCCTGGATAGAAAAATTAATTTCATGGTGGATGGACCCGATATGGTTGGCAACTTTGCGTGCGGCTGCCAGATCTGGCGAACCGACCAACCCGACAGCAAAAGAATGCAGTTGCGGGTACCAGGCCGTTTGGGTATCGTTTGATTCGATCCGCTTTGCGGCGAACTTTTTTGTGATGGCAGAAATTATTGAAGAATCCAGGCCGCCCGAAAGCAGAACCCCGTACGGAACATCAGACATCAATTGCCGGTGCACTGCATCTTCCAAAGCAGTTCTCAGCTCTGTAATATCAGAATCGTTGTTTTCAACATTGTGATACTCCGTCCAGTCTCTTTTATACCATTTTTGAAGCGCATTGCTTTCTTTGCTGAAAATATAATGTCCGGGCAAAAACTCTTCTATCCGATTGCAAACCCCTTCTAACGCTTTCAATTCTGAAGCCACGTAGAAGTTACCGAATTTGTCCCATCCCATGTACAATGGAATTATGCCCATATGGTCACGGGCAATCAGGTAGCAATCATTCGCTTTATCGTATAACGCAAACGCAAATATCCCGTTTAGGTCTTCTATAAACCGGTGACCTTGTTTTTGATACAGGGCTAATATCACCTCACAATCAGATTGGGTTTGGAAATGATAATCCGGAAAGCCGTTTCGCAAAGCTTTATGGTTATAAATCTCTCCGTTAACGGCCAAAATTAAATTTTTGTCATCGCTGTATAGTGGCTGTCCGCCCGATTGCGGATCAACAATGGCCAGGCGCTCGTGTGCGAGTAAAACGTTGGTATCGCAAAATATTCCCGACCAGTCTGGTCCCCGATGCCTTACTTTTTTAGACATTTCAAGGACCACGGGTCGCAAATCCTGCATACTACTTTTAAGGTCAAAAACTCCGATTATTCCGCACATATTTTTTTTAATTACAAAGTTGCTCAGGCTTCCTGGCTTTTCCGGGGAAAGCTTCCACGGTAAGTCCAAATAAAACACTTTATTTAACGAAAGCCCTCAAACGTAATAATTTTTATCGAAATACATTCAAAAGAGTACGATATTATTAACTATTAACGCAATTAACAGAGAATATCTGAATTGATGTACGTCAGGTTTTTTGCTAATTGCTTTTCGCGACAAACCTTATTTAAAGTGCAATCAAAAACAGCTTAGAATGATCACTTTTCTATTTGAGCGTCCTGGAGGTCAATTTGGGAGAGGAAAAAATCGCAATACCAAAACCCATTTTGGCTGGGCTTTTCTGGGTTGAGTCTATCACTACCGCGAATAGGATCGGCACCGGTTTGTTGATTTGGAGGGTTGTATTCTTTAAAGACAATTTCACCTTTCTCAATTCTAACAGGGTCTTTAAAAATGGGCCCGTCGAAAACAAAGGTGTGAAACTCTCCGTTTTCACCGCAAGGATCAATATTGCTGGGCAGATCCTTTATAAAATCACGATCAACCATTCTTCCCACAAAACTTTGGTCCAGGTTGCGGGCATTTACGCAGGTGGTGATCGCTTTAAAACCCAAATCAATAAATTCAAGTACCAGGCTGTCTGTTGGGATCTTCCAGAGTGGAAAAACAGCTTCTAAATTTAATCTTGCTGATTGCGCTTCGCGATAGGCACGTAAATCTTCCAAAAAAATATCGCCAAAAACGGATGCTGTTGCTCCCTGCGCTTTCAAATCTGAAAGAGTTGATGACATTACCTTTTCATAATCTTCCATGGAAGGCATATCGGGTATCTGCATCATTTTTAAAGGCAAACCAATTTCAGCTGCCTGCGCTTCCAATAAATTAACCCGCACTCCGTGCATTGAAATACGTTGATATTGCTGGCTGATGCTGGTGAGTAAGCACTGTATATCATATTGCTGCGTCTGCAAGATTTTATACAGGCAAAAGGCCGAATCTTTGCCACCGCTCCAATTAAAAATTACTTTCTCTTTCAACGTAAGGATTTGTGCCGGTTAAAAGCGTTTGGGTTATCGCTTTCGCGGATGAAGACAACAGGTAAAAAATCTGTTAGCGCATCAAAAAAGTAAAGTTATTAATATTTTTAAGTGCGATTCCGGTACCGCGAACCACCGCACGCAAGGGATCTTCGGCAATGTGAACAGGCAGCTTGGTTTTTGCGGATATGCGTTTGTCTAAACCTCGCAGCATGGCGCCACCACCTGTAAGGTAAATTCCGGTTTGGTAGATATCTGCCGAGAGTTCGGGCGGCGTGATCTCTAAAGCCTTTAAAATCGCCTCTTCAATTTTCGAAATGGATTTATCCAGACAGTGTGCAATTTCGGTGTACGATACCGTGATCTGCTTGGGCGTTCCCGTCATCAAATCACGGCCGTGAACGGCAATGTCATCCGGCGGATCCTGCAATTCGGGCAAAGCAGCACCCACTTCAACTTTAATTTTTTCGGCCGTTCTGTCTCCAATCATAATGTTATGCTGCCGCCGTATGTAGTGAATAATGTCTGAATCAAAGATATTCCCGGCAACCCGGATGGATTGATCTGAAACAATCCCCGAAAGGGCGATTACCGCTATTTCGGTGGTTCCGCCGCCGATATCAATAATCATGTTTCCCATTGGCTCTTCCACATCAATACCAATGCCTATAGCCGCGGCCATGGGTTCATGGATTAAATAAACTTCCTTTGCGCCGGCTATTTCAGCCGAATCACGCACGGCCCGCTTTTCCACTTCGGTGATACCTGATGGGATGCATATAACCATCTTTAGTGATGGAAAAAGCCAGCTTTTATCTTTATTGATCATTTTGATCATACCCCGGAGCATGTGCTCGGCGGCACTGAAATCTGCAATCACACCATCTTTTAGAGGACGAACCGTCCGGATGTTGTCGTGGGTTTTTCCCTCCATCTGCATGGCCTGCCTTCCAATGGCAATAACCTTGTTAGTGGTTTTATCAAACGCAACAATGGATGGTTCGTCAACAATTACTTTGTCGTTGTGAATAATCAGGGTGTTGGCCGTGCCAAGGTCAATTGCAACCTCCTTGGTTAAAAAATTAAATAGACCCATAATTAAAATCGGGATGTTGTAGGTGGAACATTAAGGAAAAGCTCAAATCTCACATTTTTTTTCGATAACGGGCTTTGAGTTTCCGTAAAATCAATTATTAAACGGAAATTTTATCAGCGAGATTTCCCCCATCCCATTTTTTTCGTAAACCCCAAGGCAATATTTATTAAATTTTGGATCAAAATGTGGAGATGTTTCCGATAGAATGTCGGGAAACTGCTTCTTTTCGCTAAAGTAAAAGACCCGGGTGGTTCCGTATTTGTTGTGGGGCATTAAGTTGCCGTATGCTTCCATTTCTTTCCAAAGCGTATCGTTTAGGCTTACCGCGTAAATACGAACAATCGGGCCGGTGTTGTTTTCGTTTCGATAGAACGCCCGTTCTTTGAAACTTCCGTTTAGGTCGGCTACTCCTGGCTGGCTGAATGAATCCTTAAGCATCCAGATTATTCCGCCCAGAACAAGAGCGTAGACTATGTATTTTGTTTTGGTACCGATCATAAATTTTTCTGGAAACGAAATAAGGCGAAATGTTGTTGCTAATTTAGCAGAAATTAAAACACATCATGAGCAACACAAAAATCACGGTTAATAATAATGGTTCATTACGGGTAGAAGGCGATTTTGAAATAGTTGATAAAGATGGTAACCGGTATGATCTGGCCGGCAGGGATCTGGTATCAATTTGCCGCTGCGGCCTCTCTCAGAACAAACCGTTTTGCGATGGCTCACACCGAGGTCACTTTGAACACGATGCGGTAGCGTTCAGCCTCCCTCCAAAAAAGCAGGCGTAAATTTTGACCAACAGCATTTAAAGAAGCTGTAACTGTTTTACAGGTATACATTTATCGCTGCTTTAAATGTGTTGCAATGCGCTTGTACAATATCATTTATTTTGGGCGAATAGCCGCCTCCCATACTAACCTGAACGGGTATTTTTCTTTCCATACAAGATTTGAAAACCAATAAATCGCGTTGCTGGCAACCCGAAATACTTATGTTCAAATGGCCTAATTTATCGGTTACAAGCACATCAACCCCGGCCAGAAAATATATAAAGCCGGGTTTAAAATCGTTTAATATTCTTTGAAGTGAAGTATCTAAAATTTCAAGGTATTTCACATCATCCGTTCCATTTTCAAGGCCGACATCCAGGTCAGAGGATTCTTTGCGAAACGGGAAGTTCTTTTGCCCGTGCATGGAGAAAGTGAAAACCCGCGGATCATCCTTAAAAATTTGCGCAGTGCCGTTTCCCTGATGAACGTCCAGATCAATAATCAATATCCGGCTCACCAAGTTTTTATGAAGCAGATAATTTGCGGCGATTGCCTGGTCATTCAGCATACAAAAGCCTTCGCCCCAATTGCTACCCGCATGATGGGTACCACCCGCCACATTAAAACCAACCCCATCCGTTATTGCAGATAAACTAGTGTCAATGGTTCCCTGCGCAATTTTCATTTCGCGTTCTATAAGTCTTCGGGTTAGTGGAAAGCCCGTTCGTCTTTCTTCAGCTTTGCTAAGTTTTAAATCCCGTAGGCGGTGCCAGTAATTTTCTTCGTGCGTAAGCAAAATGTTTGCCTCGTCAATTAAACCGGGGGTTATGAACTGGTGCCGGCTCACCACCCCTTCGTGAAGCAATTGTTCCGGAATCAATTCATACTTAAGCATCGGAAAGCGATGTCCGGCAGGTAGTGGGTGGGCGTAGATCGGGTGGCTGGCTATTTTAAACGGATGGGTTATTTCCATAAATCGGTATTACAAGATAGATGCTGAACTGCAGGTTTTTATCAGGGGCGGGCTTTGTAATTTGACTAAAAACTGATGTCCCCATGGGTCAGATCGTCAAATTAAAACTAATTTTGCATCCCACGTAAATTATTAAATGGCACGATCCAGATTAAACAGCGGCAATACCCAGGCTGAAGAACTTCCAAAAGCAAAAATAAACAAGCAAAGCATTAAACAGGTAATGCGCCTGTTAAGTTACCTGAAGCCATATAGAACCAAATTTTTCCTCGGGCTGCTTTTTCTGATCCTTTCAAGTGCCAGCTCCTTCTTATTCCCTTTGCTTATGGGGCGGCTCATTGGCACCAGCTCATTGCCATCACAGGGTACGCAGGTCCCTAATGAAATTTTAGACATTTTCCCAACGCAGCTCAACACCGTTGCGCTCACGCTGCTGGCCGTGCTTTTTGTACAGGCTATTTTTTCATTTTTTCGCATCAACTGGTTTGTAGAGGTTGCCGAAAAAGGACTGGCAGATATCCGCAGAGATACTTATTTTAAGCTGATTACCCTACCTATGAATTTTTTCTCCCAACGCCGGGTTGGAGAATTGAACAGTCGTCTTTCTGCTGATCTTTCACAAATTCAGGATGCCGTTACGACCACGCTTGCCGAAATGATCCGTCAGGTAATTATTTTTACCGGCGGTATTATTTTTTTGGTTCTCGTATCTGGCAAACTAACCCTGATGCTTTTAGCAGTGCTTCCTTTTTTGGTAGCGATAGCCGTATTTTTTGGGCGGTTTATCAGAAAATTATCCCGGCAGGCGCAGGATAAACTAGCCGAATCGAACACCATTGTTGAAGAAACATTGCAGGGAATTTCTAATGTAAAAGCATTTGTTAACGAAACCTTTGAGGTGGGCCGCTATAACAAAAGCATCCGCGAGGTGGTAAAAATAGCCATGCGTGGAGCTAAGTTTCGTGGCGTGTTTGCATCTTTCATTGTTTTCTGTCTGTTCGGTACAATTGTGTCTGTAGTTTGGTATGGCGCCTCGCTGGTGCAAAACGGCGAAATCAGCATCGCCAGCATGTTCACATTTATATTACTCTCCACTTTTGTGGGCGCAGCTATGGGAAGTTTCCCCGAGTTGTACGCCACCATGCAGAAGGCTTTTGGAGCCAGCGAAAGGGTTTTGGAAATTTTAGCCGAAGAGAATGAACCAATTTCGATAAACGAAGACGACAACCGTATTCGTCAGCCAATATTCGGTAACCTGGAGTTTGATAACGTAGAGTTTTTTTACCCTTCGAGGCCGGAGATAAAGGTTCTGAACGGTGTGTCTTTTAAAGCCCTTGCGGGCGAAAAGGTGGCAATTGTTGGTCCCAGCGGTGCGGGTAAATCTACGATGGCCGGATTAATTTTACGTTTTTACGAATCGCAAAGCGGGCATCTTTTATTTGATGGTAAGCCGGCGAGCGATTTTTCGCTCACAGATGTGCGTAATCAGGTAGCGATAGTTCCGCAGGATGTATTGCTTTTTGGCGGATCCATCTATGAAAACATCGCCTACGGTAAGCTCAGCGCATCCCGCCAGGAAGTTATCGCTGCAGCGAAGCGGGCCAATGCACATGAATTTATAAGCGGTTTTCCCGAAGAATATGAAACCCTGGTTGGCGAACGCGGTGTAAAATTATCCGGAGGTCAGCGGCAGCGTATTGCCATAGCGAGAGCGCTGCTAAAAGATCCCGCGATTTTAATTCTGGACGAGGCTACCTCCTCGCTTGATTCTGAATCTGAGCGGCTGGTGCAGGAAGCCCTGGAAGAACTGATGAAAAACCGAACGTCAATTATCATTGCCCATCGGCTGTCAACCATCCGCGAAGCCGATAAAATTGTCGTTCTTGAAAAAGGACGCGTAATAGAAAGCGGAACGCATGACGAGCTGCTTCAGATTGACCAGGGTCTTTACCGCTATCTGAGTGGTTTGCAGTTTGAGGTTTAATTAATGAACAATAGAGGCAGGCCAATAGCTTTGGCAAAAATATCAGCCTATACGCTATTCTTAAAACCGTTAAACTAATAGATGAAACTTACCGTTTGGGGTGCTGCCCAGCAAGTTACCGGCAGCATGCACCTTTTAGAAATTGATTCGTATAAAATACTGGTTGACTGTGGTTTAGACTACGAACGCGACACCTGGATTGAAGAAAACGAGGCGTTTCCGTTTAGCCCCGCAGAAATCGACGTGGTGGTGCTCACCCATGCACATATTGACCATTCTGGCAACCTGCCTACCCTGGTAAGGATGGGTTTTGAGGGTCAGATTTTATGTACGCCGCCAACAGCAGATCTTTCTGAATTGCTGCTCCTTGATTCGGTAAATATATTTCTGAACAAGCAGCGTAAAAAACGCCGGGGCAAACGCGGTATAATCACAGGGCCAAAGCCATTATATCTGCATAAGCATGTTATGGAAACTGTTGACCGCTTTGTAACAATTGGCTTTAATAAACCATTCCGGGTAACCGGAAATGTAAGGCTAACCTTTGTTCCGGTTGGGCATTTATTGGGTGCGGCGGCGGCTGTAATTACGGTTGATCAAAACGGAAAAGAAAAAGTTATCGCTTTTAGCGGAGACATTGGTCGGCAAAATTATCCGGTGCTGATTGATCCGCAAAGTTTGCCACCGGTAGATTATTTAGTGTGCGAGTCTACTTACGGAGGCCGCAAGCACCAGGCAACCAATACCATTGAGGAAATGCTGGTTGAAACTGTGAATGAGGCTTGCGTAAAAACGCCCGGCCGGCTCATCATTCCGGCATTTAGTGTTGGCCGAACGCAGGCGCTTGTTTATTCGTTAAACCGGATTTTTAGTAAGGGCTTACTGCCTCCCGTAAAGGTTTTTGTTGACAGTCCGATGGCTACTTACGCCACAGAAATTTTCAGAAAGCATCATCATCTGGTTAACGCCGAGGCGCAGGAATTTTATCGAAACAAGGGCGATGAGTTTGAATTTGATAACTTGGAATATGTTGAAAGCATGGAAGCCAGCAAAGCTATCAGCAACTATTTTGAGCCCTGTATTATCATTTCCTCTGCGGGAATGCTTGAAGGCGGCCGAATTCAGGATCATCTGTTTTACAACATCCAGAATTACTATTGTACGATTCTTTTTATCGGTTACTGTTCTAAAAACACGCTCGGATACCGCTTATTGCGGGGCGATCCGATAGTGAATATTCGCCACCGGGAACTTTCTGTGTACGCAACTATTAAGAAAACCGACCTTTTCAGCGGACATGGCGACCACGATGATTTGTTGCAATTTGTACAGCAACAGCCATCAGAACGATTAAAAAAAATGTTTCTGGTGCACGGCGAGGTTTCATCAATGGAAGCTCTTAGGGATGCTTTGGTTGCTGAAAACTATCAGGCGGAGATTGCTGTTAAAGGCGAAACCTACTGGCTTGAGTAACTGAACGATAAATTAATCTACCGCATGAATAACCAGCCCGGCCTGAAACTTGGGTTCAAACCAGGTTGATTTAGGCGGCATCACTTCGCCGGCATCGGCAACACTAATAAGCTGCTCAATAGAGGTAGGAAATAAGGTAAAGGCGAGGGCGAACTCTCCCCTGTCTACCGTTTCTACAAGCTGCTCAATCGGCGTAAAGCCGCCGGAAAATGAGATTCGCGGGTCGGTGCGGGCATCGGCAATATTCAAAATCGGCTTGCATAAAAACTCTTGCAGAATATGAACATCAAGCTCTGCTACCGCATTATCCTGACAGTAGGTATGTGGTAAAGCCCGGAGCTGATACCAGGAATTGCCCGTATACATCCCGAAATAATGCACCGAGAGGGGTTTTATCGCTGTAGCGGAACTAGTCACTTCAAAGTTTTCTGAAATCTTGGTGAGTAATTCGTCTTCTTTCAAAGGCCCAAGATCTTTTATCAGCCGGTTAAATTCAACGATCTGAAGCTGGCTGGTTGCCATGTAAACCGAATTGAAGAAATTATATTCTTCTTCGCCGGTATGTTTTAAATTCAGGTTACGGCGCTCAATCCCCGATAAGGACGCCGCAGCGGCCCGGTGATGCCCATCGGCAATATACGTAACAGGAAGTTTGGCGAACTCCTTGATGAGCTTTACAATCTCTGCCGGTGTATCAATCTTCCAAAGCCGATGGTCCGCATACGGGGTGCTGAAATCAAGATCGGGTTGTTTTGCGAGTTTGCGTTCAATAAACTTTTCAATATGGGGAACCGGCTTATAAGTGATCAGCACCGGGTTGGCATCAACGCCCGTTTGCTGCAAATAGTCAATTAACGCCCGTTCGCGGTCGGCCCGGGTTAGCTCATGTTTGCGAATCGTATTGTTCAGATAATCATCAATACACGTTACCGTCCAGATACCCGTTTGCACCAGGCCTTTATGCCTTATTTGATAAATATACAAAGCTGGTGCGCTGTCGCGTATAAGAATCCCCTTCTCTAAAAAATCTTCAAAATTCTCGTTGATCTTTTTATAAGCCATCTCCCGTTTAGAGCCCCGCAAATAGCGGCTATCTACTTTTGGAACCAGCATATTTACATACGAATAAGGGTTTTCTTCGCGGATATCCTTTGCGGCCTGCAGGCTGAGGTTTTCAACTTCCAGCACCAACTGCCGTGCACAACGCTGGTCTGGCCGTATTCCTCTAAACGCTTTTATTTTGGGCACAAAAACTTTTAATTAGAAAACTAATTTTTCTTAAATCCCCATCAAAAAAAGCTAACCGAAGCAGTTGCAATTAAACCGTTTTGAAAAAGTCAATAATCAGCGATGCAAGCTCGGTGCCGATCCGTTCCTGCGCCTCATTGGTTGAGGCACCAATGTGCGGGGTGAGCGATATCTTCGGATGAGTTAAAATTTCTGGCCGCGGTGTAGGCTCATTGTCAAACACATCAAGGCCCGCAAAGGCAACTTTGCCCGAATCTAAAGCCGTCAAAAGCGCTTGCTCATCAATGGTGCCTCCGCGAGAGCAATTAACAATTCCCACGGCTGCTTTCATTTTTAAAAATTCATCCGCTCCAATAAGTGGTTTCTCGCCGAAAGGCACGTGCAATGAAATAAAATCTGATGCAGTTAACAGGTCATCAAAAGATACTGATTTAACCGGACAGGTAATGGTTACACCACCTGCCAAATGCAATTCTAGACTGGCGGGGACGTCAAACAGATCAAATGCTAAAACCTCCATTCCCAGCCCGAGGGCTATTTTTGCGGTTTCCCGGCCGATGCGACCAAAGCCGACAATGCCGATTTTTTTGCCGCGGAGCTCTATTCCTTTGGCGTAAGCTTTTTTTAAATCATTAAATTTGCTTGATCCTTCAAGAGGCATTTTTCGGTTTGAATCATGCAAAAACCTAACACCATTAAACAAGTGGGCAAAAACCAGTTCGCCTACAGATAATGATGAGGATGCCGGGGTGTTAAATACAGCCACTCCTTTTGAACCGGCATAATCCACGTCAATATTGTCCATACCAACCCCGCCCCTGCCAATTAGTTTTATATTGGGGCAGGCGTCTATTAAATCTTGCCGTATTTTGGTAGCGCTCCGAACAGTAATTGCATCAAAGTTGTGGAGCGCCTCTATAAGTTCTGCCTGCGGAACATGCGTAACGTCTACCATAAAACCTGCTTTTTCAAGCATTTCTTTTCCTGCCGGATCAATACCATCGTTGGCTAAAATTCTGTACATAGTTTCTTTTTTTAGGATCGGATTAAAATTATCAGATGGGTAAATGAAGGAAGCTATCTCTGTTTTTCTGCAAAATCCTGCATAGCGTCAATTAATACATGCACACTGGTTATTGGCAATGCGTTATACATGGAAGCCCTGAAACCTCCAACGCTGCGATGCCCTTTTAAACCCACGATATTGCGGTCTTCGGTAAATTTCAGAAATGGCTTCTCCAATTCCGGGTTTTCCATCACAAAACAAACGTTCATGCGTGAGCGGTCTTCAACAGCACAAGTCCCTTTAAACAGCGGATTTCTATCTATTTCACGGTACAAGGTTTCTGCCTTCGAAATATTTTCTGCCTCTATCTGCCCAACCCCGCCTTTCGATGTTAACCAACGCAGGTTTAACATGGATACATAAATGGCGAAAACCGGAGGTGTGTTATACATAGAGCCGCCTTCAATTTGTACCTGATAATCAAGCATGGAGGGAATCTTTCGCCCTGCCCTGCCTAAAATATCATCTTTAACAATAACCAGCGTAACGCCGGCCGGACCCATATTTTTCTGCGCTCCGGCGTAAATCAAGTCAAAATCGGCCACGTTAATGCGCCTGCTGAAAATATCAGATGACATGTCGCAAACCACAGGTACATTGGTTTTGGGCAAGGCCATCAGTTCGGTTCCGTAAATAGTATTGTTTGAGGTGTAATGGAAATATGCCGAATCATCCGGAATTTGAAAATCTTTGGGGATGAAAGTGTAATTTTTGTCTTTTGAGGAAGCCACCACATTTACATTACCAAATATTTTTGCCTCTTTTATTGCTTTGCCGGACCACACGCCTGTATCAAGATAGGCCGCGGATTTATTCTCACTTAGCAAATTCATCGGAACCATAGCAAACTGCATGCTGGCACCTCCTTGCAGAAACAGCACTGAATAGCCTTCGGGAACATTTAACAGCGTTTTTACCAGACGAACACTTTCATCAACTACTGCTTCAAACTCTGGTGTACGGTGGGATATTTCTAAGATTGACAGACCCGTAGGATTGAATTCGATTACTGCCTGCGAAGCTTGTTTGAATACTTCCTGAGATAAAATGCAGGGACCTGCACCAAAATTATACATCATGCTTTTAGTTTTATGCACCAAAATTAAAAGAATATCGCGAACACTTTAGAGTTATTAGCAAATTGCCCGCTTCAGCGAAGCTTAATTATTTTTAATGCGGGCAATGATTCTGAAGTTAAACCTACGCGACGTTAAGTAATTAGGCACTGCATATTGATTGTTGTTTACATCTTTAATCCAGAGGTATGAAACGGTGTTGTTGATGTCGAGCAGGTTAAAAACTTCCGCGTAGGCGGTTAGCGATTCGAAATACCGGTTTACCAAATTAGAGCGGGGCGTTTGCCGTTTCTCTGTAAAATCTTTAGAAAAACCAATATCAACCCGTTTGTAGGCGGGTATCTTAAAAACATCTCGGTGGCGCTCGGCTCCGGGGGGGCCAATTGGCAGGGCCGAACCATATAAAAGTGTTAAATGCACTTTGTTAGACGGACTGTTTAATAACTGATCCTGAAAGAAGATCGAAAAATTTACACGCTGGTCAGACGGTCTCTTTAAATATCCGGGCTCTATTTTTATCGGATTGCCGCTGGGGTCGCTCCGGAAATAAAAATCATTCTCAATGTCTTCCGCGGTTTTTAACAGGGATATTCTGAATGACGATTCCAGGTCAGAAACAAACTGACCGCTCAAACTGAAATCAGCTCCGGCGGCATATCCGCTGGAACGCTGATCAGCGAAATATCGGATGCGCAAATTTTCAATTTTATAGGGTGTGAGATTACTCAACCACTTGTAATAAAGCTCTGAACTGAGCTTCAATTGAGTGCCAAGTGCGTCGAATCGGTAATCGGCACCGCTTAAAAAATGCCAGGATCGTTGCGCCTCAGCCTCGCGATTCAGCGTACCGTTAAAGCGCCGGAACTCGCGGTAAAAAGGCGGTTGATTATAGGATCCTGCTGATAATCGCCACAAAAAATCTGGCTTGCTATGCGGCTGGTAAGCCACAGTAATTCGCGGGCTTAACAAAAGCTGGCTTGTAAATGAATTGTAGTTTGCCCGCAATCCTCCGGAAACTGTCAGAGATTTACTGAACTCAAAGGTATTCTGCAAATATCCGCTTAAGCGATTGACAGATAAATTATTACTCGCTTTAACGTAACTGTAAACTTCAAGTGATTGAGAATTAACCGGCAAAATATAACCTGCAGAATCAATCACTTCGTACTCGTTAATATTATCCCGAATGTTGTCTGACTGAAATTTAAGGCCGCCTTCTAAAAACGAACGGGTGTATTGTTTATAGACTTTAATTTCCGAGCTATAGAGGTTTGCCTGGAGTTTGTTTCGGGCATAATTCGTATTTGATCCAATTCCGCGGTTTGCCCGCACGTTGCCAAAGGCCGGGTTGCCGAAATCTGTTTCTATCTCGTCAAAAATATAACTTCCCGAAATGTCAAATCGCTCCTGCTCATTTGTATTAAACGCAGAGTTAATCCACTTGAAATTTAATGTGGGTGTTTGCTTGTAGAGCATGGTGACGGCTCCCATCAGCGTTTGATAACGATCTGACTCTTTACCGTTGTAGTTAACCTGCAACCTTAAAACTTCATTGAAAGTCCCGAAGCGGGTTTCACGGCTTTGGGGTTCTAAATTGAAAATGCTGCTGTTGTAATTTGCCAAAATGGAATAGCTCAGTTTGCGGTTCAGATCTTTAGAATAAATAGCCTGATAATCTGAAAATTGCGGTTGGTAATCGCCCTTCACATCCTGACTATTTAATAACGAGCCATTATTTTTTAAGCGAATACCGGCAAGCAGATAGCTGGTTTTGTTCTGGAATTTAAACGTAGCCGAATTGCCCAATAAACCCAGACTCGCAATAATACTATTGCTATCCGGACGAAGGTATTTCACATCAAGAACAGACGATAATTTATCGCCATAGCGGGCTTCAAAGCCGCCTGCAGAAAAATTAACCCGGCCAGCGAGTTCCGGATTTATAAAGCTTAAACCTTCCTGCTGGCCGTTTCTGATCAACAGCGGACGGTATATTTCAATGTCGTTTACGTATACCAGGTTTTCATCAAAATTACCACCCCGAACTGCGTACTGCGAACTTAATTCGTTATTTGCCGAAACGCCGGGAAGCGTTTTTAAAATGGATTCAAAATTTCCGGAAACGGATGGTAGTACGGCAACCAGGCCGGCATTTACCCCAATGGTATTGGACCGATTTGCCCGCTCTTCATTAATTTGCACCTCCTGCAAACTTCGCGAATCGGGAACAAGCACCGCATTTTGGTTGTTGACATCGCCAGGTATTAACCCCAATTCTAACGACAGACTTTTAAAACCGATTCTGGCAAAAGTTACAATTACCCTGGTCGCTGATGTTTTTAGTGTGTAAAAACCAGCCTCATCGGTTTGAGTGCTGATACGGGTGTTTACAATGCTAACGGTAACCTGCTCAAGCGGCTCGGCATTTTGGTTACGTACATAGCCCGATAAGGTGACGGTTTGGGCGAAAAGAAAGTTAAATGAAAATACGAATACCGCTGCAAATAAATATCTCACCGAAGAAAAGTTACAGTTTCACCATTCGGATAAATGTATAAAATAATAAACAAAACTGCCGACCTTCAAAAATCAGGCGGTTTCTACGGAGTGTCTGACGTTTTTTAAGTTAGAAATTGCTTGCCCCGGATTATTGGCGCCAAATACCGAATTGCCGGCAACTAAAACGTTTGCCCCGGCTTTAATAAGCAAGCCGGCATTGTGCTCACCTACACCGCCGTCAATTTCAATCAGCAATTGTTCATTTCTGCCAGAAGTCATCCTCTTTAACGTTCGAACTTTTTGGTAGGTCTGCTCAATAAATTTCTGCCCGCCGACACCGGGGTTTACCGACATCAGGCAAACCAAATCAACATCTTCAATAATATCTTCTAAAAGCTGAACAGGCGTGTGCGGGTTAATAGCTACACCTGCCCGGCAACCCAGGTCTTTAATGGCTTGTAACGTGCGGTGCAAATGTGTGCAAGCCTCGTAATGCACGGTGATGTTTGCCGCCCCGGCGTTTTTAAATTGCTCCAGATACCGGTCAGGATCAACAATCATCAGGTGAACATCCATCGGTTTTGTTGCAATTTTTTTAATCGCGTTCATTACCGGGAAGCCGAAGGAGATGTTGGGCACAAAAACACCGTCCATAATATCAATATGAAACCAGTCTGCCTGGCTTGCATTAATCATTTCAACATCTGCTTGCAGGTTGGCAAAATCTGCGGATAATACGGAAGGGGCGATTAGATGGTTCATTGAGCAAATCTACTGTTTTTTAGAGTTTGATGGGCGGTATGATGAGTTTGATCAAATCGATCCAAATATCAATGTCGGCCGTTGTGCGTTGGTAACCGTGCAGGTTAGTTGAAACTCCTCAATCATGATATATTTTAACCGAAGTTTGTTTGATAATTTCCAGAAACGAAGCAGCTCCTCGTCAAAAACATTCATGGTATTACGGGCTGCTAATTTTAAGAAAATGTCTGGTGTTGAATTTTTGCCTTGCTAAATATGATATTCATTTTCATCAGGCTCGTCATCACATGAAACCGCTCCTCGTAAGACCGTTGCAAGGCTACTCTTAACAAATCGGTTTCTGCTTTTTCGTAATTAGCAGTTGGCTCTGAAACGATATGTTTTTTGGCTGCTGACATTTTTACAGGTATGGAGACAGTAGCATTACTAAATAAATACCACACTAAAAAAACCCGTGCTGTAAACAGACGCGGGTTTTTTAAATTTGTTTGACGCTGGTTGCCGCCCTTAAACCTCTTGCTTTTTCTGGTCTTCTGGCCGCGGCGGGCGTGGTAATAACGCTTTACGCGATAACTTAAGCTTACCTTGTTTATCTACATCCAGCAACTTTACTTTCACTATATCGCCCACATTTAAAACGCCATCCATCGTTTCGTGGCGTGTCCAGTCTATTTCAGAGATATGCAAAAGTCCGTCTTTGCCGGGCATGATTTCTACAAAGGCACCAAACGGCATAATAGTTTTTACTTTGCCTTCGTAAACATCGCCAACTTCCGGCTTGGCCGCGATGGCTTTTATGCGGCTTACTGCTTTGTCAATTGCTTCTTTGTTATCAGCAAAAATCTGAATGATTCCCTGATTGTCTTTTTCCT
>JBGTBV010000264.1:0-8084 GCA_041749185.1 Daejeonella sp. | reverse complement strand
GCTTTGAGCGGCCATATCCCAGGTTTTTGCTTTAACCGTTTTATATTGTGTCCGGCTGTCCATCTCGGCGTCCAGTTCAATAATGGTTGCGCCAAACAATAAAGAGAGTGAGGCAGTTGCTGACAGATCCGGGGTTTTCATGACGATCTTATCATCATTTGTCAGGGTGATCAGACCGGCGGCTTCGGCACAGCTTACCGCGAAATCCCAATCGGTACAATTGTATTGCACCATCTCGGGGTGGGTAACCGAAGTCGTTTCTATGTCCAGGTCGCTGCTGCTTAACCCGCTTGCGTTTAAAGCGGTTGCAATCGCGGCATCATCGGTTACCTCGTGCAAACAGTTACTCCTTCTCACCACCGTTGCTTTTACGGCTTTATGCCTGCATTCTATAATTATTTGCGAAGCCCGGTTGCCACGAATGGAAATGGATTGCTTGATGATGATGCCTGTAAATATCGGGAGCTGGGCATCCGGCGAACCGGCCGAAATTTCTATTTGATTGCCTGGTATAAATAAATTCCCGTTGCTCAGGATAAAATCATTTTCGGCAACATCGCCGTCTTTTATAGCGAATTTCGCCATGGAGATTTTGTTAACCGCTTTGCTGATATGCACCCCGACCACTTCAACGGTACGCGGCAATTCCTCGCCGCCAATTTTAATTTTGAATTCGGCTACTGATTCTACGGCTGCTATGATCCTTTCTTCAGGCATTTGTTTTTGTCTTTACATTTTTATCAAACGGCGGGAAAAACAGTTTTGTACCTGGTTGTAAGCTGCGGAAACTAGACAGCCCGTTCGCTTTTGCCACTTCCAGGTAATAGTTAAAATCCCCGTAAATCTTTTGCGACATGCCCGGTAGCGTATCGCCTTCCTTTACTATCCGTACATGGGTCAGGTCGGGTGAGGAAGCTTTACCGGCAGAATCGCGTTTTGCGGGTGCAATAGCTTCAACGAAAGTTGCCGTGATAATCGCCCGGAGCGGGGCACCGCTCGCGGTAAATAATTTATAATTAATGGAGACTGATTTAAGGCATCCATGAAAGACCTCGGGATTGAATCGCAGCAACGACAGATCGCCCCAAATTATCTGGACATACTTTGGCCGGTGCCGGTTACTGTCGTAGCCGCAGGCTTCGTAAAACTCGGTGATTTTTTGCGCCACGCTTATTTCTGCCTTTTCGGCACTTTTTAATGGCCCAGAAGCTTTGGTACCGTCCAGGTAGAATTTTAAAACCAGCTCCATCGGGGTGGTGCTTAAAAAAACACCCGACGTACCGGTTTGACCGATTGTTGAGGTATGGTCAATATTGGTGCGGTAGTTAACCGTAAATTCATCCGGGTTTATATAAGCCTCGAATTCTTTTGGAGTGCCTTCAAGCTGTATACTTTCGTAGCCCTTAATCTTTACTTTAGCCAGCTCCCCGCTATTTAAAAAATTATCAAGTAGATCAAACATCAGCGCTCGCTTTTCTGGTTAATAAGTTCTAGTACTCTCTCCACACATTCTTTAATGATTTCTTCTTTGCTGGAACTGCTCATAGCCGGTCCTGCATTATGCCGGTCACCCTCAGGCGTAACTTCTACAGAAATCTCTATTTCGCTAATTACAATCGGCATAGCTTTAAATACTTACAGAGCCCGAAACTGCACCTCCAACCGCACCAACAGCACCGCCGATCAGCGAATCCAAACCCATTGTTTTGTAATGCTGAAAAGCAAGTTCAAGCGTTTCTATCACGAGCGTGTTCTGTTCGGCATTAAATTCCGAAATGTTCACTTTTACCGGGTAGGCATTAAAAACATGCCAAGTGGTAAGTGGTATATGCATATCGTTCAGCAAGCTGATAATGATGTTTTTGGGCTCTATCTCAAAGTTTTCTGTGGCGTTCCTCACCCAGGCTGAAATGAACGAACCGATAAACATCCCTCTTTTTAAAACGAGTTTGCCATAAGTTGGCACGCCGGGCATCTGGTGTTTAAATCGGTTTTCGCCGCCCTCGGCAACAGCTTCGGTGGGTATATCCACACTCAGACCGCTTACGCTCTGGAAGCGAAAATCCTGCGGCGTTTGCGGGAACATTTCTATAACTACCAGAAAGTGAAAGCCCGGGGGCGGATAGATCAACCCATCCAGTATTCCGTTTATGAGGCCCATTTTTTTAGGTATTAGATATGAGGTATCAGATATAAGGTAGCAGGGGTAAAGTAGCAATAGCAGGCATTTAGTTGCAGTTAGAAAGCGTATCAGCTGTATTTTTAAATATTAATCCCTGACACTCATACTACTGTCTGACTTAATAACCTGAGTTTGATTAATTTTCCCCCCTTTAAGCTTCATGAGCAGGGCTATATCGTTTATCAGGTGCGTTAACGATGGGAGCGGCATCCTTTTTTCTCGCCATGGGGCGAGACAAAAAGATATAGCGGACAGCGTGTTAAAACGCCCAAATTAGTATCATTCAATTAATCAATAATCGAACTCGGGTCTATAATCCCCGCCACTGTAGTCGCCACTTTATGCCATTGTCTGACCGCATAACCCCTGCTGCCACTTATCTCCGTTTAAGCGTACTCAATAGTTAGCCCTTCGTGTGCCACGTCAATCTGCTCAATAGCCACTTCACTGCCGTCGGCTTTCAGGTCTGTGCTTTGCACCTTAACCGGAAAAGCGTTCTTTATTTTCCAGGTTACCACCGGTTCGTGATTTTCGTTCAGCAAACTGATGGTCAAATCCCGCCGTTCAACTGTATTGAGCGATATTGTATTGAGCCAGTTGTAGAACTCGTTGTCACCTTTAAACACGCCCCGCTTAAGGGTGATGTTGCTGAATTCACGCATGCCGGGCATTTTGAGTTTGCTGTACTCGGGCGAAGCGCCGTCGCGGTATTCGATGAGTTTATTTTCTATATTCAACCCGCTTACTTCTGAAAACCCAATATTGGTTCCGGCCCAATCTACGTTGAAATGGAACTTCGGTAATGGATAGTTATTTGCCATGGTTCTAAAGATTTAATCTTTGGTTTAATCAATGATGTTCGTCATCAGGATTCTTGTAGTTTGTGAGAGAACTTCAATATGATAAATTCTGCCGGGCGTACTACGGCCATCCCGATCTCGATATTCATCCGGCCTTCCAGGATATCCAGTGCGGTCATGGTAATTCCTAAGCCAACCTTTACAAAAAAAGCATGTTCTGGTTTTGCACCCGCAAGTGCCCCGGCCCGCCACTGTTTGATCAGAAAGTTTTCTATCATCGCTTTAACCCTGATCCAGGTATTGGCATCATTAGGCTCAAAAACGACCCACTCGGTTCCCTTTTTTATAGATTCCTCTGCAAAGTTGAAGAACCGACGTACCGGCACGTAACGCCATTCGTTATCATTGCCTGCCAGCGTACGTGCCCCCCATATCAATACCCCTTTCCCGGTAAAATAGCGAATCGCGTTCACGGATTTGCCGGATGTGGGATCCACATTCATTGACATCTGGTCGTTATGTGATATTTTTACGGTAGCGGCATTGGTATACGCCAGAGATACGTTGGCCGGGGCTTTCCAAACTCCTCTTGAACTGTCAACGGCAGCGTAAATACCGGCTACAGCAGTAGAAGGAGGGATTTTTACCGTTAATTTGGTCAGCTCCAGTTTTATCTGGTTATACAGTTCTGTATTGCCGGCCACTTCTACCGGACTGGGTGGCGAGGTAAGGGTAGGAGGTTTCTTCAGGTTCAGCCCATCACGTATCCCAACTTTTAGGTTCGACTGCGGATTCAGTATGGATCCTAGATTAATCGTCCCGGTCGGGGTTGCGTCGGTAAGTGTGGTACCATCTTGTACATAAACCACATTAATTCCCGCATTATCATACCTATATGGAAGCGAGGTATCCAGGTTAGGGAAATAAGCCGCCCCGTACTTCATCAGGTCTATATTATTGCCTAAGGTTGCCGCATTGCGGAAACCATCTACCGAACTGTTAATCTCATTAGGCGTACCGGTAATATGCTGCACATCCATAATGGCAAACCTGTCCTGCAATAAGAAACACTGGTTCAAAGCTTCGTTCATCAGTGTATGGTACTGACTGGCGTTAAGGGTTACGGCATCGGGGAAAAGGAGAAGCGTAGGCTCATCCACTTTGGAAATTTCGGCAAGTCCGCTTCGCAAAGGCTCTATAACCACATTGCTATCAGCAGGGGCACCCGCCGGATAGTTAGCCACCGAAACAATGTAGCAGGGGCCGCCGCCGTTGGCAAAGTACATTTGCAAACCGTAGTACATCTTAAAACGCGAGCTCCCGGCCGTGTTGTTATCAGCGGAAATAACTCGTGTGGTAACTCCTGCCGAAGTGGTATCAGTAATTGTTACGCCTATTGCTGTTTCATTTTGAGCGAAGCCGAACAATTGCTCATACTCCAGTAAGGATGTAATCCTGATCGGCTGCATGGCCAGGCTTTTGCCGTTAAACACGGCTTTTTCGGTGTAACCGATAAATGCCGGTATGGCCGTTTCCACTTCTGCTACAGAGGGCGGAAACGTAGGGATCTCCTTTATGTAAACCCCGGGGGTCTTAAATACATCTGCCATTATGATTGATTTAAAATTGTTTAAATAGTTATGAGTATGTCTGAAAAGATGTCGGCCCCTTCCTGTTTAATGAGGTTGAGTGGCGGATTAGGTAAATTGGCCATTAGTACTTTGTCAGCTTGGTCAGTTAGTTTAATACCGGCTACAGGCTCCTCTTTTAAGGGAATGGGGTTGCCCGATGCGATGATGAACTGCCCGGCCTGTGCGCCAGCCTGCGTTGTAAATGCGATAGGTGTGCCATTGGTCTTCGCTATAGTTACAGCCGTAACCGATTGATCGTATTTACTGCTGATAATATACCTCCACCGGGTAGAGCGGTTTGCAAATGCGATCCTGTACGATTTCGTTTCCATAGAATTATCGGCTAATTGAAACTGATAGTTCGCGGGCAAGCTACTTTTATAGAATATTTCTACCACTCCAAACAGGTCAGAATAGTCGTAAGAATTGGCCACATACGTAGAGGCCCGTTCTGTGCCGTTGATAAAAAACTTTGCCCTTCCGGATGACGCTTTTTTCAGATCATAATTAAAATTGAAGGTGTTGTTGTGGTTCTTTAATTCCAATCCGAAACTTTCACCGCTGTCAATAAATCTTAATTCGCTGCTTAGGGTTGCCGCGTTGCTTGTTTCGGTGAACGAGAAGGTGTTGCTTTCAAAGGCCGACAGATCCGTATCTGAAACTATTTTGGCTGTGGTATCGGTAAGCAACAGCGGAAAAGAATCTGAAGCCGGATTGTTGATTAAGTTATTAAAATAATAATGCTGATTTTTTGACCTTGCGAGGTTCAATTGCGTAAAGTTTTCAAATGCGGTATTTCTCAGTTTCATACTAAATGTAAATTTTGTTGCCTCCGGTATCGGGTTCCTCATAAAGTCTTTTCCGGCAACGGAATTCACTTTTGCAAATAACTTTCCACCGGCTACGGTAGGTAAAAACCGGAGACCGTAATAATTAAGTAAACTCAGGCACCCGGCAGTGGGTGCTATTAGAAAGTCAGGACAGCTACCAGACTCATAATAGCTGTGCCTCACCTCCAGATCAAACAGCGCCTTATATTTTATACTGATCATTTTTATAACCGGCTTTAAGTACTAATGGTAACTTCTGTGATAGGCGGCGCTTCCATTTTAGCCTCGGTATCTGTGAAGCTCATGGTGCGCACTTTGTAGATCACGTTCGGCATATATTTTGCCCCAAGGGCAGCCCAAAGGTTGTTTTGCTGCTCAAACGTGGTTCCGTGAAGCGTGGTCACCAGTCGCCCGACCTTTTGCCAGGGCTTATCAACCTCTACTTTCGCGTTCAGTTGCGGGTACTGCTCATTATTAAAAACGCCGTGGCTCTGGAAAAATGAAATGATATATGACAGAAGCCGTAGGGCGGTCGGATAATGGTTTGCAAATACTGAGAAAAGCACATAGGCATTGATATTGACGGGCGGGTTTACTACCAGCAGCTTATCGTTCAATTTCTGATAATTGTATTGCGATTCGGCGACCCGGTCTTCTTCGAGGTTTATCAGGGTGATGATCACTTTAAAGTTTTCATTGCCATTATCTGTTGGAAGCGTGAACTTACCGTCAGGCGTCATCAGACCTGATAGTACCACACAGTCCACATTTCCAAAATTCTGCGGATCTTTTCGCTTTAAATAAAAGTTTAGTTCCTCTGAAAGGAATTCTAAAGCGGTTCGAATCATTTTTATCGGAATTAAAAACCGCCGCTTGCCTCGATGTGCCTGTTAGCGATTGCAGAGTTTTGGAAGAAAAAGGTTCAAATCTTTGGGCTCGGATTTCGGCGAATGTAGTTGCAGGTTCTCAAATTGATTATAAATAAAATTATTACTTGTTACACCGGCGGCAAATAGCCATTTATAGCTATTTTAAGTATAGCCGGATGCGGGTTATCTTTAGGAAAGCGCAAATACTTCCCTTAAATTTTCATCCTTAAAATTAAAAACTTGAAATTTCTTGTTATTTTAATTATTTATAATCGTAACTTAAAGTAAAGTATTTTTTGAATGTAGACTTTCCCAATCCTAAAAATTCTTCGAGTACTTCCAGCCCGGCAAGGCTATGAAATCAACAACCACTTTAACGTACCGCAATTTTTTAAGCCAGGTAAAAAGTTACCATGGAGCGGTTGATTTGGCTTCTTCTGAAATTTTGAGCCGGTTTAAATCCCAACCCGGGCTAGCCGGATTTCAACCTGATGAATTACTGTTCATGGTAGATTTTCCCGGACATAAATTCCTGATCATGTTAGGAAGAAGTAGCTTTTTAGGCTACAGTAGAATACATCTGAATAATTTGGGGCCCTCATTTTTACCAAATCTGATGCATCCCGAAGACTTTCACATTTTTGATCAGGGCGTATTCCCGGCGCAGCTCTTATTTTTGCGAACCCACCGGGCTGATGATCCTGGCAAATACACATTCAGCACCACTTACCGGCTTAAATCAAAGCAGGGAAACTGGTTGGCAGTCAGCCACCGGCGCAGATATATCCAAACCAACGGTATGGGCATGCCGCTGATTTCGATGGATCACCTGTCAGATATATCCCATATCAAGCAAGATAGGCGAATAATAAACCTGGTGGAACTCGGAACTGAAAACAGGCAGGTTCTGGAAATAGATGCCCCAAATCAAAAAATCGAAAAGTCTGAACAACCGATCAGTAAACGGGAATTAAATGTGCTAAAATGCGTAGGCGATGGCTTTTCGAGCAAGCAAATCGCAGAGAAACTGAATATCAGTATTCATACCATTAACAACCACCGCAAAAATATGCTCGGAAAAACCAATTGCAAGAATCTTTCAGAACTGGTTGCGCTGGCATCCAGAACGGGCATCCTCTAAAATTTCATGCCCTCGATTCTAAGAAAAGAGGAAAGGCTAACAGGATATTTACGATAAACAATGCAACGAATCTTAACCAATTATCAACATGGAAACACAACCAAAAATTTGCTTTGACAGAATTTTACCAAAAAATTTACACCGGCCGGTAGAGGGAATAGTGAGGGATATCCCTGTGCCCGGCAGTGGCCCAGGTTTCGAAGGCCGCACCCGTATGGCCTTTGTTACCAAAAAAAAATGGGTAAACGGCTCCCTGCTTCGGATTAAATTTATGGGAGGCACCGCCAGCGAGCAGGACATTGTGAAAAAATACGCCTCCGAGTGGGCAAAATATGGCAACCTCAGGTTTGATTTTGGGAATTCTGCCGACGCCGAAATCCGCATCGCATTCCAAAACGACGGATCCTGGTCGTATATCGGCACAGATTGCCTGAGCATTCCCAGAAATACGCACACCATGAATTTTGGATGGCTTGACCAGGGAGTGGTGCTGCACGAGTTTGGCCACGCGTTGGGAATGATCCATGAACATCAGAATCCGCTTGGCGGAATTAAATGGAACAAGGACGCCGTTTACAGAGATTTAGGCGGATCGCCAAATTTCTGGGACAAGGCAACCGTTGATAATAAC
>JBGTBV010000263.1:0-10516 GCA_041749185.1 Daejeonella sp. | reverse complement strand
TGTGGGCTTTTCGCTTCTATCCCTCACGCACCGTCATCGTAGTATAAACATCCCACTTTTCTATAATTCTCTCTGCTGAGAAACAAAAAAAGCCCCGCATTGCAGAGCTTTTTTTGAGACGAAGACATCGGTTATAAACTTCTCAGCCAGTCAATGACCCCCTCGCGGGTTTTGCCAGTTTTTTGCTGCAGGCGACCGTAAAGTTCGTCGTCTTTACCGTCTTCATATTTCAGGTCGTCATCGGTCATATCAGCGTACTCCTGTTTTACCTTACCTTTTAGTTCGTTCCATTTACCTTTTAATTCTAGCTTATCCATGGTTTTCACGATTTAGTTTATACTATTAATAACCTCGCGGAAGCGGTAAAGTTTTAAAAAGCTAAGCTTAAAAAGAACAAAGGCCTCCATTAAATTAGAGCTGCTCCAGCCCGTATTTCTTCCACCACCGCGGGATCAAGCAAGGTAGAGGTATCGCCCAGATTGGAACTTTCGCCCTCGGCGATTTTTCGCAATATGCGCCGCATAATTTTACCCGACCTTGTTTTGGGTAATCCCGTCACGAACTGGATTTTTTCTGGCCTGGCGATTGCACCAATTATACGGCTCACGGTTCGTAAAATGTCCTTCCTTGTTAGTTCCTGATCATGATTACTGCTGTCTAAAATCACATAAGCATAAATTCCCTGTCCTTTTATATCATGCGGAAAGCCCACTACGGCACTTTCAATTACATTGGCGTGCATATTAATGGCATTCTCCACTTCGGCCGTGCCAATCCGGTGGCCCGATACGTTGATCACATCATCCACCCGGCCGGTAATTTTATAATAGCCATCGGCATCGCGTAAGCAGCCGTCGCCGGTGAAATATAATTGATCATAAGTTGCGAAGTATGCCGTGCGGCAGCGCTCATGGTCGCCGTAGGTCGTGCGAATAATTCCCGGCCAGGGAAACCGGATGCATAAGTTCCCGCTCACGTCGTTGCCTTTTATTTCGTCGCCTTTCTCGTCAACCAGCAACGGCTGTATTCCGGGAAGGGGTAGCGTAGCATAACCGGGCTTTGCAGGCGTTATGCCGGCAATTGGCGAAATCATCATTCCGGCGGTTTCGGTTTGCCACCAGGTATCAACAATGGGGCAATTTCCTTTCCCAATTTTTTTATCAAACCAATGCCAGGCCTCTTCGTTTATGGGTTCGCCAACCGAGCCCAATTTTTTCAACGAGCTGAGGTTTTTGCCTATCAGCGGCTCATCCCCAAAACTCATCAGCGAGCGGATGGCAGTGGGTGCCGTATATAGAATGTTTACTTTATACTTATCTACAATCTCCCAAAATCGGCCCGCATCCGGCCAGTTGGGTATCCCTTCGAACATGAGCGAGGTGGCGCCCTGCGAGAGCGGCCCGTAAACAATGTATGAATGGCCGGTTATCCAGCCAATATCTGCGGTACAAAAACAGACTTCGCCGGGCTGATACTGAAAAACAGTTTTAAAGGTATAACCGGTATATACCATGTAGCCGCCGCAGGTGTGTACCACGCCTTTCGGTTTGCCGGTTGAACCGGATGTATACAGAATAAAAAGCGGGTCTTCTGAATCCATCTCAACAGCCGGGAAATCAGGGTTGCCCTGTGTTTCCACTTTTTTCAACTCATCCTCCCACCAAACGTCACGTCCTTTAATCATTGACACACCTGTCTGGCTACGTGTAAGCACAATTACTTTCTTTACAGAGGGCGATTGCACCAGGGCATCATCAATTACTTCTTTCAACGGAATATCCTTGCTTCCGCGAAAACCGCCATCAGCGGTAATAACCAATGAGCATTGCGCATCATTAATCCGGTCTGCGATAGATTGAGCCGAGAAACCGCCAAAAACTACCGAATGGATGGCGCCAATCCTGGCGCAAGCCAAAACCGCAATTGCCAGTTCGGGCACCATGGGCATATACAAACAAACGCGGTCGCCCTTTTTCACCCCGTTATTTACCAGAACATGGCTGAACCGGCAAACCTCAAAATGAAGCTCTTTGTAAGTAAATTGCCGGGAAGGCTCATTCGGATTATTGGGTTCCCAGAGGAGGGCCGTGGTATCCGCATTGTTTTTTAAATGGCGGTCGAGGCAATTTTCGGTGATGTTTAGCTTCCCGCCAATAAACCATTTTACATCCGGGTCTTTAAAATTCCATTCCAAAACACGGTTCCACTTTTTGCGCCAGTAAAAACTATCGGCCACCGTCGACCAAAAGTCTTCGGGTTGGCTTACGCTATAATCGTAAACACGTTTGTAATCCGCTAAAGAATTAATGGTTAAATCCATTGGTTGCTGTTTTTTCTATTTTTATTATAACCCCCGAATAATCGGTAATAGGATATGAGAGGAATTGGTGATGGATTCGTTTATATTTCTAAGTCTGTTTATAAAAGTAGGTTAAACCGACTTGCTTAATTCTATTTGGGCGTTGCCCTCAAGGGGGCCGGGCTTTTCACTCCAATCTTTTTGTCTCGCCCGAGGCGAGAGCAAAAAGGATTTCCGTTTCAATCCCTAACGCAAGGCCTACGCTCCATCATCATACTCCTAACAAAAATCAGCAGCGTATTTCTAATTTTTTTTATTTCTGCCTCAAATTCTTTTGGCATAGTTATCACTTTTTTTGGTCATCAAACCCTATCATCATACTCACCTTTCTACGGCGGACAGATCAGAATAAATCAAGCATGCTCATATCAAACTCTCTCATCATACTCCCCTTTAAAGGCATAATATCCGAACAATAAAAAGCCGATAATGATTGGAATAAAGATCAGGACAATCACCATCCAAAAGACAAAATCTTCTGCCCCGGCATTAGAAGCGTTTAATTTACTGACGGCAAAATATGGTATCAGAGCTGTTAGGAGCACTGCGGCGAGCATCCAGCAAAAACCTACAATTTTCCTCAAGGTGTTCATGATGTTAATCAACTACAGTTTCGGGTTTGTTTTTGATAAAAAGCATTCCGGTAATTAAACAAATACTGCCGATCAAAATAGGATACCACAAACCATCCAGAGGTGATGCGCCAGGCAAGGCCGTTAAACTGATGGCTATAAACGGTGTTAGCCCGCCAAAAACGCCGTTACCGATATGATACGGCAGCGACATGGAGGTATAACGGATCCGGGTTGGAAAGAGCTCTACTAAAAATGCGGCAATGGGGCCGTAAACCATTGCTACAAAAATAACCTGCACAGCAACCAGCAAAACTAAATACCAAAACGAAGTCCGGGAAAGGATAAGTTCTTTACTAATTACCGTTTTCACTTTCTGGACCTTACCGTGGAGCGGCGGCGCAAAGTTTTGCGTAAAAATTGTTCCGTCTGTAAAACGGGTTTCAAGCTTTGAAGCCGGGAATAAAGAAATATCAGTTAGCTTCAATGCCGGCTGGTCTGCACCGATTATGGTTTTATCTGTCAAATCGGAAAGGGTGAGCATTTGACTATAAATTGGCCGGTAAAATAAAATTGCCAGGAACATGCCAGCCATCATGATGAATTTGCGGCCAACCCTGTCAGACCAATAACCGAAGAGCACAAAAAATGGAGTTCCGATTAGCAGTGCTATGGCGATTATGTAATTCGACTGTACAAATTCAACGTTCATGGTTTTCTGGATAAAAGATAGCGCATAGAATTGCCCGGTATACCAGATAACGCCCTGACCCGCGGTAGCGCCGAACAGAGCGAGCAAGACCAGTTTGAGGTTCTCTTTTTTTGCGAACGATTCTTTCAAGGGATTTTTAGATAGTTTACCCTCCTTCTTTATTTTGCTAAAGAGCGGTGATTCTTTCATTTTTAACCGAATGAACACAGAAACAGCCACCAGAAAAATAGAAAGCAAAAATGGAATGCGCCAGCCTCCCCACTCGGTTACAAAAGCACTCTCTCCAACCCCGTAACGTGTTAGCAGAATAACGCCGATAGATAGAAATAACCCTAAAGTTGCGGTAGTTTGGATGAATGAAGTATAAAACCCCCTGCGGTTTGCTGTCGCATGCTCTGCAACGTACGTAGCCGCACCGCCGTACTCACCGCCCAAAGCTAATCCCTGCAACAAGCGCAGCAACAAGACGAGTGCGGGTGCCCAATAGCCGATGCTGGCGTAGCCCGGTATGAGGCCGATCATAAAAGTTGATCCGCCCATCAGCACCAGCGTAAGCAGAAAAGTGTATTTCCTGCCCCATACATCACCAAGGCGGCCAAAAACCAATGCTCCGAACGGCCTTACAATAAATCCAGCTGCAAAAGTGGCAAGTGTAGACAGGAACGCCGCAGTTGGATTATCCTGCGGGAAAAACTGAACCGAAAGAATGGCGGCAAGGCTTCCGAAAATGTAAAAATCATACCATTCAATAAGCGTACCTACAGAGGAAGCTGTAATTACCCCCCATAGTTTACGTTGATCTGCGTTCTTACTTTGCATTCAAATTTTTGATTTGAACTCCAGGATTGTTTAAGCAATCATACCGAAAATAAAAAGCAAAACCAACAACCGAGTTACCCAAGCCCGCTGGAAGAGGCCAAAGAAATAAGCATTTAAAATTCGCTATTTTTATTTCATACAACGTTAGGATAACTTCAATGGCAAGAGCTCATTACCTATTCATCGCAGTTTTCGCTATGGCTACGCCTACAAAAGCGCAGGAATCTTGCAAGGTTTTGCTTCCGGCTATAGCCGGAAGTTACCAGGGGGATTGCAAAAAAGGAAAAGCCGAGGGCAACGGTAAAGCCGAAGGCACAGACCAGTATCTGGGCGAATTTAAAGACGGTTTACCCCATGGAAAAGGAGTATACCGTTGGAAAAATGGCGATTTTTACGATGGGGAATGGGTTAAAGGAAATCGGGAAGGCGACGGCGGGATGGCCTATAAGCGAAGCGGAAAGGCTGATAGCGTGGTCACCGGTTTTTGGAAAAAAGACGTATACGCGGGCAAATTTGAAAAACCTTTTAAAATTTTTAACCGGACGGCCGAAATAACCAAAACCGAAGTAAAATTTACGCCCTCAAACATCCGCGAAATAACCATTATACTGGCCAACACAACCGGTAATCAGCCAACATTAACCGGCCAGGTTACAGAAAGAGCAACCTTGAATGATATCACTATTGCTACAGGTTCGTACCTGCGTCTGGTTAACCTTTTTGAAACAAACAAGCAGATAGCCTACAAGCTGGAGAATGTCACTTTCCCTTTTAGAGCCCGCTTTAAGATTAAGAATCAGGAAGTGGATATTCAATTTAATGAGGAAGGAAATTATACTTTAAATATCGGAATGAACAATTAAAACAATTTTCAAAAATGTGTTGCTGGTTATATATATAAATCCGATATTTGCAAACTCTTTAAGAACTGAAGTTTTATAACACAATAGTATATAAGTCATGTCAAGAATTTGTGATTTAACCGGAAAAATGGCCATGAATGGTTTCAACGTTTCGAACTCGAACGTTAAAACCAAGCGTAAGTTTTATCCTAACCTAAAGGTTAAAAAGTTTTTTATCCCGGAGGAAAACAGATGGATTACGTTAAAAGTGAGCACTTCTGCTATCCGCACCATTACTAAAAATGGCATCACTCCGGTAATTAACAAGTTCATTAAAAAGGGATTTATATAACAATAATCCAAAGCAAAACAAATAGTAATGGCTAAGAAAGGCAATAGGGTTCAGGTTATTTTAGAGTGCACAGAGCACAAGGAGACCGGCATGCCGGGCATGTCCAGGTACATAACCACCAAAAACAAAAAAAATACTACCGAGCGTTTAGAACTTAAAAAGTTCAATCCGGTGTTGAGAAAAGTAACCGTTCACAAAGAAATTAAGTAACCATAGTAATTGAGCTTTCAATTACCTTATTTAAAATAACATGGCAAAGAAAGTAGTTGCAACCCTAAAAACTGGTGCAGGTAAAGAATATTCGAAGGTGATTACCATGACCAAGTCTCCAAAAACAGGTGCCTATTCGTTTAAAGAACTGATGGTACATAACGATCATGTTAAAGACGCCATCACAGTTTCGAAACAATCCTAATATTAACAAAATGATATCAGAAAGCCGCCTTCGATCTTCGTGGGGGGCTTTTTTCATATAGAAACAATGGGGCTATTTGATTTTTTCAAGAAAAAGGAGAACACAGTTCAGGAACATAACGAGCTGGAAAAGAGCTTAGAGAAAACCAAAGAAGGGATTTTTTCCAAGCTTAGCAAAGCCATTGTTGGAAAGGCTACGGTAGACGAAGATGTATTAGACGAGCTGGAAGAAATTCTGGTAAGCTCCGATGTGGGCGTATCCACTACGCTTAAAATCATTAAGCGTATTGAAGAACGGGTAGCCCGTGATAAATATGTTAACACCTCTGAGCTAAATTCCATTTTACGGGAAGAGGTGCAAAAACTGCTGTCAGAAAACAATAGCAGCGACTTCAGAAATTTTGAATACGGACAGCATAAGCCGTATGTAATCATGGTGGTGGGCGTAAATGGAGTGGGGAAAACCACTACAATTGGCAAGCTGGCTTATAAGTTAAAACTGGCCGGTAATAAAGTAGTACTTGGCGCTGCAGACACTTTCCGGGCGGCAGCCGTAGAACAGTTAAAACTTTGGGCCGAACGTGTAGCCGTTCGGGTGGTTGCCCAGCCCATGGGTTCAGATCCGGCCTCAGTAGCTTTCGATACCTTGCAATCGGCGGTGGCTAACGCAGATGATGTTGCCATTATAGACACTGCGGGCCGCTTGCACAACAAGCTTGCGCTGATGAATGAGCTTACCAAAATAAAACAGGTAATGCAAAAAGTGGTGCCGGGGGCGCCGCATGAAATCCTGCTGGTGCTTGATGCATCTACCGGGCAGAATGCTATAGAACAATGCCGGCAGTTTACACAGGCTACAGCTGTAAACGCCCTGGCTTTAACCAAGCTTGACGGCACCGCAAAGGGCGGCGTGGTTATTGGCATTTCAGATGAATTCGAAATCCCGGTAAAATATATCGGCGTGGGCGAAGGCGTGGATCATTTGCAGTTATTTAACAAAAAGGAGTTTGTAGATTCCCTCTTCAAGCAGTAGCGAAGAGTAAATTTATAACTTAGAAAGCTGGATTAAACGCCGGGAAAAGCAGGGACGGAACACTATGAAAACGAATTCAAAAACTCAGCACCTTATAAAAAAACCTCGTGTAAACGTCATCACACTCGGCTGTTCTAAAAATATCCACGACAGTGAAGTGTTGATGGGGCAGCTTAGAGGCAATCAGATGGATGTAGTTCACGAAAGTGAGCAGTTGCAGAGTGATGACATTATTGTAATTAATACCTGCGGATTTATTGATAACGCCAAACAAGAATCAATAGATACCATTTTGCAATACAGCGAGCTGAAAGAACAGGGCAAAGTTGGAAAAGTAATCGTTACCGGATGTTTGTCAGAACGCTATAAACCAGAACTGGAAGCAGAAATTACCAACGTGGATGCCTATTTCGGCACCAATGATCTGCAACGTTTGCTCGGCTCGGTCGGGGCAGATTACCGGCATGAACTTTTGGGAGAACGTATGCTCACCACTCCTTCGCATTTTTCCTATTTCAAAATAGCCGAAGGCTGTAACCGGCCTTGTTCGTTCTGCGCTATTCCGCTGATGCGTGGCAAACACGTTTCCAAGCCGATAGAAGACCTGGTTAAGGAGGCGAAGTTTTTAGCCCGTAACGGAACAAAAGAGCTGATTCTTATTGCACAGGATCTTACCTACTACGGCTTAGATTTGTACAGCAAACGCAACCTGGCAGATTTGATCAGGCATCTCTCTGACGTGGAAGGAATAGAATGGATCCGGCTGCAATATGCCTATCCTTCCGGTTTCCCCATGGACGTTCTGGATGTGATGAATGAGCGTAGTAACGTATGCAATTATCTGGATATGCCTTTACAGCATATTACAGATAATATGTTGAAATCCATGCGAAGGGGCATCACCAAACAAAAAACAATTGATCTGGTAAATGCCATTCGAGATAAAGTTCCGCAGATTGCGCTCCGCACCACGCTGATTTGCGGCTATCCAGGCGAAACGGAATACGACTTTGAAGAGATGAAAAATTGGGTTACAGATACCAAATTCGATCGTTTGGGCTGTTTCACCTATTCTCACGAAGAAAAAACTCATGCGCATTTATTGGTAGACGATGTTCCCGAAGTTGTAAAACAACAGCGGGTAGAGTCAGTTATGGATATCCAGCAGGGAATTTCATACGAAAAAAATCAGCTGAAAACCGGGCAAGCCTTCAAAGTTCTGATTGATAAAAAAGACGGAGATTACTTCACTGGCCGAACAGAATTTGATTCGCCGGAAGTGGACAACGAGGTTCTTCTGGATGCCCGCGTGGATTATGCCACCATCGGCGGCTTTGTACAGGTGACTATAGACCGATCGGAGGACTTTGACTTATACGGGCATATTCAAAAATAACCAGTTTAATTTCGGGTGTTCAAAGGTGGCGGCGTTTACAATCGCTTAAATCAATGTTTACATTGTCAAATAAGTAATACAAATTACACAATCCGGCAAATTCAGGTAATTTCGTTTCCGGATGAAAGCAACTTATATTGACTACAGCGAAACTCAAAGTTTTTCCCCAGCGGTGCTTGGGTATCTTGATGGAAAGCCGGAATATGATTCTTTCATTTCTTACCGGCCCAACCTTGAAGGCTTTACTGCGCTACTGAAAAATAAAAATGTGATTGCTGACAGGCAAGTGCTGCTGAAAGTTTTAAAAGAGCAATACCGCGAGATAGAACTTCAGGAAAACAGTTTGGTTGGCAGAAACATAGAATCACTTTCGGGCGAAAGCACCTACACCATTACTACCGGCCACCAGCTCAACTTATTTACCGGCCCGCTATATTTCATTTTTAAAATCGTTACCGCTATAAATCTTGCGAGTGAACTAAAAGCGAATTTCCCAGAGAAAGATTTTGTGCCCGTGTACTGGATGGCAACCGAAGACCATGATTTTGACGAGATAAATCATACCTATATCGGCGGCAAAAAAGTTAGTTGGACTAATGCGGCCTCGGGTGCTACCGGCCGGTTAAATATGAATAATATTGGCGAGGCCATAAAGGAATATACTGGCGTTTTAGGGTTAACCGAGAATGCAATGGAACTCTCTAACCTGATTGAGACCGCCTATTCGCAGAATACACTTGCCGGGGCTACCAGATATCTGGTTCACGAATTATTTGAGGAGTATGGACTGGTAGTTTTAGATGCCGATTGCAAAGAATTTAAAAGTCAGTTTGCCGGGATTATTTTTGATGATATTACCGGCGGCAATAGCTTCCACAACATCAGCAAAAGCATTATCGCTTTGCAAAACGCAGGAATTGACGCACCGGTAAATCCACGGGAAATTAATTTTTTTTATTTAACGGAGGGGCTCAGAGAGCGTATTGTACTGCAAAACGAGCGCTATACCGTTCTAAATTCTGAGATTTCATTTTCACAGAATGAGTTGAAAACAGAGATCCAAAACTTCCCCGAAAGGTTTAGTCCCAATGTGGTGATGCGGCCACTTTACCAGGAAGTGATCCTGCCGAATATCGCGTATATAGGCGGGGGCGCCGAGGTGGTTTACTGGCTGGAGCTAAAGAAAAATTTTGATCATTATCAGGTTGATTTTCCAATATTGATACTGAGAAACTCCGCCTTAATTGATGGCAATAAACTTAAAAACGTTCTGCAATTGTTGAAACTGAAGCCCGGCGATCTTTTCAAGACTGCCGATGCGCTCAAAAAACAATGGGTGACAGCCCATTCTGAACATACCCTGAACCTGCAAGACGAATGGCGGGAGATGCAGTGTATATTTGAGAAGTTAAAACTTCGTGCCCAAAAGATTGACCCTACCCTCTCCGCTTCTGCGGATGCAGTAAAAGCCAGACTTTCCAGGGCCATCATCAGGCTTGAAAAAAAAATGGTTAAAGCTGAGAAAAGAAATTACGCAGACTCGCTACAGCGCATAGATAATTTTAAACGTCAGCTTTTTCCGAAAGGCGGATTGCAGGAGCGATCAGAGAACTTTGGTTTGTTTTACGTGGCACATGGCAAATCTTTTATCTCCTCGCTAATCAGCAACTTTAAACCATTAGATTTCAAGTTCAGTATTTTGCAGGCAGAATGATAGCATGACCTTTTCGATTTTTTCTGAAACTTCGCTTCGGGTATTTACTGAGAACATTTTCAAAGAGTTGGGATGTTCAGTACCGCACGCTCAATTAGCGGCTGATGTTCTGATTCGTTCTGACTTGCGAGGAATTGATTCGCACGGTGTCGCCCGCCTCAGCGGTTATGTTCGCCTATGGGAAAAAAAGCGCATCAACCCGAAACCCGAAATCCAAATCGTACATGAAACCGCAACCACCGCTACCGTTGACGGTGATGCTGGTTTAGGGCTGGTAGTTGCCCCGTTCGCCATGAAAATAGC
>JBGTBV010000262.1:0-9688 GCA_041749185.1 Daejeonella sp. | reverse complement strand
TTCGATCATTATCTCGGTGTTGCTTTCGGTTCTGATCCGAAGCATAGATGGCGAACCTCACCTTGCTGTTCCCGTGGGGATTCTACTAATCGTTAACCTGATTACTATTATATATTCCATACTCGCCACCAGGCCCAATATTCCTTCCGGACGATTTTCAAAAGACGATCTCCAACAGCAACGGGTAAACCTATTATTTTTCGGCAATTTCTACAAAATGCCGCTCGATGAATTTTCTGTGGGGATGACCACCCTGATGAAAGACCGGAAATTTTTATACAACAGCCTCATCGTAAATCTGCACCAACAAGGTCTTGTGCTCGGAAAGAAATACAAATATTTAAGAATATCGTACAATGTATTCATGTTCGGTTTGGTTGTATCTGTGATCGCTTTTGGTATCGCGATAGCGTTAAAATGAATGTTCGACAAACACCTTGAAATAAACAATGGAGTTAAAACTATTCTTTCGGTATTTTGCAGCCCTCGAAAGAGTAACATTGCCCACGGCGCAGCATTATATCAAAATCAGCTTAAATGAAACTAAAATATTGTCTTTTAGCCCTTGCCCTCGCTTTAGCACTCAATCATTCGCTGTTTGCCCAGCCGCAGGGAGTCACTTCCAATAGCGTTTCCATCAACAATTTCATCCTCAAAGAGAACCTGCTAAAAAATGATAAAGTTGCGGTTATTGCGGCAGATTCGAATGATACCCCGCTTGAAAGCGTTTCCGGAACTTTTCAGTTCGGCATTAACGGGTTTAAGCAAACTTTAAAATTTACAGACGGAGTTTCCATATTGCCTCAGCAGATTGAGCGCTCTACGTTTATTTATCTTCGGCACGAGAATGAGAGCGGAACCCACGGCAAGCTGTTCTACATTTATAAAAAAGACCTTGACCTAAAAATTTTTAAAATTAACTGGTTTTTGCTGGTGCTCATTCCATTGATTGTAATCATTCTGGCTACCATGTTTCGCAAATTTATTCTGATAGCAGCAGTTCTACTCATCTTGCTGTACGTTTTCAACTCAAGCAACGGGTTGAAACTGGGTACTTTTTTTGAAACGATTTTTGATGGATTGCGATCGGTTTTCTAAAAAATTTGAATTTTCAGGCTCAAAAAACAAAGACCGGGGCAGTGAGTTATCTGCATAGCTTTTGTGAAACGCGTTCAATCCATCCGATGAAAATTTACCTCCTTCTATTTCTTCTTTCTGTCATTACATCCGCCTGTAATTCCAATCGGAAAACGGTTGGCAGAACCGATGTGTCAGATACCCTGCTAACTGGCAAAAACGTTGCCCTGCCCCAACCTAACGCCACAAAATCCGTAAGGAATTTCCCGAACGTAATTGGCTGGGCGGATGGAAAAACACCGCTGGCTCCCGTGGGTTTTAAAGTAGAAAAATATGCTGATGGTTTTATCAGTCCGCGGTGGCTTTATGTTTGCCCTAACGGCGATGTGCTTGTTGCCGAAGCCAATACGGAACTCTCCGGGTTTAAAATGCTTGGCGCCCGTATTTTGGGAATCACCAAATCGCAGCGTTTCACCAGTAGCGCAAACCGGATTACGCTGTTGCGTGATTCCAATAATGACGGAACACCCGATATTAGAAAAACGTTCCTTTCTGGATTAAATCAACCTCTGGGAATGCTCATTATCGGCAGTTCGTTCTATGTTGCCAATACCGACGGATTATGGAAGTACCCCTATAAATCCGGCCAAACTGAAATATCCGCAAAGGGAATTAAGATTAAATCTTTGCCTGCCGGCGGATACAATAATCATTGGACCAGAAATATCATTACCAATGCAGACAGTTCTAAAATTTACATATCGGTAGGTTCGGCAAGCAACATCGGCGAACACGGCCTGGAGAATGAAATACGGCGGGCAAATATTCTAGAGATAAACCCCGACGGCAGTTCGGAAACAATTTATGCCTCTGGTTTGCGCAACCCCGTAGGGATGGACTTCGCACCCGGTACTTCAACCCTTTATACAGTGGTAAATGAGCGGGATGAATTGGGGGATAACCTGGTTCCTGATTACCTGACAAGTGTAAAAAAAGGAGGCTTCTACGGCTGGCCATACAGCTATTTTGGCAACAACCCCGACCCGCGTGTTGAGGTGCAACGGCCCGACCTGATTGAGAAAGCAATAGTTCCTGATATCGCTTTGGGATCACATACCGCGTCGCTCGGCCTGGTTTTTTACGATCGCGAATCATTCCCGCAGCAGTACCGCAACGGTGCCTTCATTGGTCAGCACGGATCATGGAACCGGTCTGAAATTTCGGGCTATAAAGTAGTTTTTGTTCCGTTTAAAAACGGCCAGCCATCGGGCAAACCCGAAGATTTTCTTACCGGTTTTGTTGCCGATGTTGAGGATGAAAAAGTATACGGCCGGCCGGTGGGTTTGGCGGTGTTAAATGACGGGTCTTTGCTGGTTGCCGATGACGCCAGCAACACCATCTGGAGGGTGTACAGTACCAAGTAGTATGAAAAAAAACCTGTCCGTCACTGTTTTCATGCTTTTTACGCTCTCCGTGCAGCTCACTGCCCAAACTCCAGACAGCATCAAGCGCCTTAAAGAGGTGGTAGTTCAAGCCTATCCATCAGAACAAAGCCTGCTTAAAACTTCTTCAAGTGCGGTAATAATTAGCCGGGCAGAAATTACCAAGCAAGCGGGCAACACGCTGGTGCCGGTTCTAAATTCAGTGGCGGGTATCCGAATGGAAGAACGGTCGCCGGGAAGTTACCGGCTTTCCATTCGCGGAAGTCTTTTAAGATCTCCTTTCGGGATCAGAAATGTAAAAGTTTATATGGATCAGTTTCCATTAACCGATGCAGGAGGAAATACTTATTTAAATCTGATTGACATCAACTCGCTGGCAGGTATAGAAATTTTAAAAGGCCCTGACGGGAGTTTGTTTGGCGCAAATTCCGGAGGAGTGGTCCTCCTTAAAACTTTGCCCGCAACCAGTCCCGGCACTAAGTTGGATGCCGATTTACAAAGCGGCTCTTTCGGTCTGTTTCGGCAGAGTGCCCGCATGGATAAAAAATCTGAAAAGCTTCAGTTCAGTATTTCTCAAGCTTACCAGAGAAGCAGCGGCTACCGCGACAATAGCTCTTTCAGCCGGAAATACGTTCAGGCTTCGCAGCGCTGGCGTTACAGAGATATTGCTGAATTAGGCGGCTTGGTATTTTATTCAGATCTAGACTATCAAACTCCGGGCGGATTAACTCAGGCGCAATACCTGCAAGATCCAACGTCGGCCCGACCGGCAACTGCGTTTTTGCCCGGAGCCGCCGAACAACAAGCCGGAATTAAAAATAAAACTCTATTTGGCGGGGTTTCCCACCAAACAAGCATCAGCAGCCAGTTTCGCCATGTTATGGCGTTTTTTGGCGCCCTTACCGATTTTAAAAATCCTTTTATAACCAATTATGAATTACGTGATGAAAGAAGCGCCGGCTTAAGAACTTATTTAGAATACACTTCAAATTCCCGAAATTCAGTTAACTGGAAACTGAATGCCGGTTTGGAATATCAGGTTAACCATTCCGGTATCAAAAACTTTGGGAATAATCGCGGAAGCGTAGATACTCTGCAGGCTGCCGATGAGATAAAAACGGATCAAAACTTTTGGTTTGCACGCTTTACTGCCGAAATATTCGCCCGGCTAAATTTAGAGGCAGCAGCCAGCCTTAACTATTTTCGTTTCAATTTCAGGGATGACAATGTTGCCGGAAGTGAATTCAACCAACGCACGTTCAAACCTAAAATCATGCCCAGAATCGGGTTATCGTATGAGCTTTCTGAGAATGCTTCTGTGCGTTCCACTCTCAGCAAAGGATACTCGCCACCAACTGTTGCCGAAGTTCGGGCTTCAGACAAGCAGATCAATACAGCGTTGCAGGCAGAAGAAGGCTGGAATTACGAAACCGGTATCCGCTTACGCGACGCCAGCGATCGTTTTTTTGCGGATGCATCGGTCTTTTATTATCGCCTGCAAAATGCCATTGTCAGGCGGGTAAACGCCGATGATACCGAGTTTTTTTTAAACGCCGGAGGCACCCGCCAGTTGGGCTTTGAATCAGAAGTTTCCGGCTGGGTGATCCAGCCTAAAAGCAGCGGGGCAATACGGGGCATGCAGTTGCGAAATACCATCACGCTCAATAAATTTCGCTTCAGCAACTATCAGATCGGCAGTCAGAATTATTCGGGGAACAAATTAACAGGCGTACCAAAAAATGTTTTCGTTAGCAGCATTGACCTGCAATTCCCAAAGGCTTTCTCCCTATACTTTCAGCATAATTATACCTCGGAAATTCCGCTAAATGATGCCAACACAGTAAATGCCGATGCCTATAACCTGATACGAGCGAAAGCCAAAATGCCGGTAATACTAAGTGCAGAAACGCAGTTGGAGTTGTCTGTTGGGGTTGACAATCTTTTGGATGAAAAATACAGTTTAGGAAACGATTTAAATGCCTTTGGCGGCCGCTATTACAACGGCTCTGCGCCCCGAAATTATTTTTTTGGCGTTAAGGTATCGCTCTAAAAATTGGCCAGAGATTAAAATGGCATCCCTATGCCGAAGTTATATTGAATAAAACGGTAAACATCTGGCCGGTTGGTAATTTCGTAGCGGTCTTTAAATTCCTTTTTGTTAAACAGGTATTGAATAACCCATTGCTCTGAGCCCGTAAACTGCGGGTCTTTCACTTTCAAGCCGGCGTCTAATCTAAATACGAAATAATTTAAATCAAACCGTAGCCCCGCTCCGCTTCCAATTGCCAGTTGACTAAAAAATTTATTAAACTGGAATTCCCCGCCGGGATTTTCAACCGTTTCCCGCAGTTTCCACACGTTGCCGAAATCGGTGAAAGCCGCTCCTTTAACCTTTGCGTTAAAAAAGTTATCGGCAATTTTATAGCGGTATTCTAAATTTCCTTCCAGCTTAATTTCGCCCAACTGATCCAGATTACGCAAGTTTGTTCGCAGCTCATCGCTGGCTAAAACTGAGCGGTTGTAATTTCCCGGACCCAATGTCCTTGCCTGCCAGGCACGTACGCCAACCGATCCGCCGGCATAGAAATTTTTCTCAAAAGTAAGATTGGTGGTGTTACCGTAGGGAATTCCGATACCCGGATTCAGCCGGAAAATGAACTGGCGTTCGCCGCCTAAAAACCGGTAAAACCGCACATCGGTTTCCAGCTTAACATATTGCTGATAAGGCAGGCCAAACACCGTTCGATAACCATCGGCGTCAAGCTTAAACTTGAAAATATTGTTTAACAATCCGAGTGAGTTGCCCCCGGCGTCTACATTTCCGCGAAAAAAAACGAAGTTGCCGTAGGAGTTTAACCGTATGGTATTGTAGGTGAAAGCATATTGGCTTCCCAGGTTAAAAAACCGACGGTCGTTTGTGCGGATATAAAGCAAAAAGCCCCGGTTTTCTAACGAATCCCTAAAAACCGGGTCTAATCTTCCGCTACGGAATTCAACATTAAGCGGCGTTACCGCATGAACTTTATATCGGGTTTCGTTCCAGTCGTAAATAAGTGAGTTTATAAAAACACGATTAGAAAACGCGTCGCGTTGATCAAAAAGCTGGAAACTGCTGGAGATTGTAGTATGGGGAGTTCCGTTTTTTCCAAACTGCGGAAGCCTGAAAGGAGCAATGAGTTTGGGATAGATCAAATTTGCCCCAACCTGAAAATCACGACTGAAAATCCGGTTTACCAGATTGGTGCCAGAACGGGCATCAAACTGAACACCGTAGCGTGCTTTGACCTCTAATAACTCTGCCCCGCCAAATAAATTGCGGTTAGAATAAGTGTCGCCAAAATTGAAACCGTTACGCCCCGAGTTGAAGGTAAATTCGCCTTCTATCCGGTTGCTCATCTTTTTTAAGGGCACAATGTCATATCGCGGGTTTAGCCGGTTGCTGCTGTCGGGCTCCTTAATGTAATCTATTTTAATGTTTTTAAATACGTTGAGATCGTAAAGCCGGTCGTACGTGAGATCTTCTTTGCTGATATCGTAGAGGTTTCCCTTATTTATGTAAATGAAATCGGTTGGCAATGCCGGATCGAACTTTCCAGAATAATCTTTAACATGATATTGAGAATCAATAAGGGCAGAATCGGGCTCTATGCCTGCAACCACTCCATCACTGCTTTTTATGTTAATATAGCTTTGATTAATGGTGTATGTTTGATGTCCATCCTTTTCTGCCGGGTTTGAAAGCAACATTTTCAGATCGGCCTGATTGGAGTTCAGATTGGTATCTACCTCAAAACGCACATACTGCCTGATGTAATCAAAATACCCGGAACGTTTCATCATCAAAAATATCTGCTCCCGTTCATATGCCAACGAATCAGCATCGTAGCGCTGGCCGCTGTCAATTCGTGAAAACGCATTACGGTTTCGCCGGTAAAGATCAGCAACGGCAGAATCTGCAATTTGAAAATCTATATCACGAATGGTGAAGGCAGGTCCGGGTTTTGCGGTAAATAGAATATTGGCTTTCTTGCCGTTGATATCTACATCGCTACTCACCTGCGCTCTAAAAAAGCCTTTGCTTTCTAAAAATTTCTCAATCTGAACCCTTGAAATTTCCACCAGCGAGCTATCTAACACGTTTGGCGCTTCTCCAATCTTCTTTATGCGGTCTGTTCGGTAACGGCCATTGCGTGTGTTAAACGTATTGTATAGGGCCAGATATAAACGCGAATTCGGACGTACATCCTGCTGGATGTAAAGCGAAGCCTGTTCTGCAAATTCTTTGTCTATGCCTTCTATTTTGGCAGTTTTAACCAGGGCCTGGTCATCGGGTAAAAACCGCGACGCATTACAACTGCCTAAAACAAAAATCAAAAGCAGTATACTTGCAAATGAGAAATTATTGATCTTAAAATATGCTTTCAAAGTCTCAGGTAAGTTTTGTGAGGTTATTACATCATAAAAAAAATCGAAAAGAGCACCAGCTTTTTATCGTTGAAGGCATAAAATCAGTGAGCGAATTTATTAATTCCGGTTATCTGGTTAACAACGTATATGCAACCGGAAATGTGATGCCAAAGTTGGTCAATTTATCACAAAAAGTAAAGGTTACAGAAATTACACCCACGGACATCAATAAGATGAGTACGCTGGCTACTCCGCAACAGGTTTTGGCCGTTGTGCAGATACCCGTTTCAAAAACAATATCTTCCGGAGATTTTAAAGGCTCCTATACACTTGCTCTGGACGGCCTGCAGGATCCCGGAAATTTAGGAACCATATTACGCACCGCAGACTGGTTTGGCATAAAGCAAATTATATGCTCTGAAGATTGCGTAGAAGTATACAATCCGAAGGTAGTACAGGCCAGCATGGGTTCGCTTTCGCGGATGAATGTTCATTATTGCTCATTGTCTGCGCTTTTACAAAAAATCAGGGTTCCGGTGTACGCGGCCACTTTAAACGGAAAGTTGATAACGGAAACTGTGTTTGGCAACGAAGGTGTAATTGTGTTTGGAAATGAAGGAAACGGCATTAGACCAGAGCTAATAAACCTGATCAGCAACCGCGTTACCATCCCCGGAAGCGGCCGGGCAGAATCATTGAATGTGGCGGTTTCGGTGGCACTTTTATGTTATGAAGTACACAGAAATATCTTAAAATAAACTTGAACGACAACAATAATTTGCTATTTTTGCAACGTTAAAAAAAATGGTCGGGTGGCCGAGTGGCTAGGCAGAGGTCTGCAAAACCTTTTACAGCGGTTCGAATCCGCTCCTGACCTCTCATAAAATATTAAGAAAATAAGATCATGGGTGTTACACGCTTAAAAAGAAAAGACAGAAAAAATAAGACCACTTCCCGTTTAGAGGTTCAGTGGTTAAAATCAGCTCGCAACGTAGAAACCGGAAGCCGTTCTGCCGAATCGCCAAACAGCCAGATCAGCAAGAATAACGCGGTTTTAGCACAGATTGTAGCTGCAGCGAAAAGCTAATTTCAAAACTTTTAAAATATTAATCCCGGTCATGAAAATGGCTGGGATTTTTTTGTGAGATCAACCCAAGCAATCTCAATCCTCAGGAGATAATGACATTCGTCACCTTCCCTCCCCCGAATGGATCCCCAAAATTTCTTAGCAATTAATACTCTCTCCCGGCAGGATTTAATAAAAGAAAAGAGGAAGTTATTAATTCATTGCAGATGAAATGATGGAAGCGTGGTACAACCCGTTTGGCAACCGTAAAATATAACGTTACCAATGGTATTTCTTATCCGTTTATAGCAGGAGGGCAATAAGCTTATTACTAAATTTTAATAATTCAGGAAAATCTTCTACAAAAATTAATTCCCTAGACAAATGATTATGGAAACGATAGTTTAAGTATTCATCGATCAGAAAAAAGGCTCTGCTTGTGAAGAATATATAGCTACACATATTATATTCAATGTACACAGGGCAAATTATATCATTACATGCCTGAGTAGTTTTGAAAAGAGTACACTTTTTGAACAAAAACGTTATACTTCTGTGATAACTTTTATTCTCACCGGTCTGTTGTTCATAAAATAACAAGCTAAATAAAATCTCATGAGAAAAAGTATCAAATTCCTTGTCATTGTCCTGATGGCAATGCCTGGCTTCATGTCCATTTCAAATTTCGCAATCGCTCAAAACAATGAGCCCGGTAAAATGAAAATGAAAGAAGACAAAATGGAAATGAGTATGCCAGAAATGAAAAGCTGGCCCATGTCTTCACAAATGGCATTCAAGGAGCAAGTGGAATTGTATGGTAAGCCTGATGAAATGACGCCTACCATGGCTGTATGGTATAAAAATGGCCCTTGGAAAAAAACAATTATCACCAAAATGGAAAGCAAGCATGACTTTCCAAAGACGCACATGGACTGCATGGAACAAGGTATTAGTTATAAAGTTCCTCTGGATAAATATGATGAACTGGCAAATTTTGATGGCAGCGTAACCGTAGACAGAACACAGGGAATATTAGCTGCCCGTTGTGATAAACAAGAAAATAATTTTCTGGCCCTGAATCTTGCACATGATGTGATTACCGGAAAGAAATCGGTTGAAGAAGCAAGAAAAGCCTATGGAGAGATGGTTAAGCAAGCCATGAGCGGCACCAAACCCGAGTATATGAAAAAACTCATGTTCAACAGTGATATGAATGCCCCGGACCCCGACATGAATACGATTGATAAAATGTAAATAAATATTAAACTGGAAAATTTATGAAAAAGCAAATTTTTACCGCGTTTATCGTTATCCTTCTCTCCGCATGTGCGAAAGAGAATGTTGACATTAGTAATGCCGATTATAAAGGATTCCTTTATACGAGCACTAATTCTTCCGCGGGCAATGCCATTATCGCCCTGGGAAGGAACAGCGACGGCACCTTAACAGAATTACCGGGTTCGCCTTACAAAACAGGTTGTTTAGGCGACGCTGCCGAAGGCGATTTTGATACCCAATGGGCGTTACGTATGGTAGGCGATTACCTGCTTGCGGTTAACGCAGGGAACAATCCGGTTAACGGCAGGATCTCAGTTTTTAAAATTAATAAATCAGACGGCAGCTTAGCGCAGGTTGATCAGGATCCATCCACACCAGCTATGGATAATATGGATTCCCGTGGAATAAGAGCGGCTTC
>JBGTBV010000261.1:0-5403 GCA_041749185.1 Daejeonella sp. | reverse complement strand
GGCCTACTTTATCCACGCCGGATAGGAAAAACGCCTTCCGGATTTGACCAGGTGCAGGATTTGGCAGAAAATGGCTTGCAGGTATTGGAAAACCCGGCCCAGGTACGTTTGTTAAATGCCACAAAGATTTCGGGTAGAACACCTTCTGGCTTAGGATTGGGTGTTCTGAACGCAATCACTGCTAAAACAGAATCGCGGGTGCGTACGGCCTCCGGCGCTGATTCGCTGATTGTAACAGAGCCGTTCACAAACTATAATGTGCTCGCCTTAAATCAAACGCTCAACAATAATTCTGCCGTTAGCTTAATAAATACCAATGTAAATCGTAAAGATGTATCCCGAAATAATGCGAACGTAACCGGGTTGGGTTTCATTATCGGCAATGCCAAAAATACTTACGCTTTAAACGGATTTGTAGCTTTAAGCCAAAAAATTTTTGAAACGGAAGTGAAGGATGGGTTTACCTATACGTTGAATTACGGTAAGATTAACGGTAATTTTCAGTTCAATCTGCAGCAGATTGTAGAAAGCGATCAATACGATATTAACGATCTCGGCATTTTGCGGTCAGCAGATGAATTTACCAACGAGGGTGAATTCAGCTATCAAACCTTTAAGCCCAAAGGGATTTTTCTACGCACCAATACCGAGGTGGAGCTAAATTATTCAACAACTTACAAAACGCGTGAATATCAGCAGGCCGGGGTAGAGCTCACCTCTAACGCCACCTTCAAAAATTTCTGGTTTGAACGGATCCGGCTGGAAACCAAGGCGACGGGAAATGATTTTTTTGAGGCCCGGACACCCGGGCGGGTTTTCAAAAGATTAAGCTATTTTGGTTTTAGTAATGTTTTTTCAACAGATTATCGCAAAAGGTTTGCTATTGATATAGTAGGTGGTTTTTACAATAATTACAGCGTGAGGCGCCCGTTCTACTTTATAGAAGTACAGCCCCGGTTCCGTTTTAACGATCGTCTGAGTATGGTATTTGAACATCGTTATCAGCAAGACCGACAGCAAGGCTATGCCGACCGTGTTGGCTCTGATATTGTTTTCGCCGAAAGGCTGGTTAAAACCGATGTTTCTGAACTGGAAGGCGCATACAATTTCAGCCCGAATATGTCCTTGTCTTTAACAGGAAGATACTACTGGAGCCGGGTGAAGAACTTTGAATATAAGCTTCTGGGAGCCGACGGGTATTTGGCGCCAAACACCATCGGTTACGCCAAAAATAACGACCGGAATGTGAGTTTTTTCAATGCTGATTTGGTTTATCGCTGGAGGTTTGCTCCCGGTAGCGATCTGTTTGTGGTTTATAAAAATAATACCCAGGCTTTCCGCAATGAGGTTTTACCTGGCTACTTCCAAAATGTGCGGAGCACCTTTGCCAGCGATCAGCTAAATACACTTAACATCAAGCTGATTTATTTTCTGGATTATTTATATTTCAAAAAGCGCTTCGGGCGATAATTGTGCCTGTTCTGACGTTTGGCCTTTACTTTGTATCTTCGCCACCATGTTAAAAGCCACGGGCATAAAGAAATCTTACGGTCAATTACAAATTTTAAAAGGCGTTGATCTGGAGGTTAATAGCGGCGAAATTGTCACCATTGTTGGCGCTTCGGGTGCGGGAAAAAGCACCTTGCTGCACATCGTTGGTACGTTGGATAAATCAGATTCGGGTGCGTTGGAGATTAATGGGGTTGCTATGAGAACATTATCGCGACAAAAGTTAAGCGCATTTCGCAACAGGCATATCGGTTTTATCTTTCAATTTCATCACTTATTGCCCGAGTTTACCGCGTTGGAGAACATCTGCATTCCTGCATTCATATCCGGAATGGGTAAAAAGGAAGCTGGCAAAAAAGCGGCGGGATTACTCGAGCTTTTAGGTCTGGAGAGTCGTGCAGAACACAAACCGGGTCAGCTATCGGGCGGGGAGCAGCAACGCGTTGCAGTTGCCAGGGCACTTATCAATAGTCCTTCAATCATACTTGCTGATGAACCGTCCGGAAATTTAGACTCCAATAACGCCGAAAGTCTGCACCGCCTTTTTGTTGATCTACGCGACCGGCTGAATCAAACCATGGTGATTGTGACCCACAATGAGAGCCTGGCCAATATGGCAAACCGAACAGTGGTAATGAAAGACGGTCTAATTTTGGTGTAATGGCCATTCTGATTACAGCCGCCTCTCATGCTGTTTGTTATAAAGTAGAACGCCTGCTCGGGTTGCCCGATGTTTTTTTAGGTGACCATGAGCTCCTGCCGGAAATAAAAGCGCACGATAAGAAATTCGTTAAGATACCCCGGGGCAGCTCAGCAACTTATGCACATGAGCTGTTGAGTTTAGCTTTGGATGCCGGTATCACAAAAATATTTCCGTTATATACTGATGAAATTTATCCGCTGGCAAGCACCAGACAATTATTTTCTGAGTATCAAATTTCAATAATTGTACCCTCAATGCTCTGGTTAAAAGGTGAAAATCCAGCGTTTACCTCGTTGGCCTCCAATCTGGTCGTTTTAGAATCCGGATCCATTTTAGCCGGAACTTTACCCGAAGGTATTAATCGTCTGGAAGTAAACTTAACAGGCATATTCGCAGTTGAAGCGAACAAACCCTTGGGGGCCTTCTCACTTTTTTCCATTTAAGATGCTCACATACGCCGATATTAACCCAGCAAAAAGGGCTTTCATTTTTGAGTTGGACAATGTACTCTATCCCGAAAAAGATTATTTGCTCCAGGTGTATTATTTGTTTTCAAATTTTATAGAATTTACAGAGACCCAGCCCCCAGCGAAAGATCTTATTAGATTTTTCAAATTAGCCTTAGAGAACCACGGCACAGACGAAATATTTCACAGGGCGCAAAAATTCTTTGATCTCCCGCCTGCGTACGAAGCGAATTTTTTAAGTCTACAAGCCACAGCCATTTTACCGCTACAGTTAATAATGTATGGGCCTCTAATAAAATTGCTGCAGGAGATTGTGGTAGACCGGAAGCAAATTTTTGTAATTACCAATGGCAATCCCGGGGTTCAACTGAATAAAATCAGACAAATGCAGTGGAACGGGATGGAAAAATATTTAACGGTTTACTTTGCGGATGAGATGCGGCCAAAGCCGGAAACCGACGTGCTGGAGTTGATACTGGACAAATTTAATCTCCTTCGCCGGGATATTTTGATAATTGGCAACAGTCAGGCTGATGAAGAGTTCGCCCTGGCTGGCGGCATTGATTTTTTGCCCGCGGCTGCATTCCTCTCTTAAAAACATAACAAATTTTACCGCCGTCCCGTTTAACAGCTAAAGTGACGGTGATGAGACCACATACCAAATTTTTTATCTGCGGAAATCTAATTCTGCTTGGATTAATTACAGCAACTTCCTGTAAAAAAGATTCTAAAACCGCTCCGCCAACATATGTTGCCCAGGCAGAATTACGGGACTCTGCATACATTAAAATCAAAGACATTTATCTATGGGCAGATATGTTGCCCTCAGTTGCTGATTTCAGGCCGAGGGAATCAGCCGATATTGACGAGGTGATGGATAAAATGCGTTCTTTCCAGCCCTTAGACCGGTTTAGTTTCGCGGAAACCAGGGCCGAAACCGAAAGGGCAAGTCAGGGACTTCAAAGCGATTTTGGTTTTTTTGTGAAATTCTTTGCCAGCGATACAGATTTGAGGGTAAATTACGTTTACCCCAACTCGCCGGGCGGGAACATAGGAGTTACTCGTGGCTGGAAAATCTTGAGGATTGACAACCGGGAAATCAATGGCGGCAGTGCGGCGGACATCTCATACCTAACCGAAGTTTTTCTGGGCAGCCAACAATCGGCAGACTTTGTATTCGAAAAACCCGACGGCACCACGGTCAGCACCACCATAAGTAAAGCGGTTTATCCGCTAAGCACCGTTTTATTTAAAAGTATCTATAACGAGGGATCAAAAAGGGTTGGATATTTTGTTTACAACCAATTTTCGGGTCCGTCTTCTGTGCAGGAATTGATTGTAACCATGAATTATTTTTTAGCCGGAGGCGTAAATGAAATGATCGTAGATCTGCGTTACAACCGGGGCGGTTTTGTATCTACCCAGGATACCCTTGCGAATATGCTGGCTCCGCAAGCAGTTGGCAGGGGGCAAAACCTAATTTATACCTATGTGTTTAACCAACGCTACAGCAACTGGAACGAGTCCACTTATTTTTATAAAGTGGGAGGTATGGATCTGAGCCGTATCGTATTTATTGTAACACCTGCATCGGCTTGTACCAGCGAATTGCTTATAAACAATTTAAAACCGGTGATGAATGTAAAATTGATCGGCGAAAAAAATACATTCGGCAAGCCGGTAGGCTTTTTCCCCATTCCTGTTTTTAATCACACTATTTATCCGGTATCGTTTAAAACTGTTAATAACGCAGGTGCAGCCGATTACTACGAAGGCTTTAACGTTGATAAAAATACGGTTGATGATCTTTCACGTGATTTTGGTGATGTAAATGAGTCCAGTTTAAAAGAAGCGTTAAATTATCTGAACACCGGAAACTTCAGTGCATCAGCCGGGAAGCAAAAGTTATCTGTAAGCAGTGCCGCCCAATATGAAACGGACCGGGCAAACGCTGCAATAAACCAGCACATCCCAAAAATCGAAATCGAAAATCGCCTGCGCAAAATGCCGCTGGTATTCCGCAACCTGCAACAAATTAAGTAATTCGCGTTTGCCCAAACATAAGGGTGTTGATTGGTATTATAGTAATTCTTAGTTTAGGATATACTGTAAAAACAACAATCATGAGTTTAAAATTAGGCGATACCGCCCCCGATTTCAAGGCGCAAACTTCTATGGGCGAAGTGAGTTTTCACGAATTTTTAGGTGATAGCTGGGGCGTACTGTTTTCCCATCCGGCAGATTATACACCGGTTTGTACTACCGAGCTTGGTCGCACCGCATCATTGAGTGAAGAGTTTAAAAAGCGGGATGTAAAAGTGATCGCGTTAAGCGTTGACTCGGTAGAATCGCACCGCGGCTGGATTAATGATATTAACGAAACCCAAAGCGTAGAGGTAAATTTTCCAATTATTGCGGATGAAAACCGGGAAGTTGCGGAAGCTTACGGCATGATGCACCCAAACGCCTCAGAAACATTTACCGTTCGGTCTTTATTTGTTATCGGCCCCGATAAAAAAGTAAAACTGATGATCACTTATCCGGCCTCGACCGGGAGAAACTTTCAGGAAATTTTAAGGGTGATTGATTCGCTTCAGCTTACTGCAAACCACAGTGTAGCCACACCCGCCGACTGGAAATCTGGCGAAGACGTGGTTGTGGTGCCTGCCATAAAAACAGAAGATATTCCCGGAAAGTTTCCAAAAGGTTTTACAGAAATAAAGC
>JBGTBV010000260.1:0-7067 GCA_041749185.1 Daejeonella sp. | reverse complement strand
AAAATTGGGGAGACTTCAAGAGTTCAGCAATTTACGCACGTCTAAAATCAGGAGATAATTTAAAGCAGCTCAATACAACACTCCAAAACTATAATCGGAAATTGGATAAGAGCAATCTTCAATTTTTGGCACAACCCATAGAAGATATTACTCCCCGAAACAAAGACATTAAAAATGACAGCAATGCGGGCCCCACCTGGACTGACATAAATACGCAGCTATTTCTAATTCTGGCCGTAACCCTTTTATCTGCTTTCAACTATATCAGTTTGGCATTGGCGCGTGCCTTCTCCCGGGCTAAAGAAGTAGGTATTCGCAAAACGATAGGCGCAACAAGAGGACAATCATTGGTCAATTTTTAATTGAAGCAACCCTTGTATCCGTGCTTGCTTTGTTGTTTACAGTGCCATGTGTTAATATTTTAAGCCACTATATACCCGATATGGATGATGTGGCGTTTTCCTGGGATACAACCTTAATTTTAGTCTTGTTAACCTACGCAGTTATCACAGGCTTAGTCGCAGGAGCATTTCCGTCATGGCTATTGTCAGCGTTTCAGCCCATACAGATTTTGCGTAAAATGAAAAATATAAAGCTGTTCCAGAGTGTTTCTATTTACAAAGCTTTGATTGTCGTACAATTTTCAGTGACTATTATACTTATGATATTGGTTGTCATAATTACCGATTATGATATAAAAAACAATGCAATCATTAGCTCAACTGTGTCACCCAATGTTCTGACACTTGATTTAAAAGGTGAAAAATATAAAAACCTGCAAAACGAAATAAACCAGTTAAGCCAGGTAGAAACGACTTTGGCCACTAACTGGTATTTTGAACCTATTAAAATGGGTAGAGATTCTGTTACATTAAACGATAAAATTCTGGAAATAAATTACGTAAGTATCGACCCAAAAACAATAGAAGCAGAAGGTATCAGCTTAAAATCAGGGCAAAATTTTCCTAATAATATACCCCAAAGCACTGAGCAATTTGTATTGGTGAATGAAGCGGCCGCAGAATTATTGAAATCTGAATCGGAAAATATTGTAGGACAAAATCTATTACTGGATTCTGCCTATGTACAAGTTATTGGCGTAATGCCCAATGAAATTATTGGCCAACAACTCCCTTTAATGTACCGGTATTTGCCAAATGAAATAACCACCCTGACCGTAAAAATAAAGCCAGATACAGAATTGGAAGTGACCAAAGCCATACAATCCATATGGAAAAACATTTTTCCTGGAAAAACGGCAAATATTCAAAACTTAAAAGACCACCGTTATTCAGGAGAAATCAGTGGAGAATTAAAATTTGTTGGAGGCTCCGCCCTGATTGTCGTAATAATCGCTGCATTGGGCATTTTAGGCATAGCCAGTTACTCCGTTGAAACACGAACTAAAGAATTGGGTATAAGAAAAGTATTAGGCGCCAACAAAATAAAATTGGTGTGGACGGTTACTGGAAAATTTGGCATTCTTATCCTAATTGCCCGCCTAATTGGTGTTCCGGCGGGCTTGCTTTGCGGTCATTTACTAAGAACTGAAATGGGCAGTCAACTTGATTTGGGTATTATAAATTTAAGCATAGGCTTTGGTTCTGTTGCCATAGTCGGGCTACTGGCTGTCCTATCCCAAACCATTCGAGCGGGGCAAATTGAACCTGTAAAAGTTTTAAAAGCAGAGTAAAAAGGTAAAACATTCATTGGCAGGTTATGACGATGGAGAGACAATTAATTCTATTCCGCGACTAATTCTATTCCGCGACACCATGACGACAATGTAACGACCGCTACAAGTTTCGAAAAGAAGGGTGAATGTTGCTAACAAAATGTTTATGCAATGTTGGCGGAAGAATATAAAATCCTCTTTTTATCTTTAATGAGCAGTAGTTGTTTGCAGACGGAAATAATACAGAAGCCAACACTGCATAAACACTTCAACGTTTCCAGACCAGTAAAAATCCTCACAGTTTTCAACTTTGACTTGCTAAGTGCGGCCGTTATCTGATTGGGAAGTGTAAACACAGATGCGAACCAAACCTTAAAAACCGAAAGCAGGATAGCCCTATCGAAAAACTAAACGGCCCGGGGAAGGAATGCCCCGATTTTTTTTCGTAAAATTGTTAGCACCTCAACTTTTAAGCGCATGAAAGCTATATGGAACAACGAGATTATTGCGGAAAGTGATGATACGATCAAGGTTGAAAACAACGAATATTTTCCGCCGGATTCTGTAAACAAAAAGTTTTTAGAAGAATCTTTAACTCATTCTACCTGCCCCTGGAAAGGAGTGGCCTCTTATTACACCCTGCTTGTTAACGGGAAAGAAAACGTAGATGCGGCCTGGTTTTACCCCGACCCGAATGACGCGGCAAAACAAATAAAACATTATGTTGCATTTTGGAAGGGCGTAAAAATAGAGGAGTAAATAGTAGCGCTTTGCCAGATCAAAAAAAGGTAGCCGGTAAGGGCCAGGCCTTTAATCTGATATCTCAACCACTTGTATGAAAATTTACGACGCGATTATCATCGGCTCTGGCCAGGCAGGCACTCCGCTTGCAAAAAAACTTGCCCAGTCGGGGTTAAAAACAGCACTGATAGAAAAAAAGTATATCGGCGGAAGCTGCGTAAACTATGGTTGCACGCCTACCAAAGCGATGATCGCCTCTGCACGCACGGCTTACCTCGCCAGCCAGGCCAAAACCTTGGGAATTAATACCGGACCGGTTTCTGCCGATTTAAAAAAGATTGTCGCCAGAAAAAATGAAATTGTTCAATCATTCAGAAACGGCTCTGAGGATAATTTAAATAAGGTTGCGGGTCTGGATATTTATTTCGGCGAAGCATCATTTAAAGATCAGAACACGGTGCGGGTTGAAATTATCAACAAGAGTAACGTGCTGCTTAAAGCAAAAAAGATATTCATCAATACCGGAACCAGACCCGCCATCCCAGAAATACGCGGCATATCAGAAATACATTACTTAGACTCAACCAGCATTTTAGATCTGCATGAAATTCCACAGCATTTACTCATCATTGGCGGCGCCTACATTGCGCTAGAATTTGGCCAGATGTTCAGGCGGTTTGGCAGTAAAGTTACCGTGCTCGAACAATCTCCTCAATTTTTGCCCCGCGAAGATGATGACGTAGCCGGAGAAATGAAGCAAATTCTAGAAGATGAAGGCCTCAGCATTTTAACCGGAACAAAAACCCGAAGCTTAAAAAATGTGGCTAAGGGTAAAATTACCGCCGTTTTAAGTGTTAACCGCCAGCGCAAAGTGTTAACCTGCTCGCACGTGCTGGTTGCGGCGGGCAGGGTTCCGAACACGGAAGAATTAAATCTTCAAAAAGCCGGAGTATATGCGGATGTACAGGGGTTTATCAAGGTGAACAACAAGCTGAAAACCAATATTAAAGACATTTATGCGCTGGGCGATGTGAAAGGCGGACCAGCGTTTACCCACATTTCTTACAATGACTACCTGGTGATTTCCAAAAATTTATTTGAGAAAAAATCAGCAAGCATTAAAAGCAGAATGGTGCCCTGGTGCATGTTTACAGATCCGCAATTGGCCCGCATCGGGATAACCGAAAAAGAAGCTGAAGAACAGGGACAGAAAATTCTGGTTGCAAGGCTAAAAATGAGCAGCGTGGCCAGGGCCATTGAGACGGGTGATACCCGCGGTTTAATGAAGGCAATTGTTGATCATAAAACTAAAAAGATTCTCGGCGCTGCCATCATCGGCACGGAAGGCGGCGAAGTAATGACGGTTTTGCAGATGGCCATGATGGGCGGAGTTACCTATCCCGAAATCCGCGACGGGGTTTTTGCGCATCCCACGTTCGCAGAATCATTGAATAATTTATTCATGACTTTAGACAGTGAATGATCAGCTTAACCGAAGTCAGCAAAATTTACGGTAAAACCAAAGCGGTAAACCAGATCAGCTTTAGCGTAAAACAAGGCGAAAAGATGATCCTTCTGGGAACCAGCGGTTGCGGTAAAACCACCACGCTGCGCATGATCAACCGCCTTGCCGACCCCTCGGCAGGAATAATTGAAATTGATGGCCGCAATATTGCGAACGAGCAGCCCGAAAAACTAAGGCGGGGAATTGGCTACGTGCTGCAAGACAACGGCCTTTTCCCGCATTATACCATCGCAGAAAATGTTGCTGTGGTGCCCAGGCTACTCAAGTGGGATACCGCGAGAATCAAAAACCGGTCTGCCGAATTGCTTGAAAAGCTCCACCTCGCTCCGTCGCAATACTTAAATGCTTATCCGCACCAGTTAAGCGGTGGCCAGCAGCAGCGTGTCGGACTGGCACGGGCGCTGATGGCCGATCCGCCGGTATTGCTCATGGATGAGCCGCTTGGCGCCTTAGATCCGGTAACGCGGGCCAGCATCCGCAAAGAATTTAAAGAACTTGATGAGCTGAAAGGCAAAACGGTTGTGATGGTTACCCATGATGTGTTGGAAGCTTTTGAACTGGCCGACCGCATTTGCGTAATGGATAAGGGAGAAATTGTGCAAACCGGAACTCCGGTTGAACTGCTGTTTAAACCCCAGTCTGGGTTTATTACCGATTTTTTTAACGGTCAACGCCTGCTGTTGGAATTGCAGACGCTAAGCCTCGCCGATGTTTGGCCATATCTGCCGATCGAAGATCGCTTGCCGCAAAGCGCATCGCTACAAAGCGAAACAACCGTTTGGGAAGCCTTTGAAAAATTGTTAAAACTGCAAAGCAATCAGGTTGGCATTAAAAACCAGCATACCGGCGAATACAAAACTGCCGGGTACAAAGATCTGATGAACGCTTACAGCCAATTCAAATCGGCGGGCTGATGAACGGAGAACAAAATGTTTGGCAATTTATGTTCGAGCAGCGGGAAAAGCTTGTTGAACAAACGTTCACGCACATCGGCCTTACACTTACCTCGCTGCTTATTGCGGTGCTAATCGGAGTTCCGCTTGGAATTTTAATATCGCGAAAGACAAAGCTGGCCGGCCCCGTTTTGGGTTTTGCCGGCGTGCTGCAAACCATCCCGAGCATCGCCCTGCTGGGCGTAATGATCCCGCTTTTAGGCATCGGCCCCAAGCCCGCAATTGTGGCTTTACTGCTTTACGCGATGCTTCCTATCATCAGAAATACCTACACCGGCCTAATTCAGGTAGACCGATCTGTTATGGATGCGGCAAAAGGAATGGGCATGAATGCCACGCAAATATTATTGAAGGTGCAACTGCCTTTGGCCATGCCTGTTATTTTAGCCGGAGTACGCACCGCAACCGTAATAAATGTTGGCGTGGCTACCCTTGCGGCCTACATCGCCGCGGGAGGCCTGGGCGAATTTATATTCGGCGGTATTGCGCTCAACAATTCCAATATGATTTTGGCAGGCGCAATCCCCGCCGCCGGTCTGGCAATTGTTTTTGATTTTCTGCTATCGCGGATGCAAAATCTGCGAGTCAAAATTCTTCGGCCTTTATTGTTTATCGCAGGATTGGTGCTGGTGGTAGTTTCCTCAATGTATTTTGTGCCCACGGTAAACCGCGGAAGTTTACTGGCCGGGTTTACACCGGAATTTATGGGGCGGCAGGATGGCTACCTCGGCCTTAAAAAACACTATAAATTGCGGATACCAACAGTGGTGATCAGCGATGCGGTAATGTACAAAGCCGCTTTTGAAGAAGATATTGACGTGATAAGCGGTTACTCTACCGATGGCAGGCTAAAAGCCTTTGACCTGATTACTTTGCAGGATGACAAAAATATTTTTCCGCCCTATTACGCGGCACCCATTGTTCGCAACCAAACATTAAAATCGTTTCCGGAACTGGAACCGATTTTAAATTTACTGTCGGGTAAGATTAATGATTCGCTGATGACCGATTTGAATTATAAAGTAGACTACCTTAAGCAAAGTCCGGAGGATGTAGCCCGCGGATTTTTGACCGAAAACGGGCTGTATAAAAAACCGCTAAACGGAGATCAGGGCCCCATCCGTATTGGCTCAAAGATTTTCGGCGAGCAATACATTCTCGCTCACATGTACCGTATGCTGATTGAAGGAAATTCTGATCTAAGAGTAGAAACGAAAACCGGCCTCGGCGGTACCAAAATTTGTTTTGATGCTTTGCGCAACAACCAGATAGACTTCTATCCCGAATATACCGGTACCGGCCTGCTGGTTTTACTTAAAGCACCGGCTGCTGTAATCGATACGCTTAAAACTCGGGAGGGGGTGTACGCCTACGTAAAAGCTGGTTTCGATTCCCGTTATGATATCAAATGGCTAAAACCCATCGGCTTTAATAATGCGTATGCTTTAATGATGCGCAGAAAACAATCAGAGCAACTGGCGGTTAAGTCAATTTCTGATCTTGTGTCTCACATAAAAAACAATTAAATGGATCTGCTAAACGCTTATCTGGAAACGCGAAAACGCTCTGAAGATATTTGCAAGCCGTTAAAAACGGAAGATTACGTGGTACAACCTATTGTAGACGTGAGCCCGCCCAAGTGGCATTTGGGTCATACAAGCTGGTTTTTTGAAACTTTCTTTTTAAAGCCATTTAGCGCCGGCTACCGCGAATTTGACCCGAATTACAACTTTGTTTTTAACAGTTATTACGAAACGGTTGGCGCACGGGTTATACGCACAGACCGGGGCAACCTGAGCCGACCCGGCGTTGATGATGTTTATCGTTACCGGAGCTATATAGACAAAGCCATGGAAAATTTCTTAAGCTCCCAGGATCTGAACGGGCAGCAACAGGAGATTTTGATCCTCGGCTTAAACCATGAGCAACAGCATCAGGAATTACTTTGCACCGATATAAAATACATTTTGGGTCATAACCCATTGTTTCCGGCCTACTCTACTGTAAACGTTCCTTCTCTAACGATGGCCGGGCAGGATGAAGAAGAGCTGGAAGAAGGATCAGATGAGAAATTTAAAAAAGCAAGGGAATTTCTGAGCACCGATGAAGGCGTTTATGAAGTGGGGCATACCGGAAACGGATTCTGTTTCGACAACGAACTGAACCGGCACAA
>JBGTBV010000259.1:0-2202 GCA_041749185.1 Daejeonella sp. | reverse complement strand
CTAATCGCCTCTAAGAGCACTTCGTTCCATTTTCTTGCAACAGAATGTTGTGCATGGCCCGGGTTCAATCCAGATAGAAAAGCAAAAACGAATAAACATAAAACCCTGAACGTGCATACATCTGTATGCTTGCATTTCGTGTCACCGATCGCGAGATTTGGATAATCCATAGCTTGAATGGTAACGTCACCGGGTTTGGTATAATCGACGCAGTGGTTTTAAATCTTAAAATATGGATTGAAGATGAATAATCTATTCCAGAATCTGGTAACGAAAGGTCAATAAATTATTTTGTTAGTAATTAATGTGAATTCACCTGACGGTCGAATTCAATCTCAGCCTTCGTGTTTCTAATAAACAAACCTATTCAGTGGCAACGCTATCAACACTTCCAGTTCTGTGATACTGCTCGTTTATCGACTCAATTAGTCCATAGAAGTGCATTGACATTTTCACCAACCCTTTTTCCTTCCTGCTGCCCCACGTCGTTATCCAGTTGCGTATGAATGCCACCCAGAAACCGGCTATATGCGCTTTCGTTGGCCGCGTCCCAAAACCCTTTATAGCTCCGGGATGCGTAAGTCAGATCCCGAAACCTGGGATCCTCATTCTTCCTGGCTTCATGTGAATGGTCGGTGAATGGGAATGATTCACCAAAAAGGTCGGTTAGTACACTTGCCGCTGCCGCCGAGTGGATAGAGTGTCCTGATGGAAATGCCGGAAACGGAGGTTCCGGCCAGTACTGTGTCCACGTGCTATCAATATATTTTCTTATGTATGTAGAAGGTCTTTCGTTGAAGTAAGAATACTTAATCTTCCAGCAATGAATAAAAGCATCCGCAACGGCCATGCCTACACGCGCAAAGGCCTCACTTGCCTTTACAATATTCACATTGCTGCTTTTTATGGCAATGGCTGCCAAGTAATAGGAATGTCCGGGTGGAGAAAATGTATCAGCCGGGTCATCGCCCCACCAGGCAGCTGTCTCTTTTTCCGCCAGGCTGAGGGTTTTGTTTTTTTCGTAGACAGCCATATATAACTTATAGTAATCCGAAATCGGATCGGTTGAAAAAGGAATGATGGCAGGTATGGATAGATCCTTGTTGTCATTTACGAAAGTGCGGTTTCTGCCCCAATGAGGGTGCAAAGGATATGGGCTAACAGTCTGACCACTTAAGGGAGGTGTCCAGTAAGATGGACCTTTAGGGAACACAAAACTCGGGTCATAATTTCTGGTATAACCGTTATGGCCTCCATCTGTGAGCGACCAATCATGAATGGCCACGCCTATGGATTCTCCAAATTCCACAGACCGTTTTATAATATCGCGATGGATACCTTTTGCGTGTTCGGCATACACTGCATTTGACAACGAATCAATTCGCTCATGAACAAACCGGTGGGAGTTTCCTGGTACGGGAAATAATAATTTTAACAATGTATGCTGTACAGCATTTAAGGACAAAATCCATTGATAGGACACATTAGCCTCTGCCGTCGGAAGAATAAGCCCACTCAATTGAGTGCTCATGGAGCGCTGCCTGGGATCGCCCGGTACAATTGATTCATACATGGCTAAACCCAGGTAACCTAATGATCTCGATGAATACGTTGGCGTATTATAGGCTGAAAACCGAATGGTATACAAAGTCATGTTGGCCCACTGCAAAGCGACATGTGCGGATTCCTGAGAAATATCCTGCGGTGGCTGGTAAATGACATTAGGTTGTTCGACCCTGCAGGAAGCCATACCCAGGCTAAACAAAATCAAGAAGAATCTTCCAGACTTCCTAAGACCCGATCGATCGGGTGCAAGTATATAATCCGGAGGCATAATGTCCATGTTATTTACTTTTCAAAAAATGAATTTCGAATTCCATGAGTGATAATGTGTCACCTGGAGCAAGGCTTGAATAAAAGTCTCGCTTGAGAACGTTGTTCACAAATCCACTTTCAAATTTTTCTGAATGCCGGGTATAAAGAAGCAACGGGGCAACCAGCTTCCCATCAGATTCTTTGAGCACATATTTACGTCGACCGGTAAAGCCAAAACTGTAATTGCCCCCGCTTGAAGAATGGATGAATTCAGTATCAATTTTTGGTTTCATCCTGACCATCTGATATGGTAAACTTCGCGTAAACACTTCACCAGCGGAGCAACAATTCCTTGAGGCATCGGTTTCCGTCAAAATGAAAAAATTG
>JBGTBV010000258.1:0-3887 GCA_041749185.1 Daejeonella sp. | reverse complement strand
CGTTCCACATCGTTTTGGGTAAATTTCGCGACAGCGTTCACATCAAAATCAGCGAAAGCTTTGCGGTAATTCTCGCGTTTACGCAATATGGTGATCCAGCTTAAGCCGGCCTGAGCACTCTCTAAAACTAAAAATTCAAATAGTAGTTTATCTTCGTAAACAGGCTTCCCCCATTCCTCGTCGTGGTATTTAACGTACAAAGGATCCGAGCCACACCAGGCACACCGTTTATAATTTTCTGTCATGGTTGAAATTTTTGGCTAAGCAACGTATATTTAAACAACCAAATTCGGCTCAATTTAAGAAATCCCCGCTGTGAAAAAGACACTGAATTTTTTGATTTTTTTGTTGATCATGCTTTTTATCAGCTCATGCGATAAAGATGAAAGTTTAACGCCAGAAAGCGTAAGTTCCGAAAAATGGTTTTTTGATAAAGTTGTCTATCAGGAATACAACAAAGCCGGCGATCTTCTAAATTCTGCCACAGAAGCCAACTGGACCGCCAACGATTATTTAAGCCTTATCTCTGACGGTAAGTTTGAAATGGTGCAGCACACCAGAAAAATAACCGGGGACTTTGAACTCGACAAGGATTTTTTGACGCTTTCCTATTTCTACACCAACACCGAAAGTATGAGAGTTCCAAAAGTGATCAAGGGAATCTTAGTTGACAAAACACCTTCGGTATTTGTATTTCATATAGACGAGCCCGACGCGAACGGAAAATTCCGTTCTACCATTTACCTCAAAAATTAATTGTTAGGCCTGCCGTTAACCCGAATAAACGGCATTTAACTCATCCCAATACTCAACCGCCCGGCGATAATGCGGTATCACGATAGAGCCGCCAACCAAATTAGCAATCATAAATATTTCGTTCATTTCTTCCGTGCTTACGCCTTCATCATGGCATTTACCAAGATGATATTTTATACAATCGTCGCAACGTAAAACCATAGAAGCTACCAGGCCCAGCATTTCCTTGGTTTTAACATTTAAAGCACCCTGCGCATAAGCCGTTGTATCCAGGGCTAAAAACCGTTTCATATTGGTATTTGCGCTTTCCATTACTCTACCGTTCATTCGTGTGCGGTAATCGTTAAATTCTTCAATCAATTTTCCCATTTCAATTTATTTATTAATGCTGTTAACTTTTGCTTTCGCCGAAGGCTGAAATTATAAATCATTTTTGTGTAGATTGATCAAAATTTGATCAAACATGAAAATAATTAATGCTAGCCTGCACGGAATAATTGATTACCTGGTGGTGATTTTTCTTTTAGTGTCGCCAACCCTGTTCGGCATGGATGGCTTACTGGCCACTTTCACTTATGCCCTTGGTGTTGTTCATCTATTGCTCACAATCAGTACCGCTTTCGCGATGGGAATATTTAAACTGATTCCTTTTAAGGTGCATGGATTAATTGAACTTTTGGTGGGCATTGCTTTAATTGTTATTGCCTATACACTCTTCAGAGGCAGCGATTTGGGGAATTTATTTTACACCATCTTCGGGGCGGCTGTTTTGCTGGTTTGGCTTTTAACCGACTATCAGGCATCGGGCCCGGCAAAGGTTTGATGCGCCTCTAACTCGGTAGTAGGGTCCCAAAATAAGAGTTGAAAATTTACAACACAGTCGTTTTCTACCTGTACCCCCTCATTTTCTAATAATTCAGCCATTAACCCGGCATTGCCAAATTTAAACTTGCCGGTAAGTAATCCAGCCCGGTTAACTACCCGATGGGCCGGCACCGGCGGCTGAGCCGCCGATGAGCCGTTCATAGCGTAACCAACCATTCTTGACGAACCTTTACTTCCTAAATATTGGGCAATGGCACCGTAAGATGTAACCCTGCCAGCCGGGATTAACCGAACAACGTGATATACCCGATCGTAAAATGAATTTTGCATCTCAACCAAAACCAAATTTCAAATAATTGATATTCTTGTCGGCAGCCAGATATTTTTTTTCATAATAGGTTTTAATGGCAAGTACGTCGTTTACCAAATCAGAATTGTACAGATTAGCTGTGGAAAGATGCAGCACCAAATTATGAGCGGCAATTTGCCCGGTGGTATAAACATGCAAAGCATCGTTGTCTGTCTTCAGGTGGATAAAGCCCCCCGTTTTTAGCAATTTGCGGTAAATGGTTAAAAAGCGGGGTGACGTTAGTCGTTTCTTTTCCCTGCTAACCTGCGGTTGAGGATCGGGAAAGGTGATCCAAATTTCGGAAATTTCCTGCGGAGCGAAATAATCCAAAATATTTTCAATCTGAATTCGCAAAAACGCCACATTTTCTACCCCTGCTTCTATTGCTGTTTTTGCGCCCCTCCATATTCGATTACCTTTGTAATCAACCCCGATGAAATTTTTATTTGGAAACATTCTGGCCAGGTTCACAGCGTACTCGCCTTTGCCGCAGGCCAGCTCCAACACTACAGGATTCGAATTTCCAAACTGTTTGAGGCTCCAGTCACCTTGCAACTCCTTTCCATCTTCTAATTCTAAAACATTATTAAAAGTGGCTATTTCCGCGAAGCGGCGCAATTTATCCTTACCCATTCTGGTTTTAGTTGCCTCAAAAATAGTTTTATCTTTGGAGCCTTAACCAAAAATCATTGGAAAAAAAATCGAAAATATATGTTGCCGGTCATCGCGGTATGGTGGGCTCTGCCATTTGCCGTAAACTCAACGCAGCCGGTTTCAACAATTTAGTCACCCGCACATCTGCCGAGATGGACTTGAGAAACCAGCAATTGGTATCAGACTTTTTTAAAAGAGAGCAACCTGATTTTGTTTTTCTGGCCGCCGCCAAGGTGGGCGGTATACTGGCAAATAATAGCTATCGGGCAGACTTTCTGCATGATAATTTGGTTATTCAGAATAATATCATCCACAACTCATTCCTCAGCAAAGTAGAGAAACTGCTTTTTCTGGGTTCGAGTTGCATTTATCCGAAACTGGCACCGCAGCCATTAAAAGAAGAGTATTTACTAACCGGGCCTCTTGAATATACAAATGAGCCGTACGCTATTGCGAAAATAGCCGGAATTAAACTTTGCGATGCTTATCGCGATCAATACAACTGCAATTTTATCTCGGTGATGCCAACAAACTTGTATGGCTACAATGACAATTATCACCCGGAGAATTCTCATGTGTTACCTGCTTTGATCCGCAAGTTTCACGAGGCAAAAATTCAGGGAATGAAAGAAGTTACGGTTTGGGGTTCGGGCAAGCCCATGCGTGAATTTTTGTTTGCCGACGACCTGGCCGATGCCTGCCTGTATTTAATGCAGCACTACAGCCAGCCAGATCTTATCAACATCGGCACAGGTTCAGATCTAACCATCAGGGAGTTGGCACTGCTGATTAAAAAAGTAATAGGTTTTGAGGGCGACTTAGTGTTTGATCATACCAAACCTGATGGCACCCCGAGAAAACTGATGGATGTTTCTAAGTTGCATGCTCAGGGCTGGAAGCACAGCACCGCTTTAGAAGATGGATTAAAACTTACTTACCAGGATTTTCTGAAAACCCGTAAATAAAAAAGCTCCCGAAATTATCAGGAGCTTTCAATTAATACGTTTCGCTATCTGGCGGAATCCCATAATCATGAGTTCTCACTTTTCGAAGCCGGGGTTTTGCATTTCCTCTGATGAGGTTAGAAGCTTTGTCAATCCATGATGAAACAATGTCTTTATTGACAGAAGCCTCAGCTTTCTGAGAAAACAAGGTTACCAGTGATTTAATGATAAATCCTGACTTACCGAAAAACATCTTATTCAATGCTACCGGTAGTCCAATCCGAAGTGCGTTGGTCACCCAATCGTGATTGGTTCTATCCCCTCCCTTTTCGCCATCGCCAAACCATGAATTGATTTTG
>JBGTBV010000257.1:0-8703 GCA_041749185.1 Daejeonella sp. | reverse complement strand
GTTTACTGGTTCAACCAGAAAAGTATAAATCTATCTGGCGAGCATCTGCTAAAAACCATGGCAATTAATCGGGGCAAAGCCGGCGAGACGCATTTGGGCGTAGAGGAAGTAACCAAATTTTGGAACGAAAAACTGGGCATAAGCCCTAATGCGATAAATATTGTTGATGGAAGTGGCCTCTCTCCGGGAAACCGGATTACCACCATGGCTATGGCGCAAATTCTTCAATCGGTAAAGTCCGAGCCCTGGTTTGATTCCTATCTGAAAAGTTTTCCGGTTTATAACAATACGAAAATGAAGAGCGGAACCATCAATAACGTGCTGGCTTACGCCGGATATGAGACCAGTTCATCGGGCCGGCCGCTGGTCTTTACGATAATAGTTAACAACTATAGCGGCAGTTCCTCTGCAATGCGACAGAAAATGTTCCGGGTGCTAGATACGCTGAAATAGCATTTGGCAAGCTTTAAGAAATATGCGCCGGGTTCCAAACCGTTCACGCTGACGTTGAAGGCAGTCAGCAGTGGCAACCGGGCGCCCTGCATGTTATCTATAAATTTCTTAACTTCATGTACAGGCTTAAAACTAAAACAGGAGGTTATATGAATACCGTGCAAAAAATTGAGCATTGGGGCGATGCCCATCACGCGAAATGGCTGGATGCCATTCGGATGGTTTTGGGGCTTGTTATTTTATTGAAAGGAATTGCTTTCGTGTCAGATACAGACGTGCTTCAGGACCTGTTTGTGCAAAACCGGGTTTATGGTTTTTCTGGCCTGATGGCTATGGCACTTACGCACATTATTGCGTTTGTACACCTGGTTGGCGGTGTGCTCATCATCATTGGTTTGGTAACCCGTTTCGCGGTGGTTATTCAAATCCCGATTTTATTGGGAGCTGTGTTTTTTGTAAACATATCCAAAGGGTTTTCGCCGCTAAATTCTGAGTTATGGCTTTCTATCATTGTGCTGATGCTGCTGATCTTATTTTGGGTGGTTGGGTCAGGTCCCTACTCAGTAGACCATTGGATGAAGATGAACAAGTCGAAATAGCGTTTTTAATGATGCTGAGCTTCCCGCTATTTTTACCGACGGTTTAGGGTGGGTATAAATGCCCAAAAATTTAAAAGTTTTTAATATCAAAGGCAATTCTGCCGCAAATCAAACTCTGAGCCGAAAACCATCCGGTATGGAAGAATTTTCAATCCCTTTTAAATTAGCTTACGACTATATTAACCGCACCAACCGTACGGTATTTTTAACAGGAAAGGCTGGAACAGGAAAAACTACTTTCTTACGAGAAGTTAAAAAGCACAGCGCTAAACAAACGGCGGTTGTGGCGCCTACCGGGGTAGCGGCAATAAACGCAGGCGGGTCTACCATTCATTCTTTTTTTCAATTGCCTTTCCCGGCTTTTTTGCCCGAAAAATGCGATTCTGACCCTGTACATTTCGTTGCAGGCAAAAACGATCTGCTTTCGAGGGTTAAAATGACTGCCAACCGCCGAAATGTTCTGGAGGAGCTTGAGCTTTTAATTATAGATGAAATAAGCATGGTGCGTTGCGATACTGTGGATGCGATTGACACCATATTAAGACATATCAGGCACCGGCCAAACGAAGCATTCGGAGGAGTGCAGCTATTGCTGATTGGCGATATGTTTCAGTTAGCGCCCGTGGCCAAATCTGAAGAGTGGCTTGAACTTTCTAGATTTTACCAAAGCCCTTACTTTTTCCACAGCCGCATAATGATGCAACAGCCTCCGGTTTACATAGAGCTCGACAAAATTTACAGGCAAAAGAATGATGACTTTATCCGGGTTTTAAATGAGGTGCGGCACAATAATCTTTCTGCCCGCAGCCGCGAAATGCTTCAGCAACGCTTTGATCCGGATTTTGTACCCGAAGATGGGAGCAATTATATAACCCTTTGTTCGCATAATTATTTGGCTGATGAAATCAACAGACGCGAACTAATGGCAATAAAGGCAGAAACGATTATTTATCATCCCGAAATAGCGGGCGATTATCCCGAAAAAAATTACCCCTTAGATAAGCCCTTGGAGTTGAAATTGGGCGCTAAAGTGATGTTCATTAAAAACGATCCGGATAAAGAGAAGCGGTTTTATAACGGGAAAATTGGCTACGTAACCACCCTGGACGATGAATATATAAAAGTTCAGTGTGCAGGCGAACCCGACGAGATTTCCCTCAGCATACACACCTGGGAAAACATAAAATATGAAATAAATGCCGAAACCTTGCTTCTAAACGAAAACGTAATTGGCACCTTCAGTCAATTTCCGTTGCGGCTGGCCTGGGCCATTACCATTCATAAAAGTCAGGGTTTAACTTTTGAGAACGCAATTATTGACGCGGGGAAGGCTTTTTCTGCGGGGCAGGTTTATGTAGCGCTAAGTCGCTGTACTTCTTTAGAAGGTTTAGTCTTAAAGAGCCGGATAAACGCCGACGCTTTTTTTAACCACCGCAGCATTGTAGCGCACAGCAGCGGTGTTCCGGAAATGGCTGAGGTAGAGCAGCGTCTGAAAAAAGATGAGCAGGAATTTCAGCGGCAGCTCCTTTGCCAGCTATTTGACTTTAGCGGTTTCTTAACTTTAGCCGATAGCCTCCAGAACCAATTGGAGAAAAGTCCCGATTCGTTTAACGATAGAACCAACGTTTTTTTAAGTGATATTCGCCGACGTTTTGAGGAATTACAAAATATCGGCAAAAAATTCCAGCAGCAGCTTAGTGCCAATTTTAATGGCGCAGACCTTATTAATTCCCGTCAGGAGCGTATTACCGCAGGGGCTATTTATTTTAAAGAAAAAATAAGCGATCTGTTAACCATTATCGTCGCCTGCGATGCGGAAACCGACAGTAAAAGTATGGCGGAGAATTTTAACGATCAGTTGAAAGCGCTTTTCAAAATGCTGGTTTTAAAAGAACATTTATTGAGCGGCGCTGAGATTAATTTTTCTGTAGATGCTTATTATCAATGCCGGAGATCTTTTAACAGCCCACCATTTAGCGTCAATATATATTCGGGGAAAAGAGCATTGCCGACTCATCAGTCTGGCGTTGACCATCCGGTTTTGTTTGCCCGGTTAAAAGAATTAAGAAATGAAATCTGCGAATCCAGGGATTTGCCTGTTTTTATGGTAGCCAGCAGCGCAACTTTATTGGAACTGGTCCAGTTTCTGCCCTTAAACACGCATGACATTTCGAAAATCTCCGGATTTGGCAAGGCGAAGTCTGCGCTCTACGGGCAGCGTTTTTTGAACATTATTACGGAATATTGCCAGGAGCACGATCTGGAAAGTCGTATCGGCGAGAAGAAATTAAAGGCATCGCCGAAAGGCAAAGAAGCTAAACCGGGCAAGCCGGATACCAAGCTAACATCCTACGAATATTTTAGAAGCGGAAAAGCCCCTTTCGAGATTGCCCGGATTAGAAGTCTGACGATTGCAACTATACAGGGGCATTTGGCGCACTATGTAATCCAGGGCGAAATGAAACTTTCTGAAATGATAGAAAACGAAAAAATTCAACGAATTGAGGCCGTTCTCGCCAATAATATCGGCGAAAGCCTGACAGAATTGAAACAGCAATTGGGAGAAACAATAACATTTACCGAAATTCGGATTGTTGATATGGTTTTTAAAGCCCGCAAGAAAATAGCCGGGACGGAGGTCGGATAACTTCATCGGCCCTGCCGCCACCCATTACTGTTTAAAAGCAGGTTTTGTTCCAAACCTTCCTGTCAAGCCAACGTTAATCAGTATATTTGCCCTTTAAACTCAAATGATGAATATTAGTTTCGCAGCCCGTGGAGAAGTAATGAAGCACGTTGAACAGTTCGTTCTGGACACAATGGACGATTATTTAAAGCCTATTGACACCAACTGGCAGCCCGCTGATTTTTTGCCCGATTCTACCCAGGACAATTTTTTTGAAGGAGTTCGGGATTTGCAGGAGAATGCCCGTGATATTTCTTACGACCTGATGGCGGTTTTGATTGGTGATACCATTACCGAGGAAGCTTTGCCGACTTACGAATCCTGGCTGACCATGGTAGAAGGCATTTCAAAAGATGAAAGCAAGGGCTGGATGAAATGGGTTAGAATGTGGACTGCCGAAGAAAACCGCCACGGCGACTTATTAAACAAATACCTCTACCTGTCGGGACGTGTAAATATGCGCCAGATGGAAGTTTCGACCCAATATTTAATTGCCGATGGTTTTGATATCGGCACCGGCCATGATCCGTACCGGAATTTTATTTATACCAGTTTTCAGGAATTGGCCACCAACGTATCTCACCGCCGGGTTGCCTCACTGGCAAAAAAAGCTGGCGACACACTATTATCAAAAATGTGCGGGGTAATCGCTTCAGACGAAGCCCGCCACGCGAAGGCTTATAAAGATTTTATGGGGGAGATTTTTAGAGTTGACCCCAATGAAGCCATGATCGCCTTTGAAGATATGATGCGCCAGAAAATTGTAATGCCGGCTCATTTTTTAAGAGAAGTAGGTTTAAAGATGGGCCAAACTTTCGGCCACTTTACCGATGCAGCACAACGTTTAGGCGTTTACACAGCCATAGACTATGTGGATATAATGAAGCAGTTAACTATTGATTGGAATATTGAGAGCTTACGCGATTTAAACGAAGCAGGCGAGAAGGCCCGCGATTACGTTACGCAGTTGCCAAACCGTTTATTGCGTGTTGCCGAGCGAATGAAAAACCCGGAACTGGAATATAAGTTTAGTTGGATAGCGGGCTAACTAATTTTGTTTTACGTCCTTTTAACGTATGAGGGAAAAAATCCCTGTAAAAAAAGAGATGCATCAAATGAGCATCTCTTTTTTTATGGACAATTTTAGAGATTGGAATTTAAATTTCTCTAATCCTGATATTTTTGAAATACGCTTTCTTACCGTGATCCTGCAGAGCAATCCTGCCTTTTGATGCTGAGCCGTAATCCGGGTAATCTTTCCATTTTCCCTCGGCCTTGTCTTTCAGCCATTTTTCTGAACCTGCCTGAAAGTCCACCACTTTTTCGCCGTTAAGCCAATGCTCCACATGGCCTTTACTATAAATGATCTTGCTTGAGTTCCATTCGCCCACGGGGTTAACTTTCTTCTTATCGTTGGTAACATTCATTGCGTAGTCTACACCCGTTTTTTGCCAGTCTTCTAACTTATCCTCATATCCTTCATCATCAATCAGCTGATATTCCGGACCGGTTTCCCAGGGGGCCTTGTATTTTTCAGATTCCACAACGTGATACATTACGCCGCTGTTGCCGCCGGCTTCCAGTTTCCAATCCCAAACGAGTTCAAAATCGCTGTATTCATTATCAGACACAATATCGCCGCCGGTATCGCCTTCGGCTGCCCCGAGGCAAACCAGGGCACTATCTTCAATCGTCCAGTTTTCAATGATGCCAGGCTTGTTAAAAGCATGCCAGCCGGTTGTGGTTTTTCCATCAAATAAGTCTACCCATTCTCCATTTTTAGTTTTCATAGCGTTGCTTTTATCGGTTTCAGCCTGGCCTGTTTGGTTGGAATTGTTGCAGGAACTCATCGCCAGAGCGATGATAAAAATCCCTGTTTTTTTAAAATTGTAGCGAATCATACTTTAAGCTTTTTTAACGATTTGCATTTTTTCAGGGTTCCATAACATTGCCCGGTCATTGTTGTAACTATCGTTGCATAAAAGTGCCGGTGCCGCGGCCCGATAACCAAATGTGGCATCTTCGGCAACAGAACCGTTATTTCTAATGGCATTAAAAAAGTTTACAAAATGATCATAGGGGCCGCCTAAATAGCCTTTTTCTGCAGCAAAGGTATATTCCTCTGGCGCAAGTATTTTTTTGCGTTCGGGCACAAAGGGCTTGCCCGCTTTTTTCATTTGTTCCATCAAAAAGGGATCATCCGAAGCCTGGCCTTGATTTCGTTTCAGCGTGACTGAATCCCAGGTAACATCCATAGACCCGTCGCTGCCTACGAGTTTTAAATAAGTTGTGCCGCTGGTGCCGTCAACAAAATTGCAGCGTAATGAAAGGTTAAACGCCGGGTGCACTTTACTTTCAGGATAATCAAATGTGCCCAACAGCACATCCGGTACTTCGCGGCCATCTTTCCAGTAACGCAGTCCGCCGGCGGCGTAAATTTTCTCCGGCCCGAAAGAGTTTGTTATAAAATGCAGACTTGAAAACAGATGCACAAACAAATCTCCCGCCATGCCGGTTCCGTAGTCCTGATAATTTCTCCACCGGAAAAAGCGGGTAGCTTCAAAATCTCTTTTTTTGGTATTGCTCACAAATGTTTCCCAATCTACTGTTTGAGGCGAGGCATCGGCCGGAATTGGATATTGCCAGGCTCCGGTGGGCGAATGGCGTGCCCAAAAACCTTCGGCATAATTCAAATCGCCGATGGCGCCATCTTTTAATAACTGCTTTGCTTTTTCGTTACCCAGGGAAGATACTCCCTGGCTACCCACCTGAAATATTTTACCGGAAGATTTTTGAGCTTTAATAACGGCCGGCCCTTCGGCAACTGAATGCACCATGGGCTTTTCACAATAAACGTGTTTGCCGGCGTTCAGCGCATCAATAGAAATTTGCTGATGCCAATGATCGGGCGTTGCAATAATCACCGCATCTACATCTGCTCGGTTCAGTATCTCTTTATACACCCGGGTAGTTGCAATATCGGCGCCCCAACGGGTTTTAGCCTCGGCCAGGCGCCCGTCGTACAAATCGCAAACGGCAAGCAATTTAATGCCTGGCACCTGCAGTGCCGTAATGGTATCCTGTGTGCCCATACCGCCGGCGCCAATTAATGCAATATTTATCTGGTCGTTAACGCCGGGTTTAAAATCGCGGATCAATGATTCCAGATACGTGTTAGACCGTTCTGCCGAAAAAACATCGGTACCAATAGCCACCGCTGCCGAGGTGGTTGCTAATTTCTTGATAAAACTTCGGCGGTTAGATTCGTTGGGAGATTTCATATCGGATATATTGTTTTGAGGATATTGTAAAAATGAAAGTTAACAGGTTGAGGCAGAAAAATAGCAGATAAAAATGGATTTTGATGTCTATTCTCATTTGTAAAATTATTTGAAAAGCTCTCGCTTGAGGCGAGATCGGCGTTTGGGTTAGCACAACACCGCTATCCGTTGCAAGCCCTCTGCCTCCGGCTATCGGGGCTTTTCACTTCTATCGGGTTTATTTTACTCAGTTCGGCGTTCCAATGCAAAACCTGGACTTAAGCCTCTCATTTAAGCTTTTTGATTTTGATGTCTTTCCAGCGCACCTTAATCCCGCCGCCATCGTGAATTTGAAGAGCTATAAAGCCATTGCCTTCTCCGATTTTTGCGTCCTTTAGATACACCATCTGTTTGCCGTTAAGCCAGGTGGTTATCTCATCGCCAACTACCTGTATTTTTCCTTTATTCCAGCCATCAGGGCTTAAAACTTTTTCATCCTCGGCACTTGGTTTAATCAACCAGCCCCTGCCGTAAGATTCATAAATTCCACCGGTGCTGCTTCCCGGAGGGGCAACCTCTACCTGCCAGCCGCTGATTTTTGTTCCATCAATATCCGAGCGGATAAAAACGCCGCTGTTGCCGTTTGCTTCAAGTTTAAAATCGTACTCCAAGACAAAATTTTTGTAGTCTTTATTTGTAGATAGGTAGCCATACTGTTTATCCGGACCGCTTTCGCAAACCAGCTCGCCGTTATCTACGTACCATTTTTCGGTACCGTGAATAGTCCAGCCCGATAAGTTTTTGCCGTTGAACAAAGATTTGTACTCTGATTTGCCGTACCCTGCCGACAAGAAGAGAAACACGAATGCAAAAAGTAAATGATTCATTTAATTTAATTAAGTTTTACAATATAAAAGCTCCTGATGCGCACTTCGGTATTTCCTGCGTCATAAATGTAACACCTTAGAAGCTAACTGACGAGATTACGGGATATTTTTTCCATCGGAAACTAAATTTGTTCTGTCTGCATCCAAGGTTCTCTACTGTGTTCAATTTTATAAAGCGCAAAGTTTTGGAGTGCCTGCGCTTGTTTAAGTTTGATAAAAGGAACGTGCAAAGTACCCCCCGCCGTACATAGGTTCACAGATGCCAACTGATGTTGTTGCTGATAAAGGCTTTGCCGGATGCTCACAGATTGGAGCTTGTGCCAGCGTAAAACACTAATATTAACACCTAAAATGCCCCTGTCGAACAAAAGAACTTCGGTATTGTAATGGAGTTTAAATTTGTTCTGAAAAAGATAGGAAGAGATGCCAATATAAAGTGGAAGTATAGAAACGGCTAAAGCCGACCGCAGATCAAAAAAATACAGAACGGCGGTACCCGCAATCAAAAATGGCAGTATTCCCTTTATTAAAGTGGTTCTAAGAACATAACGGTTTGAAATTTTCAGGTAGGGGAGATCACTCCCGCTGACCGGATGATAGACCTCAGCCAGTTTATTCAACAGATCATTGCTGAATACGGGGATCTTAATTTTAAGTTTCTGTTTGATGGTATGTGCTCCGATGGAATGGACTTCAAATAAATACAGGGGGATATTTTTGCGGATCCAGTTTGATCTCCACGAGATAAATTGAATTTTATTAAACGGGATCATTTGCTCTGCGGTGTTGATCAATCCGTGGCTTACACTAAATCCGTT
>JBGTBV010000256.1:0-18819 GCA_041749185.1 Daejeonella sp. | reverse complement strand
TTTTTCATCAGTATAAATTTATTTTTGTGGCGATGCAACTTCCACGTGCTTTTTTTATTTGTTTGTTCAGCGCAGCGATCACTTACAATTTTAGTTAGGCCAGTTCTGTAATCTCGCCCACAATTATCTTTTCGCTTTCCTTTTTTGTTTTTTCTGCTTTCTCATCAATATCGCGACTAACGCTTAAAATGATACCAAATGCCACGCTGGTGAACAATATTGAAGTTCCGCCCATACTTACCAGCGGCAAAGGTACGCCCGTAACCGGCCCCAACCCAACCGCAACCGCCATATTTGCGAAGGCCTGAATGGTGAGGCTAAAACTTAATCCTGCAGCCAGCAAGGCCCCAAAGGCTTTCGGACTGTGGGTTACAATAAGGATACATCGCCATAAAAAAATCAGATAAATTAGTATAAGGGCCAAAGCGCCAACCATACCATATTCTTCAATAATGAGGGCGAAAACAAAATCTGAATACGGATGCGGCAGAAAGTTGCGCTGCGTGCTGTTACCCGGACCTTTACCGAAAACCCCGCCCGTTGCTACCGCAATTTTTGCCTGGTTTGCCTGGTACAACTTATCGGAGTTTGCCTTTTCGGGATGGATAAACGTTTCTATGCGTGATATGTAGGTTTTACGGCGTGGTCCCAGCATCACTACGGCGGTAAGCAAAATTAATCCGCCGAGACAGACTATTGCTATTTGCTTGATGCTGATCCGACCGATTATCAGCAGCAAAATACTCACCCCGAAAAGCATCAACGCCGTTGACAGATTTGCCAGGGCTATGAGAATAAATATCAGGCAAACTGATCCCATAATGGGCAAAAAGGCCTTTTTAACGTCTTTGATGTTTTCCTGCTTCCGCGTAAGCGTGCGGGCTAAAAACGTTATCAAGGCGAGTTTTGCCATATCAGATGTTTGGAAAGTTTGGTTAATTATCGGGATGGTTACCCAGCGGCTGGCATCGTTTATGGTGTTCCCGAAAAGGAGCGTATAAAGTAATAACGGAATGGTAACCACCATTAAGATTTTAGAAATGCCGGCATAATAGCGGTAATCCAGCAAATGCGAAAAATACATCAGGGCGATGCCGCCGATAATGAATACCAGGTGCTTAATCAAATATTGCTCGCTGCCTACGCCCTTTTTGTAAGCGAGCGTGCCCGTGGCGCTGTACACCGCCAGCAATGACCACACCGACAATAAAATTACGATGAGCCAGATCCAGCGATCTCCTTTTGTATTATTTAGTATAAATGTTTTCATCGCCTTTTTAGAATGATTACCCCGATTGGATGATTACTCTTAATATTGATTATCATACATTTTGCAGGTTTACTCATGTGCACATTATAATTCTTTTACCGCGGCCTTAAACTGGTTTCCCCGGTCTTCATAATTTTTAAACAAATCAAAACTGGCGCATGCCGGCGATAACAAAACGGTATCCCCTTTTTTTGCCAGATGGTAGGCTATCTCAACGGCTTCGCGGGCCGAGAAGGTATTTACAATAACTTCCACATCGTCTTCAAACGCCTCATGTATCCGGCGGTTATCTTTCCCTAAACACACAATGCCCTTTACTTTACTTTTTACAAGATCCCGCAGCATCTCATAATCATTGCCCTTATCAACGCCGCCTAAAATAAGCACTACACTTGCCGGCATACTTTCTAAGGCATACCACGTAGAGTTCACATTGGTGGCTTTTGAATCATTGATAAAATCAATGCCTGAAATCTTAGCCACATGCTCGAGGCGGTGTTCAATGTTTCTGAAACTGCCCATGCTTTCGCGGATGGTTTCATTGCGCAATTCAAGCACCTTGGCCACAATGCCCGAAGCCATCGAATTATAAATATTATGCTTGCCCTGTAGGGCCAGTTCGCTTATTGACATAGTGAAAGGTTGTTGATTAGGTTGGTGAAGATTTATGGTAAGTTGGGCGTTTGCCAGGCAAGCACCCTTTGCGATCATTTTTTCAATAGAAAACGAAAATGTTTTAGCCGCTGGCTGATGAGTTTTCAGACCTTCGGAAATTTCATCGTCATCTGCGCAGTAGATAAATACATCATCTGGCATTTGATTTTGAAGAATGCGCATTTTAGATTCCCGGTAATTCTGCATCTGATAATCGTACCGGTCAAGATGATCGGGGGTTATATTGAGCAATACTGCGATGTGTGCTCTGAAAGCATACATATTATCAAGCATGAAACTGCTGATTTCAAGGACGAACATCTCATGCTTTTCCTCTGCAACCTGCCGGGCGAAACTTTTACCGATGTTGCCGGCCAAACCCACGTTCATACCCGCGTTTCGAAGCAGGTAATAAGTAAGCATGGTGGTGGTTGATTTCCCGTTAGATCCGGTAATACAGATGAGCCTGGCGTTAGTGTACCGGGCTGCAAATTCAATTTCCGAAATAACCGGAATTCGGTTTTCCGTTAAGATTTTTACTATCGCGGCCTTTTCAGGTATTCCCGGACTTTTAACTACTTCAGAAGCATTTATAATTTTTTCGGTGGTGTGCCGGTTCTCTTCATACGCTATACCGAGGGCTTCGAGCTCTAACTTTACCGCATCGGCTATTGACCCAAAATCAGACACAAAAACCTCGAAGCCTTTTTGCTTCGCCAATATAGCCGCACCGGTTCCGCTTTCGCCTGCGCCCAAAATCACCAGCCTCATTCCGGACTTTTCATTAGCAGAGCCGATGCTCGACGATATGTTTTGATCTCCGGTCATTACCTACCTGAGTTTGAGGGTTACAATGGTTAAAATTGCCAGCATGATGCTTACAATCCAGAAACGGGTGACAATTTTTGATTCGTGATAACCTTTTTTCTGATAATGATGATGCAGCGGGGCCATCAGGAAAACTCGCCTGCCTTCGCCGTATTTTTTCTTGGTGTATTTGAACCACGATACCTGCATAATAACCGACAAATTTTCGATCAGGAAAACGCCGCACAAAAGGGGAATGAGCAATTCCTTACGGGTCATGATGGCAAAAGCAGCAATGATGCCCCCAATGGCCAAACTGCCGGTATCGCCCATAAATACCTGCGCCGGAAAAGAATTGTACCACAGAAACCCCACGCAGGCACCTACAAAGGCGCCGGCAAAAACAACCATTTCGCCAGATAGCGGAATGTAAACGATGTTGAGATATTCAGCAAAAATGACGTTACCGGAAACATAAGCAAAAATGGCTAGCGTAATACCGATTATGGCCGAAGTTCCGGTGGCCAGCCCGTCTATACCGTCTGTCATATTTGCACCGTTTGATACGGCGGTAATAATGATGATTACCACTAACAGAAACACAATCAGGGCGTAATCTTCCATCTCCTCGCCAAAAATATCCAGCACTTTGGCGTAATCAAATTCGTTGTTTTTGTAAAACGGAACATTGGTAATGGTTGATTTTACATCCTGGGTATAGTAATATTCATTACCTCTTTTGTGAACTTCAAGAGGAGCTTTAACCTTGGCCGGCAAGGTAACCTGTTCCCTTACCACAATATCCGGGTGGAAATACATGGTCCAGCCGATGATTAACGCCAGGCCAACCGGGCCCATCATTTTAAACCTGCCGGCAAGCCCTTCCTTATCTTTCTTAAAAACTTTAATGTAATCGTCTATAAAGCCAATAATACCCATCCAAACGGTGGTTACCAGCATTAAAAGAATATAGATATTATCCAGCCGGGCAAACAGAAGTGTAGGAACCAAAATGCCCAACAGGATGATCAGGCCTCCCATAGTGGGTGTTCCCTGTTTTTGCATTTGGCCTTCCAATCCCAAATTGCGAACTGTTTCTCCTACCTGCTTTGCCCGCAAAATCCGGATGAGCCGGTTGCCGTAAACTGTAGTCAGAATTAACGACAAGATTACGGCCATCCCGGTACGGAAAGAAATGTACTGAAATACCCCTGCTCCGGGGAAATCATAGTACTGATCAAGATAGGTGAAAAGATAGTACAGCATAATTTTAAATGTGCAAATGCTTATAAATTTGCAAATATGCCGATGTGCAAATGCGCAAATGGCTTATCATGTGTTAATAATTTCAGTTTCATTGTCTCAATATTTATACTCCTTTTAATCATCTCCACATTTGCACATCTTCTCATCTGCACAACTATCCCTGAGACGATGACGATCTCACAGTGTTTCTTTCAGCATTTCTTGCAAAATCTCTTTATCATCAAAAGGATATTTCACGCCGTTTATTTCCTGATATTTCTCATGCCCTTTACCAGCCACCACGATGATATCTCCTGGCTTAGCCAGATGGCAGGCTGTGCGGATAGCTTCTTTTCTGTCGGTTATAGAAAGCGCCTTTCGTTTATTTACCGGTGTTACGCCTTCTTCCATCTCTCGGATGATGGCGGCCGGGTCTTCGCTCCGCGGATTATCAGACGTGAGGATCACTTTATCGCTCCAATCGCAGGCAACCTGGGCCATTACCGCCCGTTTTGTCCGGTCACGGTCGCCGCCGCATCCAATTATAGTTATTACCAGTTCGGTGCCGGTGCGAATTTCCTGAACGGTGCCCAACACATTCTGAATCGCATCTGGTGTATGGGCGTAATCTATTATCCCAATAATGCCCGATGGAGAGGTGATTTGATCAAACCGTCCTTCGGCTCCGCTTAATCGGCTTAACACCGTAAGAACGCGGGTTTGATCCTGTTCTAACAGCAGCGCCGTACTATATACCGTCAGTAAATTGTAAGCGTTAAACGCTCCAACCATTTTGAACCAAACTTCCTGACCGTCTATATCCAGCAGCAGGCCGCTAAAATGATTTTCGATGATGCGGGCATTGAAATCGGCGATGGTTTTTAAAGCATAGCTCTTTTTATGCGCTTTGGTATTTTGCAACATCACCAAACCGTTTTTATCGTCAATGTTGGTGAGGGCAAAAGCAGACCGCGGCAGCGCATCAAAAAATTCTTTCTTCGCTTTTAAATAGGCACTGAATGTTTCATGAAAATCCAGATGATCATGCGTTAAATTGCTGAAAACACCGCCAGAAAAATTCAGCCCTTCAATGCGTCTTTGCGCTACAGCGTGCGAGCTCACTTCCATAAAGCAAAAGTCGCAGCCGCTTTCCACCATATCATGCAACAAACCATTTAGTGCAATCGGATCTGGGGTGGTATGCGTTGCCGCGATAACTAAATCGTTAATCTGATTCTGCACCGTAGAAAGTAAGCCCGTTTTGTAACCCAATTCGCTGAAAAGTTGGAAGAGCAGCGTGGCGATAGTGGTTTTTCCGTTTGTGCCCGTTATCCCGATTAATTTGAGATGCGCCGATGGATGGTCGAAAAAATTGGCGGCCATCATACCCAATGCTTTCGCAGAATCCTCCACCTCTACATAGGTAACTTCGGGGTGGATATCAGCCGGTAGCGTTTCTAAAACTACCACACGGGCACCTTGCGAAATGGCCTGGCTTATAAAATCATGGCCGTTAGAGCGTGTGCCGCGAACCGCAACAAAGGCGGCTCCATTAACCGCTTTACGCGAATCAAAACATAGCGAGGTGACCTCTGCCTCTGGCAAACCCATCACACGGCGTATGGCCACTTTGTATAACAACCCGGATAGAACTTTCATCATTCCAGCTCTATTAATACCGATGAACCTTTACCAGCCCGCATACCGCCTGCAAGCGACTGCCTAACTACCGTTCCGCGGCCTTTTACATAGGGTTTAAGACCAGAATTTCCCATCAGGTAAAGCGCATCTTTTAAGCCCATGCCCAGCACATCAGGCACAAAGCCTTCGTCTGCGTTAATTTCACGATTTTCGCCGGCGTTGCCGCTATCAGCAGCGTTTACATAATCTCCTGCCGAAGCGAAGACCGCTTTGATACCAAATGCATTGTAAACGCTTTTAGCCGCCTTTTTAAAACCGGCCTTATATCCCGGAGCGTACCCGTTTTGAGTGGAGTACAGCTCCTTAACGGGATTGTACATTTGCACATCATTGGCGTAAACCATATCAGCAACTTCTCTAAACACCGGACCGGCAACCAGGGCGGCGTAGTATACACCAACCGGATTGGTAAGCATTACGATCATGGAATATTTGGGGTTATCTGCCGGGAAATAACCAACAAATGAAGCCTGGTATGACTTTTTACCTTTGTAACCCGCTTTACCATCGGCTATTTGAGCGGTACCGGTTTTGCCGGCAATTTTGTACAGCGGGTTGTTGATTATGTTTTTGCCGGTACCCTGTTCCACTACGCCTTCTAACATGCCCTGTAACTCGCTTATGGTTTGGGCAGAAGCAATTCTTTCTTCAATTACACGTGGTTCGAAGTTTTCTATGGTATTTCCAAACCGGCGTATTTCCCTAACAAACAGCGGGGCCACCATTTTGCCATCGTTAGCAACGGCATTGTAAAAAGTCAGCATCTGCAAGGGGGTCATCTGCATTTCATAACCATAAGCCATCTGCGCCAAACTCAGGCCCTTGTACCAACTTTTACTTTCAGGAGTTTTCACCATCGGGCGCCCCTCGCCCGGAATTTGCAAACCCGCACGTGTATTCAAGTGCAATTTATTGTGCAGCCGGTTTGTAAACTGATCGGCGTCATTCAGATAATGCTTGTAAATGAGTTTAGCGATTGCCGCGTTAGATGACTCTTCAAAGGCTTTTTTAACACTGATTACTTGAAGACCCAGGTGAGAATCTTTGACAGTTTTTACCAAACGGTTGCGGTTATTGTATACTTTGTAGGTTCCGCCTTCGGCATCAACCAGGGTACCGGTATCTACTTTATCATCCTCTAAAAGCGCCAGATAAGAAGCAAGCTTAAAAGTGGAGCCGGGCTCGGCGCTCTGGGCAATCGCATAGTTGAATTTTTCTTTATACACGCCTTCGCTGTGCCTGCTCAGATTGGCTATCGCCCGTATCTCGCCCGTTGCTACTTCCATCAACACCACACAGCCAAATTCTGCCTTGCTAATAATGAGTTGTTTTTCAAGCGCACGCTGAGCCACGTCCTGCATGTTAATGTCAATGGTAGAAATAATGTCGGCTCCTTCTTTGGGCGCAATTTCAATATCCTGGTTAACCGGCATCCACACGCCGCCCGCTATGCGTTGCACTAAACGTTTGCCGCTTTCGCCATCAATGTAATCGCCGTAAGCTCCCTCTAAACCAACCGGCTGCACATTCGGATTTTTATATCCGATGGTACGCCCGGCCAGCGCTTTGAAAGGCATAATGCGCTTGTTTTGCTGCACCACAATCAGTCCGCCGGTGTAACGCCCGAGATTAAAAATTGGGAATTTGCGAATCACCTTTAAATTCTGATGACTAACCCGGCGTTGCAAAAGCACATACCTTGAACTATCCCGGCGGGCGTTGCGCAACATCCTGCTGTACTGCCTGGCGGTTTTATCGCCGAAAAATTTAGAAAGGCTCGCGGCCAGAGAATCAACTTTCTCATAAAAAATATCCTCTTTCTCTACGCCGCCGGCCAGCATATCCATCCTGAGTTCATACTCGGGCACCGAGGTGGCCAGCAAACTTCCGTCAACCGAATAAATGTTGCCCCGAGACGCTTCCACATTTACAAACCGGGTTGAGAGACTGTCGGCCATGGAGCGCCATTTTTCGCCTTCAACAACCTGTACCTGAACTAACTTAAACACTATCGCGAGCGCAAGAAGTACGATAAGGCCGAAGGCCAGGTACACTCTCAATAATATGTCGGTCTTAATGTTCATTCGGATCCGCTGGTTTTTTATTAGGGTAGTTTTGTCTTTTCGATTTTAATTTATTGTCAACGGCCAGCCTCAATCTCATTGCAGAAAGCCTACTTCAACTCCTCTACCGGCACAATAATTTTAACAGGGGGTTCTACAGATTCTTTCAACCCTAACTTCACTACCTGTTTTGCCACTTCAGTTTGTGTGCTTTTAAGCATCAGGTCTGCTTTGGTTGTTTTAAAATCCCAACTCAGCTCCTTTACTTCTTTGCTCAATTGATCAATATTGCGAATGTTATTTTCGGCAAAATGACGATTGCCGATATAGATGATTCCCAGAAACGCAAGAAAAATAATGAAAGGGAGCATATCTGTGGCGGCGCCTTTAGAAATTACCCCATCGGTAAATAACTGGGTAAAAAAGTTCCGCGGAAGCTCAGCCTTGTCCCTTAACTCTGGCTGAACTTCCTGCGGTACTTCCCCCTCTTCTAACATGTGCCTGAACTGATTATCCATTTTCAATTCTTTTACATTCGTTTTTCGGCGATGCGCAATTTTGCACTCCGGGCACGGCTATTAAGTGTAATTTCTTCGGCAGAAGCTGTAATTGCTTTGCGGATTATCGCTTGCAGGGGTTTTATCTCGTTCCCGAAAAAATCCTTTTCTACAGCTCCCCTAAATTTGCCTGTTGCAATAAAATTCTTCACCAAGCGGTCTTCCAAAGAATGGTAAGACATCACTACCAACCGGCCACCCTCCTGAAGCACGTCGGCTGCCTGTTCTAAAAATTCTTTCAACGCCTCCAGCTCCTGGTTTACTTCTATGCGCAAGGCCTGAAAAACCTGCGCTAAATACTTGTTTTCTTTCCCTTTGGGAATTTGCTTTGCAATGGCCTGCTTCAGTTCGGCAATGGTATTAATGGCATTATTTAAACGTGCGATACAAATTGCTTTGGCCAGGGTTTTGGCATTTTGTATTTCGCCGTACATCCCAAATACTTTATGCAGGTCTGCTTCGCTGTAGGTGTTGATCACCTCCTTGGCCGTTAATGAAGTAGACTGATCCATTCGCATGTCTAAGCCGGCATCAAAGCGGGTAGAGAACCCCCGTTCTGGCTGATCAAATTGATGCGATGAAACACCCAGATCAGCCAGAATACCGTTTACAGGCATGGCACCCTGCAAACGGCAATTGTTTTTCAAATAGCGGAAGTTCTGATCAATAAAGGTTAACCGATCATCTTTAGGAACATTATTTTGCGCATCGGCATCCTGGTCAAAAGCCAGTAAGCGTCCGTTTGCGTTCAAATTTTTTAATATTTCGAGGGAATGGCCGCCGCCGCCGAAGGTAACATCCACATAGATGCCTTCCGGCTTAATATTCAGGCCCTCAATACACTCATTGAGCATAACCGCTTGATGGTACTCAGCCATCAGACCTCCTTCCGGCATTGCCCATTACTTCCTGGGCTAGCGCTGCAAAATTTTCGGGCTCGTTATCCAGGTGCGATTCGAAAGCCTCTTTCGCCCAGATTTCAATTTTATTGAACTGGCAAAGCAACGTCACATCTGATTGGATGCCCGCATATTCCATCAATTGCTTCGGGAGCAATACCCGGTTTGCGGCATCCAGACTCAGCTCAGAGGCGCCACGGGTAAAGTATCTTAGAAATTCGCGGCTTTTAGGTTCGTACGGATTTAGTTTACTTAACTCATCGGTGATGATGTTCCACTCTTTACGGGTATAAACTACCAGGTGTTTTTCAAAGCCACGATTGATTACAAGCCCTTCAGCCTCAGCTTCGGGAAGCTGCTTCTTCAGGTTGGATGGAATTACCATCCGGCCTTTGGCATCAAGTTTACAATCAAATTCTCCTAAAAAATGAGACATAGTGGCCTTTACTCTTTTTATGTAGAGTAAAAGTAATGATTTCTACCACTTTCTCCCACAACGCCCCACAAAAGTTTTCAACATAGGCTTTTTGGCCCTCTTACAGAATTTGGATTAGTGTAAGTAATTGATGTGGGAGATTGCTGGCAAAGTTGTATTTGCTATATTTGCCCCATGTTGAAACGAAATTTCACGTTTATTATGCTTTATCTGGCAGGGATATTCCTGTTAGGGCATAATTTCGTTTCGCATCATCATCCCGAAGAACATACTGAATTTTCTCATACAGAGCAGCATGAACATTCTCAATCGGATAAAGACGATAATTCTTTAAGTTCCATATTTTCTCTATCCCAGCATCAGGAGGCTGATAATGAATTTACCTATCATGTCAAATCTCCAAATTTCTCTCAATTAAAATTAAATAACAGCTTTATTCCGGCGGTACAACTTGCTTTTTGGACTGTAAGTTCGCTATCAAGAATATATGATCCTCCTGAAAAAATAGCAGTTCATATTTTTTCTTTCCCACCATCCCAGCTTAGTTTCAGGGGACCTCCAGCTTTGGTTTAAACCAATAGCATTTTTTTTGGGAGGGTTTTCACTTATCCCAAATCCCATTTCTTTTCATTTTTTCATGCACTCACATATTTATTATGTTAGATAAGATTATCCTTTTTTCGATAAGGAATAAATTACTTGTTGGATTGTTTACCCTGGCTTTGATTGGCTGGGGAGCGTATTCAATAACCAAATTACCCATTGATGCCGTACCCGATATTACCGATAACCAGGTAATGGTGATTACAGTTACCCCTACTTTGGCCGCTCAAGAAGTTGAGAGGTTAATCACTTTCCCGGTTGAGCAGACCATGGCGAGCATACCCGGCATTAAACAGATCCGGTCTTTTTCACGCTTTGGCTTATCGTTGGTAACCGTTGTGTTTAATGAAGATGTAGATATTTACTGGGCCCGTCAGCAAATTAACGAGCGTCTCGGAGATGCCGCAAAACAGATCCCGGAAGGGGTTGGTAAGCCCGAGATGGCTCCGGTTACAACCGGCTTAGGCGAAATTTACCAATATGTCATCCATGCTAAAAAGGGATATGAAAAGAAATATACGCCGATGGAGCTCCGCACAATCCAGGATTGGATTGTTAAAAGGCAGCTTTTAGGCACACCCGGTGTAGCAGAAGTAAGCGGTTTTGGCGGTTTTGTGAAGCAATATGAAATTGCCGTCAATCCAGACAGGTTGCGAAGCCTAAACGTAAGTATTGCCGATATTTTCACTGCTTTAGAAACCAACAACCAGAACACCGGTGGGGCCTATATCAACAAATCCCCTAATGCATATTTCATCAGGAGCGAAGGTTTGGTTGAAAATATTGAAGATATCGAAAAGATCGTCGTGGAAACAGATAATGAAACGCCGGTATTGATCAGAGATGTGGCCACCGTACAATTTGGCAACAGTGTGCGCTACGGTGCGGCCACCCGTAACGGCGAAGGGGAAATTGTAACCGGCATTGTGATGATGCTAAAGGGTGCCAATTCCTCCGAAGTTATCAATGCCGTTAAAGCCAGGATCGAACAGATTAAAAAAACCCTTCCTGAGGGAGTTGAAATCGAGCCGTTTCTGGACCGTAAAAAATTGGTCGACAATGCCATCAGCACTGTGTCCACCAACCTGATAGAAGGCGCTTTGATCGTGATCTTTATCCTGATCCTGTTTCTTGGAAACCTGAGGGCGGGTTTGGTGGTGGCTTCGGTTATCCCGCTATCCATGCTTTTTGCCATTTCGATGATGAACCTTTTTGGTGTATCGGGTAACCTGATGAGTTTGGGGGCCATTGATTTTGGTTTAATTGTAGATGGCGCTGTTATTATCGTAGAGAGCGTTCTGCATCGAATCAGCATGAGCAAACATCATCACGTGGGACTGAAACGGCTGGATCAAAACCAGATGGATACGCAGGTATATGAAAGCTCCAGCAAAATGATGAACTCCGCAGTATTCGGTCAGATCATCATCCTGATTGTGTACCTGCCGCTTTTGGCATTAATTGGTATTGAAGGCAAAATGTTCAGGCCTATGGCGCAAACGGTTATGTTCGCCATAATTGGAGCATTTATTTTATCGCTCACTTATGTTCCCATGATGTCTGCACTGGGCCTGAGTAAGAACACAACTCACAAAAGGAATTTTTCGGACCGAATGATGGATTTTTTCCAACGGGCTTACCGGCCGGTTATTAAACTGGCTATCCGGCAGAAAATAGCCGTGGTGGTTATTGCAGTGGTATTATTCCTGGTCAGCCTGTTTACCTTTACACGGTTGGGCGGAGAGTTTATCCCTCAATTGGATGAAGGCGATTTTGCTGTTGAAACTCGGGTGCTGACCGGAAGTTCGATTGACCAGATCATCGATGCTTCCACCAAAGCTCAAAAAATTATTTTAGCTCAATTTCCGGAAGTAAAACAGGTGGTTAATAAAATCGGTTCCGGCGAAATACCCACCGATCCGATGCCTATTGAAGCCGGCGATATGATGATCATCCTGAAAGACAAATCAGAATGGACCAGTGCCTCATCCAGAGATGAACTAGCTGAAAAAATGCAGGAAGCGTTGTCTGTGATTCCCGGCGTTACTTTTGGGTTTCAGCAGCCTATCCAAATGCGATTTAATGAACTGATTACCGGGGCGAAACAGGATGTGGTGATTAAAATTTATGGCGAGGATCTGGATGTACTGACCGAGGAAGCTGCGAAAATTGGAAAGCTAATCAAACCGGTAGAAGGTGTTTTTGATGTATATGTAGAAGAAGTGACCGGGTTGCCGCAAATCCAGATCAAATTTAACCGCGACCGGATTGCGCAGTATGGTTTAAATATTAACGCAATCAACCGGACTATTAAAACGGCCTTTGCCGGTGAGGCTGCCGGTTTGGTTTACGAAGGCGAAAAACGCTTCGACCTGGTTGTTCGCTTAGACAAACAAGATCGCCAGAGTTTACAGGATGTTCGTGGCCTTTATGTCAGCACCCCTACGGGTCAGCAAATTCCATTGGAACAAGTTGCGGCGGTTGAATTTGTAAACGGGCCCAATCAAATCCAGCGGGATGACACCAAGCGGCGGATAACCATTGGTTTTAACGTGCGCAACCGAGATGTGGAGAGTATAGTTGAAGAGATCCAGACAACACTTGACAGTAAATTAAAACTGCCACCGGGTTATTATACAACTTACGGCGGACAGTTTGAAAACCTGAAAGCAGCAAATGCTCGTTTGGCAGTAGCCCTTCCGGTTGCTTTATTTCTTATCCTGATCTTACTATATTTTACATTTAATTCCATCTCACAGAGCCTGCTCATTTTCACGGCCATTCCTTTGTCTGCGATTGGTGGCGTATTCGCTTTATTAATACGTGGCATGTCATTCAGTATTTCTGCCGGCGTTGGTTTTATAGCACTGTTTGGGGTAGCCGTTTTAAATGGGATTGTTCTGATAGCCGAATTTAACAGCTTGAAAAAAGAAGGGATGAGCGATGTAAACGAACGGGTACTGACCGGAACAAGAAGTAGGCTACGGCCTGTATTAATGACCGCGGCAGTTGCTTCATTGGGATTTTTGCCAATGGCGATTTCCAATTCATCAGGGGCAGAAGTACAAAGGCCATTGGCCACGGTGGTAATCGGCGGGTTGATTACGGCTACCCTTCTTACCCTGATTGTATTGCCTGTTCTATATATTTTATTTGAACGTAAAAAGAAATCGACAGCAATGAAAGCAGGATTAAACCCAATAGCCGTTATTTTAGTGTTGCTCTTTGGAGGATTATTATTACCGATCAATTCATCCGCACAAAGCGTACCTGTGCGTAAAATTACTTTAGAGCAGGCTGTTGACGAAGCAGTAAAAAATAACAGTAACCTGAAAGCATCGGGGTATGAAATTGATCTGCAAAAAAGTCTGAAGAAAGGATCCCTCAATCTCGACAAAACAGATATTGTCTATCAGCAGGGACAGATTAACAGCAGTAACCAGGATAATCATTTTGCTGTTACACAAAAAATAGAGTTTCCTACGGTTTACGGCAGCCAGGCTAAGCTGGCCAATCAACGGATAAAAAGCAGCGAACAACTGTTTGCCATGACGGAGAACGAGCTGATCAGTCGGGTAAAATCTGTGTATTACGAATTGCTGTACCTGCGGGAAAGAGAAAGGCTGTTCAATTACCAGGATAGTTTGTACAGCAACCTCGCCAAGGCCAGCGATCTCCGCTATCGCACCGGCGAAAGTAACCGTTTAGAAAAAGTAACTTCCGAAACGCAATTGATGGAGCTTAAAAATTCTGTCGTGCAAAATCGGGCAGACATCTTAATCGCCCAAAATCAATTGCAAACACTGCTGAATACCAGCGATCATTTGCTTATTGATGCTGACCGATTGGTAAAACGGCCGCTTGAAATACCACGGGATAGTTCGGCTTTGGCTCAAAACCCCTATCTCAAATTTTTAGAACAGGAGATCCATGTTCGCCGCGGTGAAACAAGGTTACAGCAAGCCAAACGCTTGCCCGATTTTTCAGCAGGGTATTTCAACCAGTCTTTTCGTGGGATACAAAATGTAAGCGGTGTTCCGCAGAACTTTACGGGGGCAGATCGTTTTACAGGCTTTCAGGTGGGTATTGGAATCCCCATCTTACCGGGAGGAAACAGGGCTAAAATCAATGCCTCTAAAATCAGCGAACAAATAGCTGCCACTAATCTTCAATATCAGCAAACGAATTTACAAGGAGAATTACAACAGTTGATACAGGAATATAACAAGCATAAAAGTTCGCTCGAGTACTATGAAGAGAGCGCTTTAGCCCAGGCTGATCTGATCATTAACAATGCGGAAAAAGCTTTCAAAGGTGGCGAAATTGCTTATTTGCAGTATTTACAAAGCATGGCGGTATCTATAAAAATAAAGACTGATTACATGCAGGAACTTTATTTATACAATCAGTCTGTATTGGATATTGAGAATATGATAGGTAAAAAATAATCGGATCAAAAAAAGAAATTTTATATGAAACACATCCATAAAATAGTATGCTTAGCTCTGATCGGTTTAACCGCAGTAGCTTGTAACCAAACACCAAAGGAAGAAACTGCCGCGGAAACCGAAGCGACCGTAAAAACAACAGACGAGGTAAGCCTGACAACAGATCAATATAAAGTGGCCGATATTCAATTGGGAAAAGTTGAAATGCGCAACCTGAGTAATGTGATCAAAGCCAGTGGGAAATTGGACCTTCCGCCCGAGAGTATGGTCTCGGTGTCGGCACCTTTAGGCGGTTATGTTAAAAGTGCCGGTTTATTGCCTGGTCAGGCCGTTAAAAAAGGGCAGGTAGTGGCGGTGATCGAAAATCCGGATTTTATTGATATACAGCAGGAATACCTGGAAAGCAAGAGCCGCCTTGAATTTCTGCAACTGGAATACAAACGCCAGGAAGATTTGCGTAAAGAAGATGTAAACTCGGCCAAAACTTTTCAGCAGGTAAGCTCCGAATTGAAAATAATGCGGGCCCGAATGAGTGGTTTGCAGCAAAAACTTTCGTTAATCGGAATCAGCACGAATAGTTTACAAGCCGGCAAAATTTCCCGCACCAGCAACCTTTATTCGCCTATTAATGGTTTTGTAATTACAAGCAACGCCAATAAAGGGAAGTATGTAAATCCTACCGATGTGCTCTTTGAACTGGCCGACAAAAGTGACCTGCATCTGGCCTTAAACGTGTATGAAAAAGATGCTTCTAAAATAAAAGTTGGTCAGCCAATCCGTTTCGCTTTAGCGACTGCAACCGACTACGACCGGATTGCCAAAGTATTTTTAATAGGGAAATCTACCGGTAACGAAGGGACAGTACCGATTCATAGCCATATTGAGAATGCAGGTGATCCGGCCTTAATCCCAGGGATGTATGCCAAAGCGTTTATTTCTGTTACAGATGAAGCACCCGTTACGGCCGTACCCAGCGATGCGATCGTTAATACGGATGGGAACGATTTCTTGTTTATCCAAACAAAAAACGATGCAGACGGCTATACTTTTAAAATGGTCCCTGTTAAAAAGGGGATTGAAGAAGGCGGCTACACAGAAGTGACATTGCCTGCTCAGTTTGACAGGAACGCACAACTGGTATTAAAAGGCGCATACGCTTTGTTATCAGCCATGAAAAATGTGGAAGAATAATTTGAATCAATCTACATGCAAATGATGATTAAATTTAAGACGCTTACTGAACCGTTTAGTGCTTTAAAAAATGGTGTTTTTGCCAGACTTTATTTGGCACAGACGATTAGCCTTTTGGGCGATGCCTTTACCTGGGTCGGGCTGGCACTGCTTTCTTATCAGTTTGGAAAAGAAAATTCGGCAATAATCCTGGCATCGGCCCTTACACTAAGAGTAACCGCTTTTATTATATTTTCCCATTTGCGGGAGTATTAGCGGACAAGATTGATCGGAAGGAAATCCTGTATATCACTCATTTCATTCGGATGGGCATTGTTGCCTGTTTCCCTTTTATCACAGAACAATGGCAGATATATGTATTGGTTTTTTCGCTGAACATTTTTAACGCATTTTTTACTCCAACTTATAAAGCCATTATTCCGCAATTAGTAGATAAACAAATTTACCGGCAAGCCATCGGCTTATCTACAGCGACATACCAATTATTGGGGATTTTAGGACCCGCGTTAGCCGGTATCATGACGATCTGGTTTGGTGCAAGGCAAATCTTCTTTATTGATGCGGTTTCTTTCATCATAGCCGGAATATTGATCATGACCCTGCCGGGGAAACTTTTGCAAACGCCCAAATTAACCGGGAAACAGCTTTCTACGTGGCAGGATGTGGTGAAAGGAGCCAGGTTATTGTTTGGCAATAAATTTTTACGGTTTGCACTTTCTATTGAATTTATCTCTGCAATAGCCGGGGCGCAGATCCTGGTGAATACCATTGCGCATATAAAATCAGGTTTGCTTTTAACAGACAGGCACTACGGCATAGTGATGGCGTTTTTTGGTATTGGTGCTTCTATCGCCGCCTTTTTATCGGGGAGTATTGAAAAAACCAAATCAAGGAATGTTTCCCTGATTGCCGGGGCTCTGTTCTTAGGGTTCGCAATTGCCAGGGCTAACTACTTAAGCTATTATCCCTTATTGTTTTTATGGCTGATAGCCGGTTTAGGTCAGAGTCTGGCAGAAATCCCGTCTGAAACCCTTATCGGAGAAACCATAGAAAAACACGAGCAGGGGACAGTTTTTGGTTCGCATTTCGCGTTTTCGCATCTCTGGTGGGCGATTGCTTATCCGATTGCCGGATATTTAGGAACAAAATATCCTAACTCGAATTTTTTAATAGGGGGGATTATGACGATTGCTTTATTAGTAATCGCTCTGATGCTTTTCAAGACTAAAGGCAATCCGGCCAGTTCAAACCAGGGCATTGTACTGCTGAAAAATTAATGTAGGTTAAGAATGTCTATACAAATGTTTAAAATCCTAAATATCAATTATATTAAAATTAAAAAAACACAGCATGAAAAAACTACTTATTCTTACGACTCTGGCTTGCGGCCTGCTTACAGCCTGTACAAACAATTCCAACAAAGAGTCAGAAAGCACCTTAACCGAACAGGAAACAATGAGTGCCGACAGTACCATGATGAATTCTGACAGCACCCAATCCGCCGCTGATAAAATGGCGAAGGACAGCGCAGATGCTGCTCACGGCCACTCACATTAATAAAATTCAATCACCTCTCTCTTCCTTCATAACTGTGGAAGAGAAGAGGTTATTGTAACAAAAGAAATTATGAATTTTAAAAAATTAGGCTCTCTTGCGCTATTGCTGATTTTATACAGCATCAGCAGTAATGTTTTTGCACACGGGGTTGATGGAGATACACAAACCTTTTTAACCGGCAACGAAGGTGTAGCCTTTGGCCCCTTCCTTTATATTGGCGCCAAGCACATGCTGACAGGTTACGATCATCTGCTGTTTTTGGTCGGGGTCATATTTTTTCTGTACCGGCCCAAAGAGGTATTGCTGTACGTGAGTTTCTTTACAATAGGACACAGTACAACCTTGCTCTTTGGTGTGATGAGCAATATTTCTATCAATGCCTACCTGATTGATGCCATTATTGCCTTATCCATCGTTTACAAAGGCTTTGATAATTTAGGAGGCTTTAAACGATTATTTGGAATCCAGCCCAATACAAAAGCAGCTGTGTTAATCTTTGGTTTATTTCACGGCTTTGGCCTTGCCAGCAAATTACAGGAATTTAAATTTGACAAAGAGGGCTTGTTCACCAATCTAATAGGCTTTAATATCGGTGTGGAAATAGGCCAGTTCATTGCATTGGCTTTTGTACTGGTGCTCATCTCTTTATGGCGCAGGCACCCCGGCTTTATGAAGTTTTCTACATTGACCAATACGTTGCTGATGGCAGCTGGTTTTCTTTTATTAGGTTATCAACTAACCGGTTATTACACATCTTTAAATTAATACCATGTCAGAAATGAATCATCCAATATTGGAAAAAAGGAAAATTTTTAAATCCTTGGTAGTTGCTTTTATTATAGGAGCAATTCTATTAGTAATTGCCGTAATGCCAGCGGAATACGGCATAGACCCCACTGGCGCAGGCAAGCTGTTTGGTTTTAGCAAACTGTATGTTCCAGATGAAGCTGTAAACGATACTGAGTTGGGATCAGTCGTGCAAACGTCTTTACCTCTGATAAAAATGGAAAAGGCAGGCTCAGGCCCTGACGTAGAAAGACCCGCAGAAGCTGATAATCCTCCTCCAAAAAAACAGTTAACTCAAAGGGATGACAGTGTACAGGTAGTTGTTCCGGCTGGAAAAGGGATTGAGTATAAAGTATATATGCTCAAACATGGGCAGATGAAATACGAGTGGAGCACCGATAACGGATTAGTCTATTTTGATTTTCATGGGGAAGTAAAACAGGCAAAGGAAGCCAAAGCTGTTTATTTTGAAAGTTATACTATTGCTAATGCCAATAATATGGTGGGTACATTTTTAGCGCCCTATGAAGGCAAGCACGGCTGGTTTTTCAGGAATAACGGAAGTGCAGATATAGTTGTGACTTTGAGATTAAAGGGGCAGT
>JBGTBV010000255.1:0-29360 GCA_041749185.1 Daejeonella sp. | reverse complement strand
GCAGGAATTCCCGTGATGGGTCATTTAGGTTTAACGCCGCAGTCAATTTATAAGTTTGGCACATACACAGTTAGGGCAAAGGAAGAAGCGGAAGCAGAAAAGCTAAAATCAGATGCGCAAATATTACAGGAAGCCGGCTGTTTTTCTTTAGTGCTTGAAAAGATACCAGCCCTGCTTGCTGGCGAGGTATCCAGGTCGCTCAAAATTCCAACAATAGGCATTGGAGCAGGAGGCAACTGCGACGGGCAGGTGTGGGTTATTAATGACATGATTGGCCTTACCAAGGGGTTTCATCCCCGGTTTTTGCGGCAGTATATTAATTCATACGAGGAGATTAACACGGCAGTGCAGCAGTACGTTAAGGATGTAAAAAGCGCAGACTTTCCGAACCAGAAGGAGCAGTATTAATGTGCAAATGTGTAATGAGAGAATCTGCAGATTGAATTTGCAAATGGCAGCATGGTTTTGAGATAGCAAATGAATAGTTCTGAATATAAAAAAAGAGAGTTTGCTCCGGGTTTGGATATCATCGATAAGGATATACTGTTTGAAGATAACCACCTGATCGCGGTGAACAAGCGTGCGGGCGATATAGTGCAGGTAGATGATACGGGCGATGAATCGCTTGATGAAAAGGTAAAAAAATACATTGCTAAAAAGTATAACAAGCCCAATGGTGCTTTCCTGGGCGTAGTTCATAGACTGGATAGGCCGGTTAGCGGAGTAATTCTATTTGCAAAAACCAGCAAAGCGCTTGATCGGGTAAACAAAAAGTTCAAAGATCGGGAAATGAAAAAAACCTACTGGGCGGTAGTACGTAATCGTCCGGCCGTTGAGGAGGGAAACCTGGTACACTGGCTGATAAAAAATCCGCAAAAAAATGTAACCAAAGCGTATGATGATGAACGGCCTGGCAGTCAGCGTGCCGAGCTGAATTATAAACTTATTGGCCAATTGGGCGGCTATTATCTCATAGAAGTTGATCCGATAACCGGCCGCCCGCACCAGATCAGAGTGCAGTTAGCTTCCCTTAACTGCCCCATTGTGGGTGATAATAAATACGGTTATCCTCGCGGCAGCCTTAAAAAAAGTATTTCGTTACATGCCAGGCGGCTGCAGTTTTTGCACCCTGTAAAGTTAGAGCCGGTGGATATTTTAGCCCCACTGCCTGTAGACGGATTTTGGGAGCGATTTGAAATATTTAGTCAATTTCCCAAATAAGTACGAATCTCTCCGGCCAATAACTTTTCGGGGAAAATTACAAATCGCAATAAAAATCGGTTTAAAAACTATTTTTTACCTTGCGTAATATCAGCAAGAAATGATGAATCTGGAAACGAGTAAACCATCGGTATTTAAAGAAGTAGAAAATGATCTTATTGGTAATAATTTCCAAATTATTAGCCAGGATCAAACCCGTCCCTGGGGCGGTTTCTTTGTAATTGACGAAGAGCAGGCTGAGCAGTTTGCCGATAGTTATTTTGACGGCATCAAAACTGATGAATTAAAAATATCTGGTAAACTGAGCCCTAAAATTTTAATTGTGGCTCCCCACATGCGCCTCTCCTGGCAATATCATCACCGGCGGGCAGAAATCTGGAAAGTTTTAAGCGGCGATGTGGGCGTGATAACAAGCCCGACAGATACAGAGGGCGAGTTAAAAACCCTGGCACCAGAGGAACTGATCAAGTTGGAGCAGGGGGAGCGTCATCGCCTGGTTGGCTTAAAAGACTGGGGCGTGCTGGCAGAAATCTGGCAGCATACCGATAACGAAAATCCTTCTGATGAGGAGGATATTGTGCGGGTCCAGGACGACTTTGGGAGATAAAGCATCAAACATAAAAAAAGGGAAACTGAAACAGGATCCCTTTCAAACAAAAAACAAATGTTTTATGCCACGGTCAGGTTTGCTGATGGCTGGTTGATGCCTAACTGGTTCATAATTTGCGTGCGGGCGTATCTCACCGAGCGTATTTCTGCCGATAAAATATCACGCAACTGATGATCAAATTTTTCAATTAGTTTTTCGGTTACTGATTCTGGTTGCTTATTCATGATGAGGCTATTTGAGGGTTAATTCGTTTTTTTAATTGCTTATTCGTCTGATAAATTTTCGTTTCTCCGGTCAGCCTCTTCTTTTGCCCGTTCTAATTTTTCAACCTCACGCCGGTCATCGGCCTTTTCCGGATCCATTGGATTCTCCCATTCTTTAGAATTTGGATTCTCCTCTTTTTTTCCTTTCCCCGGTACTGGTTTTTTGATCATAACCTTCATTGTTGTATGATATAACTTCATATTCTAATAGTATGCCAAAACCTATTTTTGTTCTGTAACTCCTTGTTATTGAGTACTAATAAAGTTTTTTCACCAATACTTCACCAAGATCTGCAAGCGCATTGTCATGCGATATTTGTACACCTGTATATTAAATGCACCGGACAATTTTTGAAATGAAGCGTTTAATGCTGATGAATGGCTGTAATTTTAATAGCTGCACAATCCCGTGTTCAATAAACCGGATTGCAGCGGATACCGGCCCGAGGTTAAGGCCTGCGCAGTATGAGCGAAAAGCCGGGCGAACTCAAAAATGAGCTGTGAACCTGCTTTTCAAAAAAGATTGGTAATGATTAAAGAAAAAATACTCACGTTTACAATAACCGCCCGTATTAGCCCGGATTATTAATACGGCATCTGATAGATTGTTTATGTTCAAATGTTGAAATTTACCACAGCAATAGATTATTCAAAATTTTAGCTTTGTCTGAGAACAGAACATGGCAGATATCAATTACAGTGAAGATAACATCCGGTCCCTCGACTGGAAAGAGCACATCAGGCTACGGCCCGGCATGTACATTGGCAAACTGGGCGACGGCTCTGCCTATGACGACGGAATTTACGTGTTGCTGAAAGAAATACTCGACAATTCTATTGACGAGTTTGTAATGGGTGCCGGTAAAACCATTGAAATTACAGTTACCGATCAAAAAGTATCTATACGTGACTATGGCCGGGGCATACCGTTGGGTAAAGTGATAGAATGTGTGTCTAAAATGAACACCGGCGGTAAATATGATTCTAAAGCTTTTCAAAAATCTGTAGGATTGAATGGCGTTGGTACAAAAGCCACCAATGCGCTTTCGGCTAACTTTGTTGTGCAATCTTACCGCGATGGGCGAAGCAAAAAAGCAGAATTTGCCCGGGGTGAGCTCACTGCAGATTATCCAGAAATAGAAACAACCCAGCGCAATGGCACGGCGGTAACCTTTTACCCGGATGATACCATTTTCAGGCATTACCGGTATATACCCGAGTTTGTAGAAAGTATGATCTGGAATTATGTTTTTCTCAACTCCGGACTAACCATCAACTTTAACGGTAAAAAGTTTGTTTCCGAACGTGGCCTTTATGATCTGCTGGTTCGAAACACCGATGCAGAAACCATCCGTTACCCCATTATTCACCTCAAGGGAGATGATCTGGAAATTGCGTTAACCCATGGCCAGCAATACGGCGAAGAGTATTACTCCTTTGTAAACGGGCAGCACACCACGCAAGGCGGCACACATCAGGCTGCTTTCCGCGAAGCCGTGGTGAAAACTATACGCGAATATTATAAAAAGGAGTTTGATGCGGCCGATGTTAGGGCGTCTATTGTATCGGCTATTTCCATCCGGGTGCAGGAACCGGTTTTTGAATCTCAAACAAAAACAAAACTGGGGTCGCAAAATGTTGGTCCGCAGGGCCCTACGGTACGTTCCTTTATCAACGATTTTGTTAAAAAATCGCTTGACGATTATCTGCACAAGCATCCCGCGGACGCGGATTCCCTGCTGAAGCGCATTTTACAATCTGAACGCGAGCGCAAAGACATTGCCGGAATAAAAAAGCTGGCCAATGACCGTGCGAAGAAAGCATCGCTGCATAACCGCAAATTACGCGACTGCAAAATTCATTTTGACGATACCCACGAGCGAAAGCAGGATACCACGCTTTTTATTACCGAAGGCGACTCGGCCAGCGGATCAATTACTAAGTCTCGCGATGTGCAAACGCAAGCCGTTTTCAGCTTAAAAGGCAAGCCGCTAAACTGTTTCGGCCTTACCAAAAAAGTGGTTTATGAAAACGAGGAATTTAATCTTTTACAGCACGCGTTAAACATAGAAGACGGACTTGATAACCTCCGCTACAACAATATTGTGGTTGCCACCGATGCCGATGTAGACGGGATGCACATCCGCTTGTTGCTGATGACTTTTTTTCTGCAATTTTTTCCGGATCTGGTTAAGGCCGGGCACGTTTCTATCCTGCAAACTCCCTTATTCAGGGTTAGAAATAAAAAGGAAACAATTTACTGCTACAGCGATGAAGAGCGGCAACGGGCCATACATAAATTAGGGGCAAAGCCAGAAATAACCCGTTTTAAAGGGCTGGGAGAAATATCACCTTCAGAATTTGAACTGTTTATCGGCAAAGATATCCGGCTTGATCCGGTTATACTTTCTAAAGATCAAACTATTAAAAGCCTGCTGGAATATTACATGGGCAAAAACACGCCAGACAGGCAGCAGCATATCATAAAGAATCTTCGGGTTGAGGTAGACGTAATTCATGATGACATCGTTTCTGAAAATAGCGAACTACCGGTGGTAGAACCATCATTAGCAGATTAAAATTTTTCCTATCTTGTTTGCCCTCTCCGGGGATAAAATTACCGGCGGGGCGTTTTACAATATGGAAGAAAAGATATTTTCAATAAGTTATCAGGATTACAACTCTTTAAGCGAGCTCTCAGATCAGGATGCGGGTTTATGCCGGGAAGCCGAAAAGGCGCTTTCAACTTCTCATTCTCCGTATTCCCATTTTAAAGTGGGTGCCGCAATTCGCCTAAAAAGCGGAGTTATCGTACCCGGCAGCAATCAGGAAAACGTGGCTTATCCATCTGGCTTGTGCGCAGAACGTGTGGCCTTATTTACGGTTGGCGCACAATTTCCAAACGATTTTATAGACAGTGTGGCGATTACCGCGGCTACTGATAAATTTACAATTGACTCACCCGTTGCCCCATGCGGTGCTTGCTTACAGGTTTTGGTCGACTTTGAGCAACGGCAAAACAGCCCGATCAGGGTTTTGCTTTATTGCCTCGGTAAAAATATATTGGTCAGCAAACGTGTCTCTGATTTCCTTCCGCTACAATTTATCGAAAAGCGTTTAAAGACGCAGGTTTAAGTTTTCGCTTCGCGTTAAAATTGTATTGAACCTGAAAGTTCACCCCCACAGATTTCAGCCTCACTTTTCCCTGGCCAATACCGTTTAGGGGTAGGCGGGTATAAGGTTCAACGCTTAAAGTTGTGCGCTTATCAAGGGGCTTTTTAACGCCTGCTGATAAATTAAGTACCCCAAGTAAATGCTTATTATCGCCCTGGTAGGCGTAACTTCTGTTTTCGTAAACCGGAAACCCGGGCTTGGGCGCAGCGCTAACCAGAGTGTATCTTTCTCTCAGCATAAAATATGAAGATAGCCCTGTAGAAATAAAAAACGTACGGTTGGTATTCTGCGAAAAGCTATAGCTGATATTTACCGGCACATCTAAAACGCGGCAGTCGGCATCAATAGACTTGGCAAATCTGCCGGCGTCTGACCGAGCCCAGGGAGCATTATACTGTATTGGCAAGGCCGAATATTCTTTATTAGAGTAGGTAATGCCCGTACTGATATCAAGCCGGGAACTAAGGCGATAAATGGCCCGCAGGCCTAAGCTGCCGCCTAAACTGTTTTTTGACGATCCGCTAATGCTGTTAAGATCTGGGGATGCATTGACTGCCAAACTAAACCTGCTGTCGGCATTTCTATTCGATTCCCACTGCATTTTTTCGGCGTCTGAAATAGATTTTTGCTGCTTACTTTCATCGTTGAGGGCAGAGAGCGCAATTAATTTGGCTTTTGCGGAATTTATAAACGATGAAAGGGAAGCTTGATTTGCCTCTAAAGTTATATCCGAACCGGGTGCTGATGCTTTTGCTGTTAACAAATTGGACCATCGGTCTGGCGATTCTATCGTTTTATCCGCTACAATGCCTTTTTCTTTTTTAGGGGTGGAATTGCTCCTGTACGACTTGCTTTTCTGCGCAACAGGCGTTAAGCGCTCAACTAATTTTGAACCTGCCTGGTTGTTATTTTTCTCTATTCGGTCTCGCGAAGATGAGTCCGCATAGTTTTCGGAACTGGCAGCAATTTCGGCTTTTTCCTTGCCGGGAGTTGTATTCTCAATTTTATCAGCGTTAAGCAACCATAAGAAACTAAATAATATCACAATAGCCGCTGCAGCCGATGCCCAAACCATCCGTCGGTTTCTGCTTGCGGGAGTTCGCGAAAGCAACACCTCCATACCCTTCCAGTCCTGATCGCTATAATTCAGATCCGGCGATTCCAGATTTTTTCTGAAATAATGGTCGATCGGATTGTTGCTCAACTTTTTCATTTGTGGTTTTTTCATTGTTCTGATAAAGTGCGATAACCTTTACAGATTTAAGTTCCTGTTCTAAATACCCGCGTAATTTCTGGCGGGCTTTAAATAAATTTGATTTTGAGGTGCCTTCAGAAATACCCAGCATTTTCCCAATTTCCAGATGATTATAACCATCAATTGCGTACAGATTAAAAACGGTGCGATAACCCGGCGGAAGCCGCTGTACCATGGTCAGCAAATCATTGTAATTTAGCTTCTGTTCAATAACGGCTTCGGTGCTAACATCATCGGCTTCAGAAATATCGGCCATAAAGCCGAATTTTGACCGGCTTCGGTAATGGTCAATGGCCGTATTAGTCATAATGCGGCTCAACCAGGGTTTAAAGGGTTTAGCGGGATCGTATTTTTTAAAGTGCGTAAACACCTTTAAAAACCCGTTATTAAGTATCTCCACGGCCTCTTCGCGATGACTGGCATAGCGCAAACAAATAGCCATAGAAAACCCATAAAAACTTTGATACAGTTTTTTTTGACTGCCCGGGTTGCCGCTTAAGCATCCTTCACGAAGACTTTCAGTTAAATCTGGTTGCGCCTTTTCCAAATCGCCTGATCTCTAATTATAAACGTTCAGTTTTGGTAGTTGGTTGCCTGTGCTTTAAAACTGGTTTCCGGGCTTTTAACCACAGCTACTATTTGCAAACAGCGTATTGGTTTGCCCGCTCTAAGATACGAGAATTGGGAGGCAGGGGACTGAGGCAGGACCGAAAATTTTTCTTCGGTCACGGCCAGTGAATAATGGCAACCTGCCAACGCCTGTGCATAATTTCTTAAATGTAATTTTACTCTGAAAGTTTATATTTACCGCATTCCCAAAAGAACCGACTAAAGAATGAGTGACGATACCGAGAACCAAAAAGATGATAGCCTGCACAATGTTACGCCGCTTTCTGGCTTATATGAAAACTGGTTTCTTGATTATGCCTCGTATGTAATTCTTGATCGTGCGGTTCCGCATATTTATGATGGGTTGAAACCGGTACAGCGCCGGATTCTGCACTCGTTAAAAGAGATGGACGACGGCCGTTTTAATAAAGCTGCAAACGTAATTGGCAATACGATGAAATACCATCCGCATGGCGATGCCTCTATTGGCGATGCGATGGTTCAGATCGGGCAGAAGAACCTGCTGATTGATATGCAGGGTAACTGGGGCGATCCCGTTACCGGCGATTCTGCCGCGGCGCCGCGATACATCGAAGCACGATTATCAAAATTTGCCTTAGATGTGGTGTTTAACCCCGATACAACCGAGTGGCAAAGCAGTTACGATGGTCGAAATAGAGAGCCTGTTACCCTGCCGGTAAAGTTTCCGTTGCTGCTGGCACATGGTGCCGAAGGGATTGCCGTTGGCCTGGCAACCAAGGTAATGCCCCATAATTTTATCGAACTGCTTGATGGCTCTATAGAGGTACTTAAGGGCGGAACTACCGATTTGCTGCCCGATTACCAGATGGGCGGCATGGCCGATTTTTCTAACTATAACCAGGGTCAGCGGGGAGGCCGGATACGTGTACGTGCCCGTATTGTTGAGCGGGATAAAAAAACGTTGGCTATCACAGAAATTCCCTTTTCTACCACTACCGGCGGTCTGATAGACAGCGTGATTGCGGCAAACGATAAAGGGAAGATCAAGATCAAGAAAATTGAAGACAATACCGCCAAAGATGTGGAAATTATGATCCACCTGGCTCCCGGCATTTCGCCCGACGTAACCATAGATGCCCTCTATGCCTTTACCGATTGCGAAGTGTCCATCTCGCCAAACACGTGCATCATAAAAAATGACCGCCCGTATTTTATGAGCGTGAACGATATTTTGCGGGAAAGTACGCTTCACACCAAAACCTTGTTAAAAAAGGAGCTGGAAATAAAGCTGGCCGAGCTGCAGGAAAAAATATTTTTCAGCTCGCTGCTGCGGATATTTATTCAGGAGGGGATGTACAAAAACCCCGAATACGAAAATTCGGGAAATTTTGAAACGGTATTAGTGGTGTTAACGACTTTGTTTGAGCCGTTTTTTGATCAGCTTTACAGGCAGATAGTTGCCGAAGATTATAAAAAGCTGATTGATAAACCGATGAGCAGCATCACCCGGTTTGACGTTAAAAAGGCCGACGAGCAGATGAAAGCTCTGCACAACGAAATAAAAGAGGTAAACCGTAATTTAAGGCATCTCACCGACTACGCCATCGCCTGGTTTGAAAAGCTCAAAAGTAAATATGGTGCGGGGCGGGAGCGTAAAACCGAGATCAGAGCTTTTGACAAAGTTGAGGCTTCTAAAGTTGCCCTTGCCAACGTTAAATTGTATATGAACCGCCAGGACGGGTTTATTGGAACCGGCTTGCGCAAAGATGAGTTTGTTTGCGATTGCTCAGATCTGGATGAGATTATCGTTTTCCGCGAAGACGGAAAATTTACGGTTTCTAAAGTTGCCGAAAAAACATTTGTGGGGAAGGGAATTTTACACGCTCAGATTTTTAAGAAAAACGACGAACGGACTGTTTACAATTTGATTTACCGGGATGGCGAATCGGGAACAGCTTATGTGAAAAGGCTTTCGGTGCTAGGCGTTACCCGCGAGAAGGAATACGATCTGACAAAGGGCGGCAAAGGATCAAAAGCCCTGTATTTTAGCGCTAACCCCAACGGCGAAGCAGAGATCGTAAACATTCAGTTGAAGCCGCATTCTAAATTGAAAAAATTACAGTTTGACCTTGATTTTGCCGAACAGGTAATTAAAGGCCGAAGCTCCATGGGGAATATCGTAACTAAATATCCAATTAAAAAGATCACCCTGAAAAGTAAAGGAGTTTCTACTTTGGCAGGCCGTAAAATCTGGTTCGATGAAATATTGAAGCGGTTGAATGCCGACGGAAGAGGGAAATATTTGGGGGAATTTGACGGCGATGATAAAATATTAACGCTTAACCGCGACGGTGTTTTTGAATTAAGCAGTTTTGATCTGAGCAATCATTTTGACGATCACTTAAAAATTATCGAAAAGTACGATGCGGATAAGATTTATAGTCTGATTTATCTGGAAGGGAAATCAAAAAGCTATTACCTGAAGCGCTTTCTGTTTGAAAATACTGCCATCGGAAAAAAAACCAGCATCATCCCTGAAGATACGGGGTCAAAATTTATTTTGATCAGCAGTGCCGAAACCCCGGTGGTAAAGATGAAGCAACTGAAGGGCAAAACTCAAACCGCCGAAGATCTGGAAATAAATTTGGCCGACGCCATTGACGTTAAGGGGATGAAAGCGATGGGAAACCGCCTCAGTCCGCATGAAATTGCGAACATCGAATTAATAGAGGAAGCTAAGCCCGAGGTTACTGACGAAATTCCAGTTCCGAACGAACCTGAGTTGCCGCCAGAAAGTGCATCTGGACCCATTGCCGAAGTTTACGACGACCATGAGGGCGGCTCAAAACACATGGCTTCAGAAAAATCTTCGCTGGCTGTTGACATCCCCGACGAGGAAGAACAACCGATAGCAGGTTCTTCGCCTGATGAGCCGTTAACGCCGCCCGGGGAAACAAAACCGGCCCGTAAAATAGATTTTGAAATCACCAACCCGGATGATCTGGATATGGACGATAAAGGGCAGTTGGGTTTATTCTAAAATGCGAGCGGGTTTATTAAATAATTGGATACCGGCTTTTCTGCTCAATACAAAATAGCCAGAACGGGTGGAATTTAAACCTGCTTAAATATTTAAACAGCCCCGGTTTTGTAACTCTCTTTGTCAATTTCCTTTTCGGTTGCCCCATTCATAAACACAAACTGGTTATCAAAAACATCCAGTTTAATTTTACTTTCTTTATCTACTTTGCCAGAAAGAATGCTTTTTGACAGCTCGTTCAAAATGCGTTTTTGTATCACCCGTTTTAAAGGCCGGGCGCCAAACTGCGGATCGTAACCCAACTGTGCCAGCCAGTCTAAAGCTTCTCCCGAAGCTTCAATTTGGATTCCCATTTCGGCTAATGTATTTTGCACGCCTTTAAACTGAAGCGATACAATATCGCGTAATTCATCGCGGTTAAGGGGGGTAAACATAATCAGTTCGTCAATCCGGTTTAAAAACTCCGGCCTGATCGTTTGTTTAAGCAGCTCAAACAGTTCGTTTTTGGTTTTCGCTACAATGCTTTCGCGATTTTCATCATCCAGATCTTTAAAGTTTTCCTGAATCAGGTGCGAACCGATATTGGAAGTCATGATGATGATGGTATTTTTAAAATTAACCAAACGTCCTTTATTATCGGTTAAGCGACCGTCATCCAACACCTGCAACAGAATATTAAACACGTCGGGATGTGCTTTTTCTATTTCATCCAACAAAATAACCGAATAGGGTTTACGCCGTACCGCTTCGGTTAACTGTCCACCTTCATCATAACCCACATAACCCGGAGGAGCACCAATTAATCTGGAAACAGAATGCCTTTCCTGATATTCGCTCATATCTATGCGCACCATAGAATGTTCATCGTTAAAAAGAAACTCAGCAAGTGCTTTGGCCAGCTCGGTTTTTCCAACTCCGGTTGTACCCAGGAAAATAAAGGAACCAATGGGTTTCCGCTTATCCTGCAAGCCCGCCCGGGAGCGACGTATCGCATCAGAAATGGCTTCAATCGCTTCATGCTGACCGGCGATGCGTTTGTGTAACTCCTCTTCCAGGTTCAGCAGTTTTTCGCGTTCGCTCTGGATCATTTTATTTACCGGGATGCCTGTCCATCGGGAAACTACGCCGGCAATATCTTCGGCGGTCACTTCCTCTTTTAACATGCGGCTGTCAAGCTGGGGTTCCTGCAGATTATTTTTTAGCCTTTCTACTTCGTCCTGGGCTTCTTTAATTTTTCCGTAACGAAGTTCGGCCACTTTACCATAATCGCCGGCACGTTCTGCCTGCTCCGCTTCCAGCTTAAAGTTTTCAATTTGCTCTATTTTGCTGTTGATGCCATCAACCAGATCTTTTTCGCCCTGCCATTTGGCACGCAAAGAATCGCGGTCGTTTGAAAGGTTGGCAATTTCTTCGCTCAGGTCCGCTACTTTTTTAGCGTCATTTTCCCGTTTAATAGCTTCCCGTTCAATTTCCAACTGCATGATCTTACGGTTCAGTTCATCCACCACTTCGGGCACCGAATCCATTTCAAGGCGAAGCTTTGAAGCGGCTTCATCCATTAAATCAATCGCCTTATCGGGAAGAAATCGGTCAGAGATATACCGTTGCGAAAGTTCTACGGCCGCAATAATGGCTTCATCCCTGATGCGCACCTTGTGATGCGTTTCATAACGTTCTTTCAATCCGCGAAGAATGGAAATAGCATCCTGCGTATCGGGTTCCTCTACCATCACTTTTTGAAAACGACGTTCCAGTGCTTTGTCTTTCTCCACATATTTTTGGTATTCATTTAGCGTGGTGGCACCGATCGCCCGTAGTTCGCCGCGGGCAAGGGCGGGTTTTAAAATATTGGCCGCATCCATGGCACCTTCGCCGCCGCCCGCACCAACAAGGGTGTGTATCTCGTCTATAAACAGCACAATTTCTCCGTCGCTTTGCGTAACCTCTTTAATAACCGCTTTTAAACGTTCCTCAAATTCGCCTTTGTATTTAGCTCCCGCGATGAGTGCCCCCATATCTAACGAATAAACCGTTTTGCTCTTCAGGTTTTCGGGCACGTCGCCTTTAATTATTCTAAAGGCAATTCCTTCCGCAATAGCGGTTTTACCAACGCCGGGTTCACCGATGAGTATTGGATTGTTTTTGGTTCGCCGGGATAAAATCTGGATCACCCGGCGGATTTCTTCATCCCGGCCGATAACCGGATCAAGCTTTCCCGATTCGGCGAACTCGTTCAAATTTCTCGCGTACTTATTCAGGGCGTTGTAGGTGGCTTCGGCATTCTGATCGGTCACGCGACTGTTTCCCCTTAATTCGGTAATGGCTTTTTTAAGGTCTTTTTCATTTACGCCCGAATCTTTGAGAATGGAACTGACTTTATCGCCCGAAGCCAAAATCCCCAATAGAATGTGCTCAACAGATACAAACTCGTCTTTAAATTCTTTTAGAAAAGTTTGCGCTTTTTGAATGGCCGTATTGGCCGATGAGGAAAGATAAATATCGCTTCCGCTAACTTTTGGAAAACTTTCAATTTGTGCATCTAACACGGAGTTGATCCGGTTAACGTTTACGTTTAGCTTTTTTAACAGATAGCTGATCACATTCTCGTCAACCGTTAATAAGCCTTTTAAAATATGTGCAGTTCCTATGGCCTGCTGCTGGTTTCCGGCAGCAATTTCAGAAGCTTTTTGAATGGCCTCTTGTGCTTTGATTGTAAAGTTGTTCAAATTCATGGTAGCAATTTGCAATCAAAACAATTGCCAGTCGGTTTTGATTGGTAGAAGCTGAAAATTTGTCGTAATGATTTGCTTTTTGGGTGACGAAATGACCGGCTTATATTTACAAACCTGGGTCAGATGATCAATTAATTGAAGTTAATTTGAACGTTTTAACATGCTGTAACCTATATCTTTTTGGCCGAAAAAGCCGAAAAGCCTGCCCGTCCCTGCCTGTCCGGTTAGGCAGGCGTTCAGGCGGGGATGCCGCTCCATCGTTAACGCACCTGATAAGCTTGATAACCCTGACCATGAAGTTGAACGGTTAAAAATTAATCCATCCCGGGTTAGGATCAGCAAACAGGGTTTTTCTCGTAACTATTCAAATAATATCGTCTTATTTCCCGCTATAAAAACGCGATCCTGAAGGAGCATCTGTAGCGCTTTGGCTAAAACCGCTTTTTCCACTTCTTTTCCGGCAACCATCATATCTTTTACAGTGAAAGAATGGTTCACCGGAATAGTTTGCTGGAAAATAATAGGTCCTTCATCCAGATTGTTGGTTACAAAATGAGCCGTGGCCCCAATGATTTTTACGCCTCGTTCGTACGCCTGCTTATACGGGTTTGCACCGACGAACGCGGGCAGAAATGAATGATGGATATTGACGATCTGGTTTTGATAGCGCTCAATGAATTCGGGAGAAAGGATTCGCATAAACTTTGAAAGTACCAGGCAGTCGGGTTGGTGAGCGTTGATTATTTTTATGATTTCCGCTTCAAATTCCGACTTTGATTTATTTTCGTGAGTGACATAATAAAAGGGAATACCGAACTGCCTGGTGAAAGCTTCGAGGGTATTGTGATTTCCAATCACACAACATACTTCGGCGTTTAAGGTGTTGAAAAAGTGCCGCGTTAACGTATCGGCCAGGCAATGGTATTCTTTGGTAACTAAAATGGCAATTTTCTTTTCCTGTTTTGGATTGATCCGGATCAAAGAATTTACCGGCAATTTATTCTCCAGTTCTAACCTGAGTTCGGCGGCAGAAGGCAAATCTCCGGAGCATTCAATACGGGTAAAGAACGTGGAAGACCGCTCATCAACAAACTCACGCATAGCTGTAATGTTGAGATTGTGATTTGCCAGAATACGCGATATGAGCGCTACCAAACCAATTTTATCTTTGCATTGGATCAGTATGAGATTTTTAACCATGCATTTAGATCAGTTATCACGAATGAGTTTACAGATATCAGTTTGGCAAGAATTTGAAACGGATAGCGGGGCTAACTTCAATCGAAGCGCAAAATCTGCTTTTCTAAAAAATCAACCATTACAAATAATTGCCAGAGCATAAATATCATACACCTCTGCTATTTGAAGCATGAGTTCCGGAACTTTGATTTTAAATGCTTTTCAACTTTTCGGTTTGGTGATCGGCTAATTTTTGCAGGGGACCGGAAGCCAGCATTTTCATCATCATATTCAGCTCGGCAGAAATTGTGTGAACTACTTCTGTTTTACCATCGCCTGCGTCATGGAGGCTCCATTTAAGCTCAACCGGAAACGGCGCCTCTTCTGATGGGATGATGATGATCTCCTGGTTCTCGGTTCTCGAAGAAACTTTGAGCGCCAGTTTGGCCATGTTCTGTATGGTGAAACGTGCTTCGTTGGTAGTAGAAGACCAGTTGTAAATGTTATCGGGCATTAGCTGCTGATGATTGTTCAGGTCGGCAAGAAAATCGTACACCTGTGCGGGAGCCCGATCAACAGTTACTTTACTTTCTATAATTGTCATTTTATTATCGGGCTAAATTTTCGAGGGTCGTTCCCCATTCGGCTGGATTTTCCCGCCAGTTACGCAGCAATTTCAATTCTTCATCAGAAATAAAACTATTGTCTGCCGCATAATTTATTAATGAATTGTAATTGCAGAGGGTAGAAAACCGGCATTTGGCATTGGCGAAGTTTTCTTTAGCGGTGTCAAATCCGTAATCAAAAATGCCCACCATTCCGGCAACCTCTAAACCCGCGTTGCGCAGGGCCGCAACGGCGTTCAAACTACTTTTGCCGGTAGAGATCAGATCTTCTACCACTACCACCCGCTGACCTTCAGAAAATTCTCCTTCAATCAGGTTGCCACGGCCATGTTCTTTTGCGGCAGGGCGCACATAAATAAATGGCAAGCCCAATTCCTGGGCCACCAGTACACCCTGCGGAATTCCGGCTGTGGCAACCCCGGCAATTACGGTTACTGAACCAAACTCTTCCTGCACCAATGAAGCTAGTTTCTGACGAATATATGTACGGATCTGCGGGTGCGACAGCGTGATGCGGTTATCGCAATAAATGGGCGATTTCCAGCCCGAAGCCCAGGTAAAAGGATTGTTTGGTTGTAATTTAATTGCCTTAATTTGCAACAAAAATTCAGCTACTTTCAGTTCAATCTCATTCTTGTTACTCATAGGGCAAATTTATCAAATATATATCAACCAAACTTCTTTAATCATCGCCGAAAAGGAAGATTCGGGCTTCGAAACTTACCAGGAAATTGACGCGGAGAACTTTGATTTTTCAACGTTTTATCAGCAATTGATTGGTAACATCCGGCCCGCTGTTTATTTTCTGATAACCGACAATGCGAAAACATTGTTCAAGAAAATAAAGCGATCGTTAACCTTTATAAAGGCTGCCGGCGGTGTTGTAAGCAACGAAGAAAACCGGTATTTGTTTATTTTCCGTAAAGGTTGCTGGGATTTGCCAAAAGGGAAAATAGACCGGGGAGAGAAAACCAAAACGGCCGCAGTAAGGGAGGTTGAGGAGGAGTGCGGCATCAAAGTAACCAGTCTGAACGAGAAGCTGTTGGAAACCTACCACATTTATGAGATGGGTTTTGAAACTGTTTTGAAAAAAACCACCTGGTACCTCATGCGGGCAGACAATCAGCCGGAACTCACCCCGCAACTTGAAGAAGATATTACTGAGGCACGCTGGCTCGCCCCTGGCGACTTTGGCATCGTAAAGCAGAACACCTATCCGCTTATTTTAGATGTGATTGCCAGGATTGAGGTTTAGCTGAACCGGTAGGATAGAGGAAAAGTTGAAATGGGTTTGAAAAAGCAAATTCCTGTGCTTTTCGGTGTCATCAGTCCCGCTATTCATTTCAAGCTCTCAAGCCTCCGGCTTTAGAGGCTTTCAGGTTCTATCGGGTTTATTAAAGTTCTGCAGTGGGCCTTTTTCAAAAATGAACTCTAAACATTTAACTTGAATGGCATGCGCCTGGCTAAGCGATAACGATCAGCGTAAATTCTACAAAAACGCTCGGGCTTCTTTCGGTATAAACTGGCTCACATCCCCACCGTTTCTTAAGATATCCCTTACGATGGTAGAACTGATAGAAGAATATCCCGGCTTGCTTACAATAAAAATGCTTTCTACCCCGGGCATCAGCGCATGGTTCATTTGGGCAATGGCTTTTTCGTATTCAAAGTCAGACACGGTTCGTATCCCGCGGATCATGTAAGAAGCGTTAATTTTTTTGCAAAATTCAACAGTAAGTCCCTCGTACGTAGTTACTTCTACCGATGGCTTATCTGCGAAAACGGCTTCCAACATCCGCTGACGAACTGCGGCATCCAAAAAAGGCGGCTTCGTGCTGTTCAAACCAATACCGATAATCACCTTATCAAACAGCGAAACAGACCGGTTTAAAATATCAACATGTGCTTTGGTTACCGGATCAAACGAGCCTGGAAAGAGGGCTATTTTCATTAGAGAATTATTGAGATTTGAGTATTGAGATATAGCAAATGGAATAGCAGATTTTCATAGAATGTATCGCACTTGCGTTTTCATTAAATTTAAAGGTAATAGAATAAAGTGCAGATGTGCAAATGAGAAACTGCGCAAATGTTTAAGCGGTTAAGAAAAAAAACTGAACGATGATGAACCATAAATCCGCTGATCTTCAAAATTGGGATGGTTATCTAATTTTTTCATGCTGGGATGTTCAATAATTAAGAGGCCGCCGGGTTTAAGCAAGACTTTGTCAAATATTTTTTTTGCGATTTCGGGTATTCCCGGCAAGTCATACGGCGGATCGGCAAATATCAGATCAAATGGCTCAGTTTCAAGGTCGAGGAATTTGAACACATCTGCTTTAAAAGTTTTGATGTTTTCCAGTTGCCATTCGCGGGCAGTTTTTTTAAGGTAGTTGTAGCAGGCGAAATCACGGTCTACGGCGAGCACTTCTGCGGCACCCCGGGATGCGAATTCCAAAGAAAGGTTGCCCGTGCCGCTGAAGAGATCAAGCACCCGGATATTTTCCAGATGGAGCCTGTTTTGTAGAATGTTAAAGAGCGCTTCTTTGGCTACATCGGTAGTTGGCCGCACCGGGAGGTTCGCCGGAGGATAAATCCGCCTTCCCTTTAGCCTTCCGCCAATTATTCGCATAGGTCTAAGCTCAGCAACGAAAAATGTTGATGCAGCTTCAATCCTGATTCAGAAAAATTATCAGGGCGTTCAGGCTCGGCAAAAATAATCTGCCCGAAATATTTTTGAAGTATTTCATATAGTTTGTCATCGCTATCAATAGCTCCGGAAACGGTAAGCTGTTTTTCAGGATCAAGGCTAAGCTGCGTAATCATGTTCAATAGAAAATAATTGAAATCTTCTGTAGCAGTAATTTCGAAGCTATTGTAAAACTTGAGTTTCTGATCATCAATCAGCGCAGCTTCAAAGCCATGGTGGTTAAAATTGATGAAAAACCCAGATCTGCTACCCGGCCCGGCCAGAGCGAATATTCCGGCTATGAAGGGATTTGCCTGGTTTAACACCAAGGGCTTATCAAACGTATTCGTTAATGTGTCTGTCAGCTCGGTCTCCAGGGCTACAATGTTGTTAATACCCGCAGATGAAATGTAGGTATTTAATATGGTTGAGTCTGGCGATGCCCCGGTAAATGCGCTGTATTGAGGCAGATTCTCGGCCGCGAAAAGCGCATCCGGTATAAAGGTGAATGCCCCTGTGTTAACACTTATTTTAATCTGGCTGTATGCCAGATTGATGTGTTCATTTTCTTGTTGCAAATTAGAAAACCGGTTCAGGATGTTGAAGCTGTCGATGCCCAGATTATAGTGTTTCTTTACCAGGGCATACAATCTGTTCTCAGCCTGATCAACAATAGCGTAACTGTATGAATCAGTATCTAAATGAATAAGCAAGTGGCAGTGAACAGATTTCTGAGGCAAAAAATGCGCATCTGTAAAACGGATCGGGTTGTTCATCATCAGCAACAAAAATAAAATTTCCGGGGCAATATAGCCGAATTAATATTGCCGCCTTTACTTCGCCGGCAGGCGCCTGGCCATTTTGTAATTTCGATTGTGCAAATTTGCGCCATGCAGCCCATCTATTTGCAGTTAGAGCAACAGTTTGGTAGAACGCCTACCGCCCAGCAAATGTCGGTTTTTAAAAAGCTTGATCATTTTTTGGCTACCGTAAACGGCGATGAATGTTTTCTGTTGAAAGGTTATGCCGGAACCGGTAAAACGACACTGATAAGTGCATTGGTAAAAGTGCTGCCCCAACTCAAATTAAAATCTGTTTTGCTGGCACCAACGGGAAGGGCTGCAAAGGTAATGGGCGCATATTCGGGCCGAAATGCGTTCACCATTCACAAAAAAATTTACCGGAAAAAAGAGGCGGCCAGTCCGGAAATGAATTTTGTATTGGGTGCAAATTTATCGGTAAACACGATTTTTATAGTTGACGAGGCGTCAATGATATCGGCCCAGGCCGGAGAATTTAGCCGGAACAGTCTGCTGCAGGATCTGGTGAAGTATGTTTACAACGGTAAAAATTGCCGCCTGATGCTGGTTGGCGATACCGCACAACTGCCTCCTGTAGGTGCTGATGAAAGTTTGGCGTTGAACCTGAAATTTATGGAGCAGCAGTTCGGTTTAACCATTTTTACTTACGAGTTAACAGATGTGGTGCGCCAGGAGAAAGCTTCCGGTATTTTATTGAACGCTACCCGGCTACGCGAACTGATCAGAACAGAAACCGAAGATTTCCCTAAAATAGAAGTAAAGGGCTTTGCGGATATTTTCCGGATGACAGGCGAGAAGCTGATCGAAGGCCTTAATTATGCGTACTCCAAATTCGGCATGGAAAACACGCTGGTTATTTGCCGTTCTAATAAAAACGCAAATGCCTACAATCAGAATATAAGAAACCGTATACTTTACCGCGAAGAAGAGCTAACCGGCGGCGATTTTATTATGGTGGTACGCAACAATTACTTCTGGTTGAGCGACGAAGAGAGCAACGGTTCTTTTATAGCCAACGGCGATATCGGCAGGGTGAAAAAAGTGCGAAACGTGCACGAGCGATATGGATTTCGCTTTGCAGATGTGGTCTTGGAGTTAACCGACTACCCGGATAACGAACCCCTTACCTGCAAAGTGCTTTTAGATACGCTTTACGCGGATACGCCCAACCTCGGGCTAACCGAAAGCAAGCGGCTTTATCAGGAGGTGCTGGCCGATTATCAGCACATTCCCGAAAGAAGATTACGGATGGAAAGCCTTAAAAGCGACCCCTTTTACAATGCCCTGCAAATTAAATTTGCATTTGCCGTTACCTGCCATAAAGCCCAGGGAGGGCAGTGGGATGCCGTATTTATAGACCAGGGTTACTTAACCGATGAAATGCTGAACACCGAATTTTTGAGGTGGCTGTATACCGCCGTTACCCGAAGCAGCAAAGAACTTTTTCTGGTTAATTTTAGCGAGCGGTTTTTTGAGACCTTGCCCGCTCTAAAAGAATAAGGCCGGAAAAAATTTCCCGGCCCTAAAATTTGTCAGGTTAAATTTACTCTGCAATTAACTTACCCTGCATGGTTGCATAATGACCGGGAAAGCTGCAAATAAAATCATAAGAACCGGCAGGCACGGTAAAAGTAATGGTATCTGATTCTCCGGGCCCCAACAATTTTGTATGCTTTAAAATTGAAGATTCCATCCCGGCCGGAATGTAGTCTGAATCGTTGGCAACCATTGCCTTCATCGCGAAAGCCTGAATGTCTGTCCCGTTGCCCAACAATAGAAAATTGTGGCCCATCGCCTCTTTGGCCATAGTTCCCACATTTTTTAAAGTTAAGGTTACCTCTTCTCCGGCCTTAACCCGGATTTCGGTAGTGCTGAACTTCATCTGGTCATTGGCTGTTAGCTCAACCGTGTTTGAAACCGCGGCTGTTGATTCAGCCACGTCAGGAAGTGTGGCGGACATAGAATCAGCCATGTCTGCGTTTTCAGATTCAGCAGTTTGGTTTCCGCCACAGGCGGCTAAAAATAAAGGTGCCGACAAAGCAACATAAAACATTAATTTTCTCATCATCATTTTATTTATTGGATTTATGTAATTGTTTAAAAATACAGCCTGATACACCCGGCAGGCGTAAAAGCAGACTGACGTTCAAATTTAATTATATTTGCGGCAACGCCATCTATCCGCATGAAATATCCTCACATTATTAAGTCAAATTTCGGGTTCATTATTACCATGATATTATTGGGTACCCTGTATTTGAATGCGGATGCCCGCACATATTTGATGCGTGGACTGATGAAAACGGGCTTGTATAAAGCCAATATTGAAACCCAACGGGCTGAAGGCATGACTAACAACACCTGGAAAGTGCCGGCCGGAGTTACCCTGAGAGATGCTCGGGGCAAGGAAATCCAACTGGCAGATCAACGCGGTAAGCTTCTTTTTATTAACTTTTGGACCACCTGGTGCCCTCCCTGCAGGGCAGAGATGCCGTCGATAAACAAGCTACATTCTAAATTGAAGGATAATAAAAACATTCTTTTTATAATGATTGATGCGGACGGAAAACCACTGTCAGCGCAAAAATTTATGAAAAGAAAGAAATTCGATCTTCCGGTTTACACAGCAGCATCCTCTATACCGGTAGAGATGTTTGACGGAAACCTACCCACCACGCTGGTTGTATCGCCGCAGGGTAAAATTGTATTCCATCATACCGGTCTGGCAGACTACAACCATCCGGATTTTTTGCAGTTTATGCAAAGCTTTGATATCCGGTAGGCAGCTGAATTATAAAAAATTGGGTTTCTTTGGACTAGGGACCTAAGCTATATGGCCGGAAATTACCTGTTCTAACTGCGCAACCGGCACCACACCAGATTGCCGCCATTTAATTTGGCCGTTTTTAAACAGAATTAGGGTAGGAACGCCCGATATATTGTAAGCCTTCGAAGCCGCCGGATTTTTGTCAACATCAACCTTGAGAACAATTGCTTTATCTCCGAGCTTTTTCTTCAGTTCGTCTAGCATCGGCGCCATCACTTTGCAGGGGCCGCACCATTCTGCAGAAAAATCTACCAGAACCGGTTTATCACCTTTTATCAACTCGGCAAATTTATTTTTTGACTGTGTTTCCATAATTAAAAGTGTCAGCTTTTTTAAAACAATCAATTCTAACGCGGTTTGTTTTGCCGATAATATTTACGCTGAAAAATTTTGTAAATCTTAGTTAGAATGATATAAAATGGCTCAATCGCCAAACGCTAAATTTGTACTCATCAACAGCCAATGCTCATTTATCAAAATGGAAACTAAAAATAAAACAATAACACTTCCGGTTACCGGCATGAGTTGCGCATCCTGCGCAGGCAGCGTAGAAAGCATGGCGGCAGCGCAGCCCGGCGTTATTAGTGCCGCCGTTAATTACGCCAGTCAGTCCTTAAAAATTACTTATAATCAGACTTCTTTAGCGTTAGAGGATCTTCAGAAAACGATTCAAAGCATTGGCTACGACCTGATAATTGATGAAACAAATCCCGGCGGGAAGCAGGAAGAATTGCAGAAGCAAAGCTACCTGGAGTTAAAGCGCAAAACGATATTCGCAGCCATTCTAACCCTTCCGGTTGTGCTTATCGCGATGTTGTTTATGGATATAGCTTACGCCAATTGGATTATGCTCGCACTTTCAGCGCCGGTAATCTTCTATTTCGGTCGGGGATTCTTTATCAATGCCTGGAAACAGCTCTTAGCTGGCAAAGCAAATATGGATACCCTGGTTGCCTTAAGCACCGGCATAGCCTGGTTGTTTAGCGTGTTTAACACCATTTATCCGGGGTTTTGGGAACGGCAGGGCTTAGAGGCACATGTATATTTTGAGGCGGCGGCAGTTGTAATAGTCTTTATTATGCTGGGCAAACTATTAGAAGAACGGGCAAAATCCAGCACCTCTGCCTCAATAAAAAAGTTAATCGGGTTGCAGGCAAAAACGGTGCGTATTGTTGATAACGGTGCAGAGCGGGAGATTTTGATTGAAGACGTAGTTCCGGGACAGGAAATTGTAGTGAAGCCGGGCGAAAAAGTAGCCGTTGATGGTGCCGTTTCTGTTGGAAGTTCTTTTGTAGACGAAAGCATGCTTAGCGGCGAGCCTTTGCCCGTGGCCAAGCAACCGGGCGATAAAGTATTTGCCGGGACCATTAATCAGAAAGGAAGTTTCAGGTTTACCGCACAAAAAATTGGCGGCGAAACGATGCTGGCGCAGATTATCAAAATGGTTCAGGAGGCGCAGGGATCTAAAGCGCCGGTGCAAAAGCTCGTGGATAAAATCGCCGGAATTTTTGTGCCCATCGTTATCGGTATCTCTGTTTTGAGCCTTATAGCATGGCTTGTTTTCGGTGGAGAAAATTCCCTTACGCACGGACTATTGGCTATGGTCACCGTTTTAGTAATTGCCTGCCCCTGCGCATTAGGCCTGGCAACACCAACAGCCATTATGGTTGGAATAGGTAAAGGAGCCGAGAACGGAATCTTAATTAAGGATGCCGACAGCCTTGAATCGGGGCAGAAAGTGAATGTTGTGGTGTTGGATAAAACCGGCACCATTACCGAAGGCAAACCAGTAGTTACCGACTTAATTTGGGCTGATGAAAATCCTGACGAAAGATTGTTAAAGTCCATTCTTTTTTCTCTCGAAAGTAAATCTGAACACCCGCTGGCCGATGCCGTTGTAGAGCACTTAAAAGCTGATGATCAACGGTCGGCAGAATTGAGCGGTTTTGAAAGTATTACCGGAAAAGGAGTAAAGGCCGCTTTTGCTGATACCACTTATTTGGCTGGAAGCAGAACGCTGATGATTGAAAATGAGATTGCTATCCCGCCGGGCTTAAGTTCTAAAATAAAAACTTTATACGAGCAGGCTAAAACGGTTATCTATTTCTCAACTGCCAATCGGCTGCTGGCTGTTGTTGCCATCTCCGACCGGATTAAAGAAAGTTCGAAGCACGCTGTTGCCAGACTGTTAGACCAGGATATTGACGTATACATGCTCACCGGCGATAATCAGGAAACAGCGGCGGCGGTATCGCGGGGGGTGGGTATAAGCCATTTCAAAGCCGAACTGTTGCCGCAGGATAAACAAGATTTCGTAAAGAAACTTCAGCAGGAAGGCAAGGTAGTAGCGATGGTTGGCGATGGAATAAACGACAGTCAGGCGATGGCGCAGGCAGACGTTTCCATTGCGATGGGCCAGGGCTCAGATATTGCTATGGATGTAGCGAAGATTACGCTCATAACTTCAGATCTTGGTAAAATTTCCCAGGCGCTTCAGTTGTCAAAACTTACGGTGCGCACGGTAAAGCAGAATCTGTTCTGGGCATTTATTTACAATCTGGTGGGTATCCCGCTTGCGGCAGGTATTCTTTATCCCTTTAACGGATTTTTGCTTAACCCCATGTTAGCGGGTGCCGCAATGGCCTTAAGCTCGGTATCGGTTGTTGGAAATAGTTTATTGTTAAAATGGCAAAAACTTAAATAGTATTTGAGTGTAGTATGTACAATATCCATTAAAAAATTACCAGGGTTTTCTTAAGGGGCGGCAGCCAAAATCGCGAAAGCGAAAAAATCAGCTCCTGATCGCAATTTTCAATGTGCTTCTGTGCCCGTGCCGTTATCTTTTCCGGCGAACTTAGATCCCGAAAACCTTCAACCGATCAGTATAAGCTAATTAAATATTAGAACATGAGAACGATAAAATTTAAAACCAACATTAAGTGCGCAGGTTGTATTTCGGCCGTGTCGCCCTACCTCAACAACGTTGATGAAATTAAGAATTGGGAAGTGAATACAGATTCGCCGGATAAAATCCTGACGGTGAATGCAGAAGATATTTCTGTTTCTACGTTAATCAGTAAAGTAAAACAGGCAGGTTATAGGGCCGAACCTATTCACGCAAATTGAGTAGCTTTAACGCATGCTGCTTTTTATAAAAAATATGGTCTGCGATCGTTGCAACATGGTAGTAACCCAGCAACTTAATAATCTGGGCATTACAGTCAATTCATCAGTTTTGGGGCAGGTAGATATAGCCGGAACGCCAGACGATACACAATTAACCAAAGTACGTTCGGCTTTAAAACTGGTTGGTTTTGAATTGATTGACGAAAAGCGCAAACAGTTGGTGGAACGCATCAAAAACGTGATTATCACGATGATCCATCATACGCCTGCCGGTGATATTAAAACGAATTATTCAGACTACATCGCCGCTAAATTAAATCGCGATTATCCATACCTCAGCAGCCTGTTTTCCGAGTCGGAAGATATTACAATTGAAAAGTACATCATCAATCAGAAAATAGAAAAAGTAAAAGAATTGCTGGAATATGGCGAACTGAATTTGAATGAAATTGCCCTGGATATGGGCTACAGCAGCACCGCCCATTTGTCGGCGCAGTTTAAAAACACCACCGGAATTACACCCAGCAAATTTAAATTAATGAAAGCCAGCAGCCGCCGCCCGATTGATTTGATTTAATCATGTGTAAACTCCCGCTATTGTTCTGATTGCAGCATTTGCACAATTTGCTCACAAATTCGCTGCGTTGACATGGCCTGGACTGCTGTCACTTCTGGCGTTATGCCATTACTAACCGCGTCTAAAAAATCATCTGCCATCTGGTAAAATCCCCTTTTATGCAGTGTGGGCTCCCAGTTATCAGCTCCCAAAATTGAGGCGTTTCCATTTGTCTGAATACTTATTTCCGAAACGTTTGTAACTACCCGCTTTTCGTCGGCGTTGAAAACTTCAACCCGCTCTTCGGTGGTGCCCGTATCGCGGTTCATTACTCCGATGGCGGTAGCGCCATTAGCCGCGATGTATTGAATAACCACCTGGTGTAGCGTATCATTTTTCCGGATGCCATTCACCCTCAGGTGCTCAATCGGATGGGGGAACAGGTAGCAAAGCGTATCTACCACGTGAATAAAATCATCAAAAATGAACGTGCGTAAATCGCAGGGCAAGGCCTGCCGGTTTTTCTGCATTATGATCAGGGTAATATCCTTCATACCATGCAGTTCGCGGTAAACCGGTGCGTAGCGGCGGTTAAAACCAACCATTAAAATCAGGTTGTTAGCTTTGGCGATGTCAAACAAGATGGCTGCCGAGGGCTCATCAAGCGTGATGGGCTTATCTACAAACACGTGAACGCCGTTCTCCAATAGTTTTTTCACAATCTCAAAATGCGAAAGTGTAGAAGAATGCACAAATGCTGCCTTTATCCCGCTTGCCATCAGCGAGTCTAAGTCGTTATGAAGATTTGAGATGCGATATTTGTTCCCTAATACTTCCAGTTTCTCCCGGTTTCGCGACGAAAGATGAATATCTATTCCCTCTCGCATACTAAGAACCGGCAGGTAAGCCTTTGCGGCGATATCGCCCAATCCGATCATTCCGATTTTTAACATGAATATTGGTTTTTATAAAACGCAAAGTATGTAAATATGCTTAATTGAGCAGGCTATTGTTGCCTGCCTTTGCAGTTTTATAGTAACCAAAAACAGTATTTCACAAATAGTGTTACAAATGCAAACCCTGAACGGATAATCAGAAAAAAATTAAGCACGATGGAAAACAATCTCAGAAATAAAGTGGCCTACATAACAGGCGGAAGTAAAGGTATAGGGTTTGGTATTGCGGAGGCCTTGTTAAAATTGGGCTTGCGTGTGGCCATTACCAGCCGGAGCATCGGTTCGGCCCGCGAGGCAGCCCAATTACTAAGCACCGACTCGTCTAAAGTTCTTGCAATTGAGTCTGACGTGAGTTCACTTGCATCAGAACAACAGGCGGTTCAAAAAGCGCTTGATCATTTTGGACAATTAGACGTGGTGGTAGCCAATGCAGGAATCGGGCATTTCGCAGCTATCGCAGATTTAACGGAGGAGGAATGGAAAAGCACAATTGATACCAACCTCACCGGCGTTTTCAATACCGTTAAATCGGGTATCGAAGCGTTAAAGCAATCGAAAGGATATATTATCACTATTGCCAGCTTAGCAGGCGCCAACTTTTTTGAAAACGGGGCAGCGTACAATGCAAGTAAATTCGGACTGGTGGGTTTTTCCCAGGCCATTATGCTTGATCTCCGCAAGCACGGCATCAAAGTTACTACCATCATGCCCGGCTCGGTGGCCACCCACTTTGCAGATCACACGCCCTCAGACGCCGACGCCTGGAAGATACAGCCCGAAGATATCGGGCAGTTGGTTGCAGATCTTCTGCAGATGAACCCCCGAACACTGCCAAGCAAAATTGAAGTAAGGCCAGCCCAGCCAGCAAAGGGATAATTGTTTTTTAAAGTCCGGTTCGAACCGTTCGTTATGCTACCGTTTGGCGGGCAAGGCAGTAATTTCGCCATTAAATGAGATAGCCTGCCGACCGCTAAACCGAACACGCATATTGGTAAAACCTCCGGAAGAAACCGTGAGAAAAAATTCCTGCGCATCCAGCAACGGGTCATTCATCACGATGGTGATTCGACTATTGCCTTTTTTACCTGGCTTACTGCTGTAGCTAAAGTTGCCAGTTGTAAAATCAAGCGGGCCCCGGCTGGGATTAATTTGCGGCATTTGCGCTTCGCCGAAATAGGGCAGGTATGAAACTAAAGAATCGCCATACAAATCAAAAGAAAAGCTGTTAACAGGGAATGCGGCGCCCCGTTGGGGCTGAACGGTTTGCGGGGTAAACCGAAACATCCGACTTTTTAGCAGTTTATTTATCCGTTCCAGATCTGCCAGCTTTTCTACTGCGGTTTGCTGCGGACTGCACATGCTCATCAGCACGCAACTGAAAATAAGTAAGAAAAAAAGCAGGTTTGGATGTTTAATAAGCTTCATTTTTATGGAACCGACTACCGCCGGGAATGTTTAATAAAACCCGGCTTAACGAGGCGCATCAGACATTGTATTCATTAAAAATAGTAGCTTTATTTGTTTTACAACCCCGGTGTAAAGCAAAGTTTCTAACTTCAACTAAATCATCAAAAAATGAAATTACTTTTTTGCGGGGTTTTCGCTTTCGCGATTTTTTCATCCTGTGGGTCTAATCAGGGCACAAACAACATTCAAGGTAGCTGGAAGCTGCTTTCCGGAACTTTGATTGAAAATGGAGATACTACGGTGACCGATTACACCAAAAACATTTCGTTCATAAAAATTATCAATGCGAGCCATTTTGCGTTTTTACAGCACGACCTGAGCAAAGGCAAGGACTCTGCATCAGTTTTTGTTGCGGGCGGGGGTCCTTATACCTTTACCGACAGCACCTATACCGAAAAACTGGAATATTGCAGCGCCCGCGAATGGGAAGGGAATGATTTCGAATTCAGCATTTCTATAAACGGCGATACACTGGTACAGAGAGGGATTGAAAAAGTAGAAGCTGCAGGAGTAAACCGGTTGAATATTGAGAAGTACATCCGACTAAGAAACTAACCTTTAAAAAGCCTCGCTAATTGAACGGCCAGCGCTGCCACATCCAAAAAACAGCCTGCAATCCGATAGGTATTGAAATGATGAAGTTGATCACTTTCGGCCTGATACCGGCACGGCCTGCCAGGAAAATAAGTATCAAAATAATGGAAAGTATGATAAGCTGCCCGCCCTCTAAACCTAAGTTAAAGGGTAGCAGCGTACTGAGTAAATTAAATTCCATTCCCATAAAGAGGTCTTTCAACATCCGCGAAAATCCCAAGCCGTGGATGAGTCCGAAAGCGAAAGAAAATAGTACCCGGTAACGATGCAATTTGCTTAAAAACAGGTTCTCAATACAGGTAAAAAATATGGTGAAAGCAATAAGGAATTCAATTAATGCCACATCTAAAACAAGAAAATTTAAAGCGCTCAGGGCCAGCGTGATGGAGTGGGCAAGGGTGAAGGATGAAATTATCCATACCAGTTTTTTTAAATCTTTTACGGAGTAAATTGCACAGATCGCGAACAGAAAAAGAATATGGTCGTAACCGGATAAGTCGAGAATATGAAAGAAGCCCTGCTCAAGGAAAATGTAAAATTCAGCCATTCAGGGAGCCAAATTATAAAAATCAATTTAATCTGGAACTTGCGATTACGGTTCTGCTGCGTTAAGGATGGGAGCGGCATCCTTTTTGTATCGCCCCGGGCGAGGCAAAAAGATAGAGCGGACAGCCTGTTAAAACGCCCAAAGCATTCTCACGGTTTTTTAATAGTTGTATTTAAAGCCAGCATAAATCAATTAAACCTTGCTGAAGTGGTATTAAATTAAAGGTATGAATACGCTCAAACTTCGTTTGCACCAGTTATGCCTCGCTTACGCGGAAGAGCGGATCAGAACCGCGAAATCTGCCATTTCGGCTTCCCGCGAATCGGCTAATGACGATACCAAAAGCAGCGCCGGCGATAAATATGAAACCAGCCGGGAAATGATGCAGCAGGATATAGCCCGTAACACCATTCAACTTGCTGAAGCGGAACGGCTAAAGTCATTTCTGTTACGGATGCAGCCCGGGAAAGCATTTACAGCAGTAGAAAGCGGAAGTTTGGTTTATACCGATCAGGGAATTTTTTACATCGCCATCAGCGCCGGGCAGGTGGAGTTTGAGGGCCAGAATTATCTTTTGGTTTCTGCGGCATCGCCTATAGGGGCTAAGTTGATCAGCCAGAAAATTGGAAACCGTATTGAGTTTAATGGCAGAAGTTACCTGATAAAAGAAATCCAGTAGGGTTATTCTGAAAAATCGCCTACCGAGGCTTCTTCGGTGTTTACAGATTGGGCAACCAGCAGGTTTATTTGCTCAATTTCGTCGGGTGTGAGATATCGCCACTGGCCGGCGTTAAGTCCTTTCAAATCTATATTCATAATTCGGATTCGCTTTAATTTCAGCACGTGAAAGCCTAAAACTTCGCACATCCGCCTTATTTGGCGGTTTAGGCCCTGAGTAAGTATAATTCGAAAGCGTTGTTTGTTTTCTTGCTTTACGCTGCATTTTTGGGTTACGGTATTTAGAATGGCCACGCCGCCGCTCATCTTTTTTATAAAATCGCGGGTTATTGGTTTGTTAACAGTAACCAGATATTCCTTTTCGTGCTTGTTGCCCGCCCGAAGTATCTTGTTTACAATATCGCCGTT
>JBGTBV010000254.1:0-5268 GCA_041749185.1 Daejeonella sp. | reverse complement strand
CGATCCGGGATCGGGTTTGACCAGTTGGTTTTTCTTGATCGTATCAACAGATAGGTTTTCATCAGTCATGATTTTTTTAAAGAAATGGATCATGAAATTCTCAGTCGCCAGATTATTTTGCAATATTAAATAGCCGAAGAGATGTTTATGAACATCCCTTTCCGGAATTGAAAAAATGGCCCCCAGAAGTCCGGTGTTTTTAATGACCGTTTCTGCGTTCGCCATTAAGGCATTGTCGTTGAATAGCCCGGACAACCTGCGTATAATCAAAGCATATTTTGCTGCCGGCAAATAGATAAAAAGCCGAATGATGAAACGGTTTACAATTTCTGAAGGCCGGTTTTTTTGAAGGCTGATTAATTTAATCAGCAGGTTTTCTATCCCCTCGTCCATTAGGGAACTTAATATTTCAGCAGGTGTTTTCTGTTGATTTTTAGGATACCACCAGGGGTAGGCGCCTTTTTCGAGAAAAGAGATCAAAGCGGTTAATTCCTGTTCGACGGCAGAATTTAATAGCAAAAAGGGGGCAGTGGAATCAGCACGGCCATAAGAATCCCGCTCCTGATTATCCTCTGCATAAACAGGGTCCATATATTCGTAAAACTGCTTTTGCAGTTCGTTTACCAGCTTTGGTTCTACCAATTTTATAAACTTCTGCTCAAAATCCTTTTCAGATATAGTCCCTAAATCAATGATCAATTTATCAATATTGATATACATATCTGATGAAGCGTTGCGCTCAAAAACGCGTTCCATCATCCCGTTCATCTCTGCTTGCAAACTTTCATTCATTGAACGGCGTAGACGAAAAGCAAGCTCCGAATCACTGGTTTTCAGGCTTATCTTTTGTTTCCTTATCAGTACATTGCTGGGCATGGTTATTTTTTGTTACCAAAACCATTGTTAATCTTGTTAGCCAGCTTGGTCAACTTATCTGCCTGAGGTGCCAGATCCTTCGTGCTAATGAGGCTGTTGCCGGTATGAATATCAGACAGAAGGCTTTTTACGAGAAGTTCATTGTTCGGATCGGCTACAATACCTGGTTTATTCAATTCTTTGGTCAGATTTTCGGCGGCTTTAAGCAGAGCCGCTTCTTTTTCTTTTCTATCCGGGGCTTTCGCAGATAGTTTTTCCAATTGGGTTTGCCTATTATTAAACGCAGTAATTTTGGAAGTAATCGCCCGGTTGATAACAACACCAATACCGCTTGGAATTGTTGTGACTATGCCTGTAGTTCCAACTCCAACCGGCACAGAGGTACCAACGCCAACCGTTATCGGCACAGTTGCTATTGGGGTGGTTAAGATTGGGTTAGTTGTTGTGATGGGTGCTGTTACTTCTTCCTCCCTGATCCCGGGCGCTGTAACGGCAATACCGGGAACGATATCAACTCCTTTGGGTACGGCAACGTCGCCAACGCCGACCCTAACCGGATTGGTCACCTTTCCTAACAATATAGTGTCGTAAAGATTAAACTTGGTACTTAATGCCGCTTCCTTCTGGTTAAACTCTGTAAATTTTGTATCGAACCCGGCAAACCTTTCATTAATCTTTGCATCAAATTTTAGATCAAGGGGGTCTGTTTTCTCCTTAATTTTTAAATCTATATCTTCAAAATATAATGGCACTTTCTTGAATATTTTTGGCAGATCAATTTTAGGAGTGGCAATTGGGGGCAATGGTTTGATAACCGGCGGGTTGGGCACGATGTCTTTATCAGGAACATAGTAGGGCAGCATAAAATCGGCCACTACCACATCATCGTTTGAAGTGTACACCAATACAAAAGTACCGCCACGTAGTACGCCGCCTGCATGTTCAAGGCCCGGGTTTATTTTCATGAAATTGCCCAGCATCAGATCTTCTATTTTTTTGGTTTCCTTTTGCAGGATCAGATCGGCAATCAGGTCGGCATTGACCATCACGTTGGTGTTGATGACAAAATCATGGGGAATAGACGTTTGGGCAAAATCAAACTTTTTGGTTTTTACTTTTACATCAGCGGTAGCATTGATCACGCTTTGAACATCAGCCTTAAAGGCGTTGATATTAAATTCCGGCTGGGTTACGGGCTGGTTGGTCAGAACCTTGCTTTTTGCGTTTGAATAGTTATCAATAGAAAGGTTAATGTTGGCCGCATCGGGCAGATCAGGCTGCGCTTTAAGCTGTGCATGTACCAGATCAACCTGGTTCATCTGGTCGAAAAAGTTGTTGCGTAAAATTCCGCTATATAAATTGATTTCGGGAAAGTGCCAGTTCTTTCTGGGTATGGTCCGCGGGTTGCGTTCCACCTGCACGGTTAAAACATTAAAAGGCAAATTGTTCTCCTGGATCAGCCTGTTCAGTGCGTTTTCTGCTTCCTGATGCTTAAAGCCGATATGCCCCTCCACCCTGAAAAAATTGTATGGCAGAATATTAAATTGTAAAGGGGTTAATGTCGCCGGGGTGCTTGACGGGTATTGTGCGGCCGAATAATATAAAATTTCATCTTCTTTTTTACGGACATTGGCTTTATAATTCCAGTACAAGTTTACCGGCAGGTTGCTATCAAAGCGGTAATAAAACGGAATGCTCCGTTCGCCCAGCGGTTTGTCTTCAAAATAGCCGGGCGTAACTTTCAGGTTTTCTAAGTTTTGCAGATCCTGAGCTGTAGGCACCTTAAAATTTTTGATCAGCGAATTAATCCGCGTAAAGCAAAAACGGGTTTGCAAAATGTTTTCTTCCTTGTTGTTTAAAACCGGCGATTCGTAAAAATGGTGACGGTATTCTGTATCAATATGAATAGGATGGAAGCGGCGTTTCAGCAAACCAATATCAAAGCGTGGTTTAAAAGTAGTGAGCCCCAATAGGTTTATATCAAATGGCCTCACCACAACCGGGCGTATTATCGGCGGTCTGTCCGTTGTCTCAGGAATGCGGCTTGCAGTAGCGGTTTTTACGAGACCCATCAGCACATGCTTTGGGAACAAATTTACATCCGGGCAGCACATCATGTTATCCGCGAAAAGTGTTTCCCGCATTTCATTATAGGCAAAGCTGATATCGCGGGCAAAATCATAAACATACTGCCCGTAAATGGAGGTAGCCACATTAAAATGCTGGTCAATTAACGAGCCCCAGTTCGTAGTTGGGTCGCTGCCGTCAAACTCATCTTCAATTATTGGTTTGCATTGCTGATAAGCTTTGGTCAGTTTGCTTTTTATATCTTCTTTTACTACAAGCGCATTGTTAAACGCCGCGTTCAGTTCCGCATACGTATCTATCGTATTTTTTACGCTTACCCTTGGAATGTTCAGATCATCCAGCGCAAAATAATTTTTATTAATAGCGGGTATACTTTGCAGCAACAGCCTCATGCTGTTTTTATGTACCAGCAAAACCTTGAGTTCTTTTGCCGCCTCGGCTCCTTTATTATCGCAATCGGTTCCGGTACACACGTCGGGGTCGTTTTTATAATCTTCGAGGTAAAGAACGCCGACATAATCTTTAAAAGCGGTAACGGTTACCTCTTCAAAAGCAGAAAGTTCCTTGCCGGGAATAACACCGGGCGCTTTGCTGTTGCGAAGTTCAAAAACAGGGATCATCTCGTTCTCCACCCTGAAATACGGGTATTTCGCATTTACATCTTCAAACAATTCGTACTGATCAAACTCCCGGGCCTCATCTATATGAAGCAAATCGCCATCGGTAGTAATGGCCGCCCCTTTTGATACCACAATGTTCATGTTTTCGAGCGTTCCAATTTCAAGGCCGCAAATAATACCCACGCCAATGGCCCTGGTGCGGGTTAACCGGGTTTGCACATCCAGATAGTTGAACAGGTCGTTCAGCTGGTCTGCGGTTAAAACCTGGTCGTTCTCAAAAATCGTAAAGCGGGTATTGTCTCTACTGATATTTCCTAATACGGTGCTCATGGTCTTATGTGTTAAGTGTTCCCAATGCGTTCTGGTTTAACAGGAAAAGCCTGCGCTCTTCTATATTGCTGCAATCCTGTAGCCGTGCAGGCGGATAAACTGTTTTTAAGGTGCTGAAGATGTTTATAAAACGTTCTAAAATAGTTTTATCGTCATCGCTTGCCTGGCCGGATTTTACATCCAGCCAGTCCTGGTAAGATTTTTCAAATTCCTGCAACTGTTCGTTATTTACCCAGCATATTTTAGGGTATAAGTGGGCCGGGGTTTCCATCCGGATGATGCGTTCGCAGTAACGCCTAAAATCAATATTCAAAAAGCGTTTTGAATAAGCGGGCAGAATAACGCTTAGGCGGAAGGAATACGGATCGTTAGTGCCGCAGTCATCGCAATTCTCATCGGCGCAGATGGGCATGAAACCTCTGTCGGCAACTGATGGGTCAACAGGCGAAGGTGGCGATGCAGGCGGTAGCACATCCGGCAGCAACAACAGATTTTCTACCAAAAACATTCCTTCTTCGCTTTGATTGTTCGCAACTAGATCATGCAAAACTGCCAGTCCAGCGACTGCTTCAGCATCATCGTTGAATTGCGCCTGGCCCACAGCGATTACTTTGCCCGTGCCGTCCTTCAATTCAATAATTATCTGACTGCTATCGCTAACCCTGAAGCTAAAACGGGAAAGGTCTTGAGCCAGATCAAGCATTTTCGTCAATTCCCTTTCCGCAATTTCTGCAGAAGGCAATTTCTCTGCGCCAACCATCAGGGTATTTCCCGAACGGTTATCTATTAGCCCGAACCTGAATTGTTCTGTACCGCTTTCAGAATCGCTAATAATTACCGGAAAAATGTTGACCAACGTGCGGCGTTTGATATTATTAAAACCGAGCAGGCTTTGCAACCTTTTCTCCAGCCCGCTAATATTTCCCGTATCCCACTGGCTGGCATCTGTGGCGTTAAATGCGGCAAAACGCCGACTGCTGTATTCGGGATAATTTTTCAGGAAGCGCAACTTGGTATTGATCAGTTCCTGCCGGTTGATTTCCGGGAAAACACTGCGGAGAATACTCACATAATCAAAAAATGATTCTGAAAACCTGGAGAGGAGATGATCCAGAAAAAGGTTTCTGCGCTGGTCGAATGTATCGGGGTTTTCTGCAGCCTGCTGTATGTTCTGCTTCACCTCGCCCGGAAATGCAAACAGATCTGGCGCATCCTTAAAATCATCCGCCAGTTGCGTAAAATAGGTTTGCTCAATATCCGGTTCAACCGAAAACAATTTGCTCACGTTAGCAAGCTGTGCCAGGTAATTAGCAAGTTGCTGATCAAAGAAATACAAATAGCCCTGCAACTGTTT